>NZ_PSTT01000059.1 GCF_002931235.1 Subtercola sp. Z020 | reverse complement strand
CCCCAAACCCACCCCATGCCTCCGACCCACTGCGCACGCCGAACCCGCCCCGCACGCCGAACCCGCGCCGAATCGCGGAACCCCCCTCCGACCACCAGCGACCCCGAAAGAATCACCCGGCAGCACCCCAAGCTCCGACCCAGCACGAGCCAGAAGCGGAAGCCGACACCGACACCGACACCGACACCGGATAGCGGTTGCTTCGTCCGCGTCCCGCGCGAATCAGCCATCCGGCCAGCCATGCTGAAAGCAAGACCCGCTGGCCAGCGCAACCATCGACGAGGCACCTGCGCATCCGCACCACGCCTTTGTCGGCAAGCCCGAAGGGCGCGGCAGTCGAAGGGCGCGACGGGTTTCCAGACCCACAGCCCAGCCAGCAGCGCCCGCAGCCCAGCAGGCAGTACCCACAACCCAGCAGGCAGTACCAACAACCCAGCAGGCAGTACCCACAACCCAGTCGACAGCACCCACAACCCGGCCTGCAGCACCCCGGCGCCCTAGGTAGCACCCGATCCAGACGCGACTCCGCAGGGTTGCACAGCCAACCCCGAGCGCGGGCTGCGAACGGAGGGCGGGGGAGCGGCGTACCCTGAGGGGGTGACTGATGAGAGCGTGACCTCCGAGCCCGAATCCGCTGAACGAACCGCCCTCGTGACCGGTGCGACGGGGTACATCGGGGGCCGGCTGGTGCCCCGGCTGCTCGAGGCGGGGTGGAAGGTGCGGGTGCTCGTGCGCTCGCCCCAGAAGCTCAGCGACGTGCCGTGGACCGACCAGGTCGAGATCGTGCAGGGTGACCTCAGCGACCGCGCGTCGATGGAGGAGCACGATGTGTTCGCCGGCGTCGACGTGCTCTACTACCTGGTGCACTCCATGGGTGGCAAGGGCAGCTTCGACGGAACCGAGCTCACGTCGGCCCGCAATGTCGCGCAGCTCGCGCTGAAGGCCGACGTCAAGCGCATTGTGTACCTCGGCGGTCTGCACCCGCAGGGCACGAACCTCTCGCAGCACCTGCGTTCCCGCGCCGCCGTCGGCAGCGTGCTGATGCAGTCAGGCGTCCCGACGATGGCGCTGCAGGCCGGCGTGATCATCGGTTCCGGTTCGACGAGCTTCGAGATGATCCGCCACCTCACCGAGGTGCTGCCGTACATGCCCGCCCCGAAGTGGGTGCGCAACCGCATCCAGCCAATCGCGGTGCGCGACGTTCTGCACTACCTGATCGCCGCGGCCGAGGTGCCCGACATCCTCAACCGCACGTTCGACATCGGCGGCCCCGACGTGCTGCGCTACGGCCAGATGATGAACGGGTACGCGGTCGAGGCCGGCCTCCACCAGCGCCCGATCGCGTCGCTCCCGGTGTTCACGCCGTGGCTGGCGTCGCAGTGGGTGAACCTGGTCTCGCCCATCCCGCGCAACCTCGCGGTGCCGATCATCGAATCGCTGCAGTTCGAATGCGTGGCCACCGAGAACGACATCAAGGCGTACATCCCCGATCCGGCCGGCGGCCTCACCGGCTACCGGCGGGCGGTGCGCCTGGCCCTCGGCAAGATGCGCGACGGGCAGGTCGAGACGAGCTGGCAGGACAGTGTCGTGCAGGGCGCGCCGAGCGACAACATCCCGAGCGACCCCGACTGGGCGGGGCACACGGTGTACACCGACCTGCAGGTCCGTGACACGGATGCCAAGCCGGGCGACCTCTGGCGGGTCATCGAGGGCATCGGCGGCGACAACGGCTGGTACTCGTTCCCGATCGCCTGGGTCGCCCGGGGCTGGATGGACAAGTTCGTCGGCGGTGTGGGCCTTCGCCGGGGCCGCCGCAACCCCGACCACCTGCACACGGGTGACGCCCTCGACTTCTGGCGGGTCGAGCAGATCAAGCGCGGCAGCTTCCTGCGCCTGCGCGCCGAGATGAAGGTGCCCGGCAGGGCGTGGCTCGAGATGACGGCGGCGCCGCGTGAGGGCGGCGGCTCGCGGTACACCCAACGTGCCGTGTTCTTCCCGAAGGGGCTCGGCGGCCGACTCTACTGGTACTCGATCCTGCCGTTCCACGGGTTCATCTTCCCGGGCATGGCCAACCGCATCACCGAGACGGCGGTGAAGGAGGCCGAACGGAAGAACGAGCATCCGGGACCGACGACGAAGGCGCCCGCCGACAAGGCCGACACGGCCGAAGAGGTCGCCTGACGGCTCTGCGACAGATGAGGAGGGGGCTGGAGCTTTGCAGCCCCCCGCGACACAATGAGGGTTCGCGTAACTGATCCATCGGAGGCGCTTATGCAGAATCGCACCCTGGTCTTTCTCGGCGACAGCCTGACGGCCGGAGCCGACTGGCAGATACATTTCGGCGACTACACCGTGCACAACCTGGGGGTCGCCGGCGACACCACCGACGATGTGAAGGCTCGACTCGGCGACGTGACCGCGCTCGACCCGGGAACGGTCGTGCTGCTGATCGGCGCGAACGACCTCGCGAAACGCAAGTCGGTCGAGCACGTTGTGCAGAACATCGAGACGATTCTCGTGAAGCTGAGGAACGAGCTCCCGGATGCCGAAATGCTGCTGCAGTCGGTCATGCCACGGGGTCACGAATACGCCGACCGGATCCGCGACATCAACCGGCACATCTGGCAGTTCGCCTCGTCGGTGCGAACCCACTACCTCGACCTCTGGCCCGCCCTCGCGCTCGACGACGGGGAACTCAATCCGGCCTACACGAGCGATCGCCTGCACCTGAATGAAGACGGTTACGAGGCGTGGCTCTCCGAGCTCGAGCCCGCCCTCGAGCGGGTGCACGGGTTGCCGCCGAAGAGCAGGCCGATCCGCCTGCCCGAACTGCGCCGGGGCCAGTAGCCGTCTCGCGTGGCGCCGCTGCAGACGGTTCTGGATGCCGCCAGCCGCCGTTCGGCGACCCCGCCGCTAGTGCGCGGGGTGGTGCGGCGCGAACCCCGGCGGCCGCGCCCCGACGATGCCGATCGCCCGGGAAGCCGTCGCCACGCCCGTCTCGCCGGCCCGCTGGAGTCGCTCGCTGAGCTCCGAAGCCCCGAACGACAGCGGTCGATCGGCTGCGGTGAGCCCGGCGAACAGCCCGGAGAGAAATCCGGCGTCGAACGCATCGCCGGCGCCCGTGGTGTCGCGGGGCTCCGCGGGCACGCAGGTGACCGGTATGCGCAGAGAGTGTGATCCGGAGCCCGTTCCGATGAGGGCCCCCCTCCGACCCAGGGTCAGGGCGACGACAGCGAAATGCCCGGTCAGGGCATCCATGATCGCTGTCGGTTCGACGAGCCCGGTGAGCGCGCGCCCCTCGTCGAGGTTGGGGAAGAGGATGTCGGTACCCGCCACGGCCTCGAGGAACGCCGCCGGCCCGTGATCGACGATGAACCCCGACGACCCCGGATCGACCGACACCGTCACCCCGTGCGCCTTCGCCCGGCGGATGAGGTCGGCGAACCCCTCGACGGGCTGCCCGCTGAACAGTGTGTATCCCGTGAAGTGCAGGTGCGTGGCGACCGTCAGCAGCGCGTCTGTCACATCGGAGGGCGAGGTGTCGACGTTCGCGCCCTTCTCGGTGAGCATGGTGCGCGTGTCGTCGCCCTCGACGATCACGACGATCGTGCCGGTCGGCAGCGTCAGCTCGCCGGCCAGGTGCGGGGTGACGCCCGCATCGCGCAACAGGTTCTCGTGCCTGGCAGTGTCGGCGATGTTCGTGCGTCCGACGAAATCGACGAGGGTGCCGAGCGAGCCGAGCCAGGCTGCGGTGTTCGCCGCAGAGCCCCCCGCGCGGCGCTCGATGCTCGCGAGCGTGTCGGTGTCGCTGCGGATGCCCGCCGACGGGGTCACGATGATGTCGTCGAACACGTCGCCGACGATCACGACCCGCACGTGCAGGTGGGCCGCGTGGCCGGGCCGGGCGGCGTCGGCCACGCCAGGCCGGGCGGCAACCCCACCAGAGTCAGCCATGGCTGAGCGAGCTCCACGCGCCCGCGATCTCGCCGGCCAGCCGCACGTTGTTCCGCGCGATGTCGAGGTTCACTTCGAGGCTCCGGCCGCCCGACGCCCCCACGATGTAGGAGAGCAGGAACGGCGTGACGGCCTTGCCGCGGATGCCCTGCGCGTCGGCCTCGGCCAGCGCCTCGAGAAGCACGCTGTCGTGCTCAGCCGGCTCCCACTGCAGCTCGGGCGGCAGCGGGTTCGCCACGATGATGCCCTGGCCGTGGCCGAGGTCGTCCTGGCTCTGCATGACCCGGGCGATCTCGGCGGGGGAGTCGACCGACCAGTCGATCTGCTCGCCCGACTCGGTGAGCCAGAAGCTCGGGAAGTTGGTGGTGCGGTAGCCGACCACGGGAACGCTCAGGGTCTCGAGGCGTTCGAGCGTGCCGGCGATGTCGAGCACGCTCTTCACGCCGGCGGCGACCACGGTCACACCCGCGAGGGCGAGCGAACTGAGGTCGGCCGACTCGTCGAACGTCGCGCTGGCGCCGCGATGCACGCCGCCGAGGCCGCCGGTCGCGAAGACCCGCGCACCGGCGCGGCCCGCGAGGTAGGCGGTCGCCGCCACGGTGGTGGCGCCGCTGATGCCCTTGGCCGCGAGGATCGGCAGGTCGCGAACGCTCGCCTTCACCATGTCTTCGTTCGCGATGCGCGAGACTCCGTCGGCGTCGAGCCCAATGCGCGGGATGCCGTCGAGCACCGCGATCGTGGCAGGCGTCACGCCGACCGAGAGCAGGATCTCCTCGAACTCCTTCGCGGCCTCCAGGTTGCGGGGCCGGGGGAGGCCGTGCGAGATGATGGTCGACTCGAGTGCGACGACGGGCCGGCCGTCGGCGAGGGCAGCGGAGACGGCATCGGAGATCAGGAAGGGCTGGGTCATCGGGTGGGACTTTCCGGTCGGCGGGCGCGAATCAGGGATGAGAGATCAGGCAGGGGTTCTAGGCTGAGGCTATGCCCAACAGCGATTCTGCCATTCTCGACGAGTCCGCACGGCTCGAAGAGCTGCGACGCCGCGAACGCGCCATCCAGTTCGACTCGTTCGACCACGACGACGCGTTCTCCCTCGGTTCGCACCTGCGAGACCAGGCGATCGAACGCGACCTGCCCATCGCCGTCTCCATCGTCTTCGGCGACCAGCGGGTCTTCCACGCCGGGATGCCCGGGGCCTCCGCCGACAATGATGCGTGGCTCGAGCGCAAGTTCCGCGTCGTGCGCCGCTGGGGCGAATCGTCGTTCGTGGTCGGAACGCTGTTCCGGTCGCGGGGCACCACGTTCGAGCAGTCCTCCCGGCTCGATCTCGACCTCTTCGCGGCCCACGGCGGAGCCGTACCGCTCTTCGTGCGCGGCTCGATGATCGGCATCGTCGGGGTCTCCGGCCTGGCGCAGGCCGACGACCACGAACTCGTGCTCGACGCCCTCGAATGGCTGAAGGGCCAGCAGTGAGCACCAAGCGCACCGAACAGTCGCGGTACCCCACCTTCGCCCGCACGGCCCTGGCGCCCGGGCTGCTCGGTGCGGTCGTGCTCCTCGCTGCCGTCGCGGTGATCGACAGCGGCTGGTTCACCCTGCTGCGCTACGCGATCGCGATCCTGGCCCTCATCATCTGCGTCTTCGCCTACCAGGCCAAGCAGTGGTGGTGGATCATCGGCCTCGTACCCATCGCGATCGTCTGGAACCCTGTGCTGCCGCTCGATTTCGCCCCGCCCGTCTGGTACGCGCTGCACCTGGCGGCCGCCATCGTCTTCGTCGCGGCCGGGCTGCTGATCAAGATCCCCGTGTCGAAAGACCAGTAGCGGCGAGCGGGTGCCTGCATGCGGTAGAATGGGGCGAGCACCGGGAAGCCCGCAGTTGTTTCTGAAAACACGACTGCTTGTGGTCTGACTTCCGGTGCAGGTTCGCGAATGCCGGAGCTTCAGCAGGGTCTGAGGGTCGTCGTCGCCCCACTCCACAGGAGGAGCATGTCACGATCAGGCGTTCGCCGGTCCACCCGCACGGTCGACAACACCGGCCTCATCCCGATCCTCGCGCGCAAGGTGCGCGAGGTCGAATCTGCCGCCCAGCGTGGCAAGGTCGTGCCCTCGAACCGCACCAAGTTCCTCGTGGTCGCACTTCTGATGCGCGAGGAACGCGCCCGCATCAAGAGCGACACCGAGCTGAGTGACGGCGAACGCGCAGAGCAGCTGAAACGCCTCGACGGCATCGCGGGAATCCTCGCCCAGACCGCCGCGCGCGACACCTCGCTGATCACCCTGCTCGAGAGCGACGCAGCGGTCTCGCCCGTCGCCCAGCGGCTGCGCCGCGAGTACCTGATGGATGCCGGCATCGAGGTCGAGCACGAGGAGGAGCCGCAGGAGGCCGCGGTCGTCTCGCCCTTCGCGACGGGCTTCCCGTTCTCGCCCGGAGCCGCCGAGAAGCAGGTCATGCCGCAGTCGGTCAAGGCCCGGCAGCTCGCGAACCCCTTCCTCGCCCCCGACTTCAGCGCGGCCGCGGCCAGCAAGCCCGCCAGCCGCGGGCGACTCACCAGCTGGGAACTGCTCGGCCCGCTCTACCGTGCCTTCGAGTACGGCTCGGGCGGCACGGTCGCCAGCATGCAGCTGCCCGAAGCGCCGAAGATCGACCGCATCTCGCCCCCCGGCCACGAGCTCATGCACCACCAGGCGCGCTTCATCGCCGCCGTCGCCGCCGGGCACCGCTCCTTCCTGCTGGCAGACGAACCCGGTCTCGGCAAGACCGCGCAGTCGCTGCTGGCCGCATCCGTCTCCGACTCCTACCCGCTGCTGGCCGTCGTGCCGAACGTCGTCAAGATGAACTGGGCCCGCGAGGTCGAGATCTGGACCCCGCATCGTCGTGCGACGGTCATCCAGGGCGACGGCGCGAACCTCGACGCCTTCGCCGACGTGGTCATCGTCAACTACGATGTTCTCGACCGTCACCTGGCCTGGCTCGGCACCCTCGGTTTCAAGGGAATGGTCGTCGACGAGGCGCACTTCATCAAGAACATGCAGTCGCAGCGCTCGAAGAACGTGCTCGCCCTGGCCGAGCGCATCCGCCGCTTCGCGCCCGGCGGCGAGCCGCTCATGATGGCGCTCACCGGAACCCCGCTCATCAACGACGTCGACGATTTCCGCGCGATCTGGCAGTACCTCGGCTGGATCGACGGTGACAAGCCGACCCCCGCCCTCATGGCCAAGCTCGAAGACACCGGGCTGACCCCCGCCGACTTCGGCTTCTTCGCCGAGGCCCGCGAGGCCGTGATCGACATGGGCATCGTTCGCCGCAAGAAGGTGGATGTCGCGGCCGACCTGCCGGCCAAGCGCGTCGTCGACCTGCCGGTCGAGCTCGACGACGACCTCGGGCGTTCCATCCGCCAGGCCGAGGCCGAACTCGGCAAACGTCTCGTCACGCGCTACCGTCGCTCGGCGGCCGGCGCGATGGGGTCGGGATACGACACCAGCGACGGCCCGAACCCGGAGCTCATGCGCCTGGTCGCGAAGGCCGAGCTCGAGGAGTCGAAGGCCTCGTCGACAGGCGAGAACGTCTTCACCATGGTGCGGAAGATCGGCCAGGCCAAGGCCGGCCTCGCCGCCGACTACGCGGCCCAGCTCGCGCGGTCGGTGGGTAAGGTGGTGTTCTTCGCCAAGCACATCGACGTGATGGACCAGGCCGAGGAGGCCCTCGCCAAGGCCGGGCTCCGCACCGTCTCCATCCGGGGCGACCAGAGCGCCGCCTTCCGGCAGACCCAGATCGACGGCTTCAACACCGATCCGGATGTCGCGGTCGCCGTCTGCTCGCTGAGCGCCGCCGGAGTCGGGCTGAACCTCCAGGCCGCCTCGAACGTCGTTCTCGCCGAGCTCTCGTGGACGGCTGCGGAGCAGACCCAGGCCATCGACCGCGTGCACCGCATCGGCCAGGCCGAGCCCGTCACGGCGTGGCGCATCATCGCCGCGCAGACCATCGACTCCAAGATCGCGGAGCTGATCGACAGCAAACAGGGCCTCGCAGCGCGCGCGCTCGACGGCTCGGATGCCGAGATCGGTTCGGGTGACAGCGTGCAGCTCGAGGCCCTGGTGAGCCTGCTCGAGAAGGCGCTCTCATGATCGGCAGCACCGCGGCAGGCGCCTCGACCGGCAGCGCGGCGACCCACAACGTCGCCCTGGAGAACAGCCTCGAACCGGAGGCGCCCGAGGAACTGTTCAACCGGGCATCCGGTCACCTGGGCGCACCGCGTTCCTGGCCGAAGAGCCACGGGCGGCCGGATGTGTCGGTGCGGAAGGGCCTGCTCGCCCTCATCAACACGACGCAGACGCCGCACGAGGCGATGGTCGAAGACCTGCTGTTCATCAGGAATGCGCTCGTTGGCGCGGGGATCGACTTCCTGCTGATCCGAGGGAACGACGAGCGCCCCGTGATCGCCGTGAACGCCGCCGTGAAGCGCAAGCTGGAACGCGCCCTCGCTGCCGCGTGCCTCGACGAGCCCATGTACTCCAAGACCGCGACGGGCAAGAAGCGCCCGCCCCTGCTGGTGAGCAGCGGTACCCTCTCCGAGAGCCGCAAGGCGCGCATCTTCCGCCTCTACCGGCCCCGGGTCGAGCCCATCGGCGGCCTCACCTACGGGTCGTCGATCGGCATCGAGCTGCAGCTCTGGAGCTTCGACGACGAGAACATCATCTGCCCGGTCGAGAACTCGCTCACCCGGCAGATCCTGCCGCGCTCGGAGGCGATCCCCTCGACCGTCGAACTCTACGGCGAGACCTGGAACACCCTCAGGGGCATGTTCGACGTGCAGGCCACCGACGTGGTCTTCGACATCGACATGGTCTTCTCCTGGGTCGACGGCAACGACATCGACTACCAGCGCCGGCGGCGCGCGCAGGGCAAGGGCTACGTCACCGGCGACGGCGACGATTCGGATGCCCGGTACCGCCAGATCGACGAGCTGAAGTATGCGCTCCGGTCGGTGTACCTGTTCGCGCCCTGGGTCAGGCGCATCTTCGTGGCGACGGACTCCCCGAAGCCGGCGTGGCTGGCCGAGCATCCACGGGTCACCTTCGTGCGGAGCGAGGAGTTCTTCGCCGACCCCAGCGTGCTGCCCACCCACAACTCGCAGGCCGTCGAGAGCCAGCTGCACCGCATCCCGGGCATCAGCGAGTACTTCCTGTACTCGAACGACGACATGTTCTTCGGGCGCCCCGTGCAGCCGAGCATGTTCTTCTCGCCCGGCGGGGTCACGAAGTTCATCGAGGCGCAGACCCGCATCGGGCTGGGCGAGAACGACCTCGCCCGGAGCGGATTCGAGAACGCCGCGCGGGTCAACCGCCGGCTGCTCTGGGAGAAGTTCGGCCGCATCATCACGCGGCACCTCGAGCACGCGGCGGCGCCCCTCCGCAAGAGCGTGCTCGAGGAGCTCGAGGCGGAGTTCCCCGAGGACTTCCGTCGCACGGCGGCCAGCCGCTTCCGCTCGAGCACCGACATCTCGGTGACCAACTCGTTCTACCACTACTACGCCCTGATGACCGGGCAGGCGGTGGTGCAGGAGGCGGCGCGCGTCAGGTACGTCGACACAACATCGCGCTCGGAGCTCGGCCTGCTGCCAGACCTGCTGCGCAAGCGCTCGTACGACTTCTTCTGCCTGAACGACGGCAGCTACCCCGAGGTGGATGCCGCGGAGCGCACCGCAGCGGTGCAGAGCTTCCTCGAGCAGTACTTCCCGTTCCCGGCCCCCTGGGAGACCGAGCGCGCCGCGGTCGCGTCGTCGCGTCTCGAAGACGCGAGCTAGCCCGAAACGAGTAGAGGCTCGCCTGGCGATACAGGCGAGCCTCAACTATCGTCTTGGCGTCACAGACCGCCGTTGCTGCTTCTCGTGACTGTCTGCGAGTCAATAGTCATACGAGGTCCGCTCCAGTTGTACTGCTGGGCGATTCCGTTCGCCGGAAAGTACACCTTCTTCCCTGGTGCGCTGTCCAGCACGGTCATCGAGCAGGACTTGCCACTGTTCGATGCAGGGAGCCAGCCGTACCCCGTGAGCGCGCTGCCTGTGGAATACCGCGTGAAGAAGAGCTCGGTCCGGGTGCCGCCCTGGCATGTGACAAACCCTGAGAGCTGGTTCGGTGTTTCGCTCCAGCTGGCGACCGAGACAATCGTTTCGATGAAGATGTCCTGACCGGGTGAGACAAGTTGCTCGGCTGCGGTGAAAGTCGTTGTTGTAAAGGTTCCCGTAAGGGTGGGGGCCGGATCGGCCGATGCCGAAGATGCTCCGCCCATGGCCATGCCAGCAGTGAGGGCGAACGCGGCGGCAGCGGCGATGGTGGTGGTGCGACGTGAAGCGAATGTGAACATGAATGGTCCTCCCGTAGTTGTTCATAAGGAGAGACGCAGTTTCGCTGCATTCATTACGTCAGATCGAAGAAGATCTTGATATTGGTCGAGCGTCCGCGCTGCCCGCTAACACCCACGCTCAACCAATATCAAGAACCTCCTCCCACTGGCTTAATGAATCCAGCGAAACTGCC
>NZ_PSTT01000081.1 GCF_002931235.1 Subtercola sp. Z020 | reverse complement strand
CCCGCTCGACCGCCCGCGACCGCCATGCGGCCCCGCGAAGGGCCCCATATCGTGCCGCGACCCGGTGCATGGAACGATTTGCGACCCTTCGCGGGGCCGCATGGCGGTCGCGGGCGGTCGAGCGGGCGGGCCGGGCGGCCGGTCGGCTAGGCCCGCGGCGGCAGCGCCCCGGCCGCAGCGGGGGCGGCTCCGCGGAGGCGGTAGAACAGGAATGGCACCGCCGAGGCGAGGCAGCTCACGGCCGGCACGAGCGTGATCGACACGAAGATCGTGTTCTGCATCGCCGGCGTGACGACGGCGCCGTCCTGGTACCCCGCCAGCACCACGAAGAATCCGAACGCGAGAACGGCCAGCGCGTTCATGATCTTCGACACGAACGTCAGCGACGCGAACGAGATGCCGTCGTTCCGCACACCGGTTCGCGCCTCGGCGTCGTCGACGGCATCCGCGATCATCGTCGCCTGCACCACACCGAACACACCGAGCGTCAGCCCCGTGAAGAAGATGAACACCGCGAGGGCGACGATGCTCTGGAACCCCACGAGGTACATCGCAACGTAGAACACCGCCCCGGCCACCGAGCTCGCCACCATCAGCCGGCGCGCCGACATGCGTCGCAGCAGCATCGGCGTGAGGAACGACGCCAGCACCAGCCCCAGGATGATCGCCGCCCCGATGAACGTGAACAGCCCGGCGTTTCCGTAGGCGATCACGACGAACACCGCCCCGCCCGCCTGCACCACGAACCGCCCGAAGCCGAGCACCGAGCCGATCAGCACCATCAGCAGTGGCGTGTTGCGAAAGAGCTCCCCGAACAGCTGTCGGAACCTCAGCCGCGGCGCAGCGACCGCCGCAGGCCGCTCGCGCCCGAACACGAACGCGAAGAGGTACAGCCCCATTCCGACGATGGCGATCGCGAAGACCGCCCGCGACCATCCGGCCGCCGTCGTCTGCTCGGCCGGGGTCGACGCCGACCCCACGGGCACGAAGCTCAGTGCCTGCGCAAGCCACGGCATCCCGAGCGTCGCGAGCCCGAGCGAGATGGCGCCGAACGCCCGCACCCGCGAGATCACCCGGTTGCGGGCCACAGGGTCGCTGAACGCCGACCCGATCAGGCCCCAGAGCGGCACGTCGCACACCGTGTACGCGAACCCCCAGAGCACGTAGACGATGCCGAAGTACACCAGCTGCGTGGGCTCGTCGGTCGCCGGCACGGTGAACAGCAGCCCGGTGAGCACCGCGACGGGCGCCGCCGAGAACAGGATGAACGGCCGCATCTTGCCCCACCGCGTGCGCGTCATGTCGATGATGCTGCCCATCACCGGGTCGCTGATCGCGTCGAGGATCTTCGCGGCCGAGATGATCGTCGTCACCACTGCGATACCCGCCGTGGTGATGTGCGCGTACTGCAGCAGGTACACGAGCAAGAAGGTCGTGACCGTCGTCAGGATCGCGTTCTGCCCGAACCCGGCCACCACGATCGCGATGCCCTGCGTGCGCGCGGTCGGCGTGGTGGGTACAGACGGCACTGTCTGCGTGCTCATGGCTCAGCTCTCCAGGAGGATCGTCTTGATCTCGAACGGCGAGAACACCAGCTCGTCGAGATCGGCCGGCCCCGTCACACGCTCGATCAGGTCGGCCTCGCTCGCCCGCGAGTGTTCGAGGGTTGTTCGGAGCGCCGTCGTCGTCGGGTTGCCGAGACTCTCGTACAGCCGCACGATCACCCCGCGGCCGCCCTCCGCAGGCTTCAGCGTCTCGACGACGACGCCCGGGTGGTCGACGGAGGCGACGCTGTCGAACGAGACGCCCGCGGCCGTCAGTAGGGGATTGTTGAGACGGTATCCGTCGGCGATCACGTCGGCCAGGGCATCCGGAGCGAACGGACGGAAGGCATACGTGAACGTGTGCGACCCCCGGTCGGCGGTCTTGTCGGGAAAGGTGGGCGCGCGCAGCAGGTTCAGGCTGATCAGCCCGCTCTTCGCCCGGTGGCCGTACTTGGCGTCGTTCAGCAGCGCGAAGCCGCCGCGCTCGTCGGAGGTGGCGATCCACTTGTGGGCGCACACCTCGAACTGCGCCGTCGAGGGGGCGTCGAGCTCGGTCGTCGCTCGCTCGATGTGCCCGAACTGGATCTCGCACTTCGCCACCGGTCCGTAGTGCGACGGCCAGAAGTCCGCGCGCAGCATCCGGTGCTTCTCGCGCCAGTCGACGCGCGTCTCGAAGCGCACCAGTGCACTGCCGCTGCCCAGCACGATGCGCTGTTCGATCTCGCCGCCCCTCCAGGCGAAACGCTGGCTCCGGATGATCGTGGGCCCGTCGACCGTCGTCGACACGTCGCTCGGGCGGAGCGTGACGGGTGTGCGGGAGGTGTACTTCTGGCCGATGTCCCACGCGTCGAACGGCCACTGGTAGGGGTCGCGGTGCAGCGTCAGGCGGTTCAGGCCGCCGGCCGAGTGCTCGACGCCCGCGGCATCGAGGCACGAGGCGATCGAGCCGTCGGCGTCGAAACGCAGGCTCAGGATGCCGTTGGCCATCGTGTCGCGGGTGTGGCGGAGCTCGGGGAAGGGGTGCGGGCCGAGGGGGGTGAGCGCCGCGGCTGCATAGGGTTCGACGTCGGCTTCGAACCACTCGTCGCCGACCTTCGTGTATTCGCGGCGGGGGAAGGAGGTGAGGTTGATCGCCGAGGGCGCCGCCGCGGCATCCGGTGCCGCACCCGACGGCGCCGCCGCGGCATCCAGAACCCGACTCGGCCGCGGCAACCGCTCGACCAGCCGCGCGCTGTAGGCCTCGGCAGCCGCCTCGATGCCCTCGTAGGCCTCGATGGCCTCGCGGTTGACCCGCGCGATCGACGACCCGGGCAGAATGTCGTGGAAGTTGTTCAGCAGCAGCGCCCGCCAGTGCGGCTCGAGCACGCTCGTGCTGTCGTCGCCGACGATCGCGGCCAGCGCCTCGGCCTCGTGCAGCCTGCGGCCCGCGATGCGGTCGTGCTTCTTGATCTGGGCCTGGGTCGTGTAGGTGCCCTGGTGGGTCTCGAGGTAGAGCTCGCCGGTGTGCGTGTGCGGCAGTTCATCGACCTTCTCCTCCAGCCCGCGGAAGAAGTCGGAGGCCGTGCGGTACTCGACCCGCGGCAGCCCGCGCAGGTCGTGCTCCCGCCCGGTGACCTCGAGGTGCACCTCGTTCGGGCCGCCCCCGCCGTCGCCCGAGCCGAACACGAGCAGGGCGGTGTTGATCGCCTTCTCGGGGTACTGGGCGAGCCCGCGCAGCAGTCCGTCGGCGGCGCCTCGGCTGTTGTAGTCGCCCTCGGGAGGCATGTGCACGAGCACGTCTGACCCGTCGATGCCCTTCCAGACGAAGCTGCGGTGCGGGAAGACCGTGACCTTGTTCCACGCGAGCTTGATGGTCTGGAACCAGTCCATGCCGCTCTTGGAGATGATCTGCGGGAGGTTGCCGCTGTAGCCGAAGGTGTCGGGCAGCCAGCAGAGGCGCAGCTGGTCGTCGCCGACGCCGAACTCCTCCTTCAGGAAGCGGCGGCCGACGAGCGACTGGCGGATGAGCGCCTCGCCGCCGGCCAGGTTCGTGTCGGTCTCGACCCAGAACGAGCCCTGCAGCTCGATGCGACCGGCCGCGACGGCCTGCTTGACGCGGGCGTAGAGGGCGGGCTGCTCCTCTTTCAGCCAGAGCAGCTGCTGCGGCTGGCTGGTGCCGTAGAGGTAGCCGTCGTGCTCCTCGATCGTGTTCAGGGCGCGGATGTAGGTGCGCGCGGCTTTTCGGTGCGTCTCGCGGAGCGGCCAGAGCCAGGCCATGTCGAGGTGGCCGTGCCCGATGGCGCTGTACACGAAGTCGCCCTCGGAACGGGCCTCGAGCGAGGGCGCGAGGGCGATGCGTGCGCCGCGCAGGTCGCCGGCGGCGAACCGGTCGTATGCGGTTCTGAGGGCCGCGCGGAGGGACGCCTCGAGCGGTGCGTCGTCGGTGGCCCGGGCCAGCACCAGCAGGGTGAGGTAGTCGTAGTAGAGCGCGAACGCCTCGTCGTTGCGGGTCGCGATGTGCGCCCCGTGGTAGACGCCGCGGCCGATGGCGTAGAGCAGCAGACCGTTGTAGCTGACGTCGGCGAAGAGCTCGACCGAACCGTCGGCGCCGGGCTCGACGTGGTGCAGGGGGCGGTAGCGGGCTCCGGCGTGCGGGAGGTCGCCCTGCAGGAACACGGTGCTGACCGAGTCGATGACAGCGCCGTCGGCGTCGTGCACGAGGGCTTCACCACGGATGCCGAGCATCACCACCGTGTCGGGTCTGCCGAGCATCCGTTCGGGAATCGTGCCCGTCAGGCGGAGCCACGCGCAGTCGTGGGTGCTGCCCCACGCTGTGCCGGGAGCGGCGGAGGTGAACGCGTCACGATCGAGGTCGCCGAAGGGGATGGGCTCGGGCGAACGGATGATCTCGGCCTGCAGCTGCGCTTCGACGGTGTAGATGCGGCGGCGCAGGCGCCGGAGCTTCAGGTACTCGCCCGGTTCCTCCGCGCGGATGCCGAACAGCCAGGTGACGAGGTTCGCCATGTGTCGCGCGCCCTTCCGTTCGGAGGTGTGTCGCGGGGTCGCTCCGGTGCGGCTCGCGCGGTGGCCAGCTTAGCGCGGGGCGGTGACACCGGCCGGGAGGAGTGGCCCGGTCGGGCTCGGCGGCGCCGGGCGCCGCACTGCCCTGCCCTGCCCTGTGTGACACTGGAACGCATGGCCCCACCCCAGCAGCGCTCCGGACGTCTCGGCATCGGCATCGTCGGCGCCGGCCGCGTCGGCCCTGTGCTCGGTGCGGCGCTCGCGGGGGCGGGGCACGCCATCGTCGGAGTCGCGGCGGTCTCGGAGCAGAGCCGCGACCGGGCGGAGGCCATGCTGCCCGGCGCGCCCATCCTGCAGCTGCCCGACCTCATCGAGCGGAGCGAACTGGTGCTGCTCGCGGTGCCGAGCGACCAGCTGCCCGAACTCGTCGCCGGCCTTGCGACCACCGGTGCCTGGCAGCCCGGGCAGCTGGTCGTGCACACCGCGGCGAAGTACGGGATCGGGGTTCTGGCGCCCGCGCTGCAGGCCGGTGCGATCCCGCTCGCGCTGCACCCCGCGATGAGCTTCACGGGATCGAGCATCGACATCGCCCGGCTCGCGGGTGCGTACTTCGCGGTGACGGCGCCCGCCCCCGTGCTGCCGATCGGCCAGGCACTCGTGGTCGAGATGGGCGGCGAGCCGATCGTGGTGGCCGAAGCCGACCGGCCGGCCTATGCGGATGCGATCGAGACGGCGACGACCTTCTCGACGGCGATCGTCGACCAGGCGACCGGCATCCTCAGCGGGATCGGCATCGGCTCGCCCGGCCGCTTTCTCGCCCCCCTCGTGCGCTCGAGCGTGGAGAACGCGCTGCAGAGGGCCGTCGGCCCCGAAGACGGCCTCGGCCTGCCCCTCGGGGCCTGACCGCCGCGCCCGCCAGCCCCGGCCACGGGCATCCTGCGCCCCGCAACGCGAGTAACATTCTGGGGGCGTTGCGGGTCGCCCCGCACCGAGCGCGGCAGGCCCGTGCACTACGCGCCGAAGCCCCGTGCAGCAACCAGGAGGAGAACCCGTGCCGACACTCGCTGTCACGATCGCCGAGGTGCGCGCCGCCATCGCCGCCGCGAAGGAGGATGCGCGGGATCGCGGCGTCGCTGAGCCCCTCGTCGCCCTCGTTCCCACCATGGGCGCGCTGCACCGCGGGCACCTCGCCCTCGTCGAACGGGCGCAGCAGCTCGCCGACGTCGTCGTGGTCTCGGTCTTCGTGAATCCGCTGCAGTTCAGCGAGGCCGAAGACCTCGAACGGTACCCGCGCGACCTCGAGACCGACCTGGCCACGCTCGAGACCGTCGACCGCCCCGGCTCGACATCGATCGTGTTCGCGCCGAGCGCCGCAGAGATGTACCCCGACGGCAAGACGCAGACGAAAGTCTCGGCCGGCGCGATCGGCAACTCCCTCGAGGGTCGCAGCCGTGCAGGGCACTTCGACGGCGTGCTCGTCGTGGTCGACAAGCTGCTGAACATCGTGCAGCCCGACTCCGTTCTGTTCGGGCAGAAGGATGCCCAGCAGGTGTTCGTCGTGAGCCGCATGGTGCGCGATCTGAACATCCCGGTCACCGTCGAGGTCGTCGAGACCGTGCGTGAAGACGATGGGCTGGCGCTGTCGAGCCGCAACCGGTTCCTCGACGAGCGGGAGCGTCTCGCCGCCCGCGTTCTGTCGCGCACGCTCGAAGCGGCGGAATCGGCCGCCGTCAGCGGCATCGACGCCGTGATCGCCGCCGCGCAGTCGGCCGGTATGGGCGAGCCGCTCGTGTCGCTCGAATACCTCAGTGTCGTGAACCCCGCGACGTTCCTCCCCGTCGACGACGGCTACCACGGCCGGGCGATCGTGCTCGTCGCGGCCCGCGTCGGCAACACCCGTCTGATCGACAACGAGGCGGTCTACCTCGGCGGCTGACCCGGCCCACCGCGCTGACCCGGCTGCGCCGGCCCACCCGGCCCGCCGGTCTCACCGCCGATCAGCCACCACCCGTTCTCTTCGGCGGTGACGGCCGAGTACCGTCGCCCGTCTTCGGAGACGGCGACGAACTCTTCGATGCCGTCGTTCGGCAGTCGCGTCTCAGCGGTTGCTCTCACCGCTGCCCACCCGAGCTCGGGGCCGGGCGTGGGAACCGAGATCAGGAAGGAGCGGTCGGGGCCGACGATCTGCAACTCCTCGGCCAGGGCCAACCACTCGCCGTACACAGCGTCGTGCTCGGTGTCGGGGATGACCCGCAGCGGTGTGAGCGAGAGGTCGGCCACTCGGCGCCAGATGCTCCGCTCGGTCGGCAGACCCTCGGCTCCAGCGGCCGTCCGCACGCCGAGGAGCTGCAGGCCGCTTGCGGCGAGTTGACCCCGGCGTCGCTCAGCGCGCAGAGCAGGTGTGGTGAACACAGTTCACCCCTTTCTGTCGTTCGGCGATCACTGAATGATACTCAGTTAGCGCTGCAAGGCGGCGTGCTCCGCCCGCGTAAACTGGGGGCGACTTTCAAGGAGCACGCGCCGCATGAGTGAACACCCGAAGCACGCCCAGCCCGAGCCGGGCGCCGACGCGATCGATCTCGCGGGGGTCGCCGCCGCCGAGGAGCAGGATGCAGAGGCCGCAGCCGAGGCGGCCGCCGCGAGCGAGCAGCAGATCATCCGCATGGCCAAGCGTGAGCGCATGCTCCAAACCGGCCTCGAGCCCTACCCGGTCGCCGTCGCGGTCACCACCACGATTCCGGCCCTCCGCGCCGAGTACGGCGGGCTCGTCGCCGACGAGACCACCGGCGTCACGGTCGGCGTCGCGGGGCGCGTCGTGTTCCTCCGCAACAAGGGTCGGCTGTGCTTCGTGTCGCTGCAGTCCGGCGACGGGTCGCGCATCCAGGGCATGCTCTCGCAGGCGATCATCGGCGAGGAGTCGCTCGCGGCGTTCAAGGAGTTCGTCGACCTCGGCGACCACATGTTCCTGAGCGGCGAGGTCATCTCGAGCCGCACGGGCGAGTTGTCGATCATGGCCGCCGAGTGGAGCATCGCCTCGAAGTCGCTGCTGCCGCTGCCGAACCTGCACACCGAGCTGAACGAGGAGACGCGGATGCGCAGCCGCTACCTCGACCTCATCGTGCGCGACGACGCGCGGAAGATGGTGCGCACCCGCGCCGCGGCCGTCGCCAGCATGCGCCAGACCTTCGCCGACCGCGCGTTCATCGAGGTCGAGACGCCGATGCTGCAGACGATGCACGGGGGAGCAGCGGCCCGCCCGTTCTCGACCTGGAGCAACGCGTTCGACACCGAGCTGTACCTGCGCATCGCGCCCGAGCTGTTCCTGAAGCGCGCGGTCGTCGGCGGCATCGACAGGGTCTTCGAGATCAACCGCAACTTCCGCAACGAGGGCGCCGACTCCACGCACAGCCCCGAGTTCGCGATGCTGGAGGCCTACGAGGCGTACGGCGACTACAACACGATGGCCGAGCTCACGCAGACGCTGATCCAGAACGCCGCGATCGCCGTCGCCGGTGGCACGACGGTGACCTGGGCAGACGGCACGGAGTACGACCTCGGCGGCGAGTGGGACCGCATCAGCATGTACGAGTCGCTGAGCGCTGCGGCGGGCATCCAGATCACCCCGTCGACGACGACCGACGACCTGAAGCTGCTCGCCGACCGGGAGGGCATCGAGATCCACCTGCCGAACCACGGCAAGTACGTCGAAGAGCTGTGGGAGCACTTCGTCAAGGGTTCGCTGGTGCGCCCCACCTTCGTGAGGGACTTCCCGCTGGAGACGAGCCCGCTCACCCGCGCGCACCGCAGCATCCCGGGCGTCGTCGAGAAGTGGGACCTCTACATCCGCGGCTTCGAACTCGCGACGGCGTACTCCGAGCTCGTCGACCCGGTCATCCAGCGCGAGCGCTTCATCGAGCAGGCCCGCCTCGGCGCGGCCGGAGACGACGAGGCGATGAGGCTCGACGAGGAGTTCCTCCGCGCGCTCGAGTTCGGCATGCCGCCCTCCGGTGGGCTGGGCATGGGCATCGACCGGCTGCTGATGGCGCTGACCGGCCTCGGCATCCGCGAGACGATCCTGTTCCCGCTGGTGAAGTAGATGGCCGACGACGACGGGAAGGTTCCGGATGCCCGGCCGGGCGATGCGGTTCCGGATGCCGCGACAGAGCACGGTCCCTCCGACGACGACGGGCCCTCCGAAGCCGACAAGCGGCGGCGCCTCATCGCTGCCAGGCTCGTCGTCGCGGGCGTCGGCCTGACGTTCCTCATCGTCGGATTCGTGCAGTTCATCACGAAGTAGCTCTGTCACCTGCGCTGAATGCCCGGCACGGGGCATCCCGCCGAACCCTCAGGTCGGTCGCGTACCATGGAGTCACAATGACTGACGTGATCGCCGCTCTCGGCGCCCTGCTCCCGACCATCGCCATCGGGCTGCTCTTCTGGTTCGTGATGCGCGCGATCGTTCGGAGCGACAAGAGCGAACGCAAGGTGCTCGCCCGCATCGAGGCAGAAGAGCGGGCCAAGCGCGGCCTGTGACGCTCGACACCCCCTCGAACCGATACGGTAAGAGACGGTAGTCGGCAGGCGAAGGGAGCCCCTCATCAGCGGAGTCCAGATGGTGGAGATCATCATCATCGTCCTCTTCGTCATCGATTTCGGGGTTCGTGTCACGGCCATCATCGTGGTTCCCCGCAACCGTCGGCCGAGCTCGGCGATGGCGTGGCTGCTGGCCATCTTCCTGATCCCCTACATCGGGGTGGTCGTGTTCCTCATCATCGGCAGTTACAAGCTGCCGAAGAAGAGGCGCGAGAAGCAGCAGGCGATCAACGACTTCATCATCGAGACGACCGAGGGCATCGACCAGGTCTCGAACGATCATCCGTGGCCCGCGTGGCTGCGCTCTGTGGTCGAGCTGAACCGCAACCTCGGCGCGATGCCGCTCGTTGGCGGCAACAAGGCACGCCTGATCGGCGACTACTCGCAGTCGATCGCCGAGATGACGGCCGACATCAACCAGGCCACGAAGTTCGTGCACTGCGAGTTCTACATCATGTCGTACGACTCGGTGACGGCGGAGTTCTTCCTCGCCCTCGAGAACGCGGTGAAGCGCGGCGTGATCGTGCGCGTGCTGCTCGACCACATTGCCTCCCTGCGGTCTCCCGGCCACCGCAAGACGTTCCGCAAACTGAAGCAGATCGGCGTCAGCTGGCATTTCATGCTGCCGGTGCAGCCGCTGCGTGGCAGATGGCAGCGCCCCGACCTCCGCAACCATCGCAAAGTGCTGGTGGTGGATGGCCGGGTGGCCTACATGGGCTCCCAGAACCTGATCGACCGCAGCTACAACAAACGGGTCAACCGGCGGCGCGGGCTGCAGTGGCAGGATCTCATGACGCGGGTGCAGGGCCCCATCGTCAACGGCATCAACGCGATCTTCATCACGGACTGGTACAGCGAGACGAACGAGCTGCTGGTGCGGGAGACCGAGGCGATCACCCCCGGAGTCGTCTACGAGAGCGACGACGCCCTCGACTGCCAGGTCGTGCCGAGCGGCCCGGGCTTCGACGGCGAGAACAACCTGCGGCTCTTCCTCGCGCTGCTCTACTACGCGCAGAAGAAGATCATCATCACCTCGCCCTACTTCGTGCCCGACGACTCCATGCTCTACGCGATCACCACCGCGTCGCAGCGCGGTGTCGAAGTGCAGCTGTTCGTCTCCGAGATCGGCGACCAGGCGCTCGTCTACCACGCGCAGCGCTCCTACTATGAGGCGCTGCTGCGCGCGGGCGTGCAGATCTGGATGTACAAGGCCCCGTACATCCTGCACGCCAAGCACTTCACGATCGACGACGACGTCGCGGTGATGGGGTCGAGCAACATGGACATCCGCTCGTTCCAGCTGAACATGGAGGTGTCGATGATGGTGCGCGGCGCGGCCTTCGTGACGCAGATGCGCGCGATCGAAGACGGCTACCGCGCCTCGAGCCGCGAGCTCACCCTCGCCGAGTGGGAGCGCCAGCCGCTCCGCTCCACCGTGCTCGACAACCTCGCGCGCCTCACCTCCGGCCTGCAGTAACCCATTCGAGTGGGCGATTTCTGTCGGTAGGACGGGCTCGAAGCGACAGAAATCGCCCACTCGAATGGGTTACTGCAGGCCGGAGGTGAGGCGCGCGAGGTTGTCGAGCACGGTGGAGCGGAGCGGCTGG
>NZ_PSTT01000080.1 GCF_002931235.1 Subtercola sp. Z020 | reverse complement strand
GGGCAGGGGGGCGCCCTCGTGCTCGCCGGTGGCTCCGGCGACCGGGGCGGTGAAGAGGTGCTCGGTGCCGGGCGGCGGCGGGCCGCCGACCCCGATCGCCTCCGCCTGCCACGCCGCGCGGTACGAGACGACCTCCTCGTGCGAGCGGCCGACGAAGTTCCACCACATCAGGATCTTCTCCGCCAGAGGCTCGCCACCGATGAGCAGCAGGCGCGCGGGAGCGTCGCCCGCCGAGAGACGCAGCATGCGGCATCCAGAAGCCAGATAGGCCAGCTCGTGCGACTCGACGATGCTGCTCTGGATGCCCACCCGCCCCGCATCGACAAGCACCCCGTGCTCGAAACCGGCGTCGACCTCGAGCTCGACCACGCCCGCGGCGGGCAGGTCGATCTGGGCGGCGACGAGCGCGCTGAAGAGTGTCGCATCGGCCCGCACCCCGCCGAGCGCGCCCATGAAGACCTGCACGTCTGCGTCACCGAGGCGAACACGGCGCGCGCGGTGGCTCTCGAACGACGGCGGCAGGTGGCGGGACGCGTCGGGCAGCGCGACCCAGAGCTGGGCGCCGTGCAGAACATCAGTGCCGGGCGTCGACACCTCGGAGTGGCTGATGCCCCGACCCGCCGTCATCAGGTTGAGCTCACCCGGGCGCACGATCGCGTGGCTGCCGACGCTGTCGCGGTGCTCGATCTCGCCCTCGAACAGCCACGACACGGTCTGCAGCCCGGTGTGCGGATGCGGCGGAACGCGCATGCCGCCCGACGCGGCGACCGGCTCGGGGCCGTAGTGGTCGAGGAAGCACCACGCGCCGATCATGGTGCGGCCCTTGCTCGGCAGGGTGCGGCGCACGGTCATCGCGCGGGGCCCGCCGAGCGGCACTTCGCGCGGGGTGAGGATCTCGACCGGCGCGGCGGCTGTGGTGTCGGCTGCGGCTGCTGTGTCGGCGGCGGCGGCGACGCTGTCGCTCGAGCACTCCAGGATCTCGCTCGGGTGCCGTTCGAGGTTGCTCACAGCGGAAGCCTAACCGCCGCCGGCGCAGCACGCGCGGTGTGGTACTTTTCAGCGCGGGCTGCGCGGGCTGCGCCGGCTGCTCGGGCGGCGCGGGGGAGTGCAGGGGGAATCGTGCTGAGAATCACAGCGTCCGTGGTCGCGATCGTCGTCGCGTGGTCGGGTTGACCGCGAACCTCCGCTACGTGACCTCGTAGGCGCGTCGCGGGGCGCGGCATCCGCCCTCTGATAGGTTGACGCTCGTTGCCGGGGGTCGGCACACGGAGAAGTGAGTTGGGGAACGTGAAACTTTTCACCGCGGCTGTTGCCGCTCTCGTCGTCGGGTCGGTGTTCGTCGCGACACCGTCGTTCGCGGAAGGGTCGGCGTCGGTCGCCCGCTCGTCCGCTGCGCTGCAGGTCAGCGCCACCACCGGGCTGCCGGTCGCGACGGATGCCCTGCCGTTCGCCGCAGACGAGCTGCCCGCACTCGACCCGGCGCATCCCGCCACCCCGCCGAAGCCTGCCGCCGCAGCGGTGCCCTTCGCTGAACGCCCTGCAGCCGCCGACCCGCTGGCAGCAGCTGCCGCGCCCCCGGCCGCGGTGACCGTCTCCGGCACCGTGACCGTCGGCTCGAACCAGCCGGGCACGGCTGTCGCCGGCGTGATCGCGACGGCGACGCAGGTCGACGCCGACGGCACGACCGTCGCGACGACAGACACGACCTCGACCGCGACCGGCGCGTTCGCCTTCACGGGGCTTCCCGCCGGCAGCTACTACTTCTCGTTCTACTACGACGGAGACCCGGCCGGCGCCACGGCGATGTGGTGGGGCGCCACCGCCACGAAGCCGTTCGGAAACGCTGCCGTCGCCCTCGCCGCCGGCCAGAAGCTCACCGTCGACCAGCTGCTGCAGCCGACCGGCACTGTCGGCGGCCGGCTCTCGACGGGTGACCGCCAGACGGCTCCCGACTCCGCAGAGGTGCAGCTCTTCCTCGCCACGCGGCTCGACGACGACAAGTACCACCCGGTGATCCGTCTCGGCTGGGCCGACGACGGGCAGTACCTCATCGACTTCGTTCTGCCGTACTCCGACTACGCCGTCTTCGCGATCAGGGTCGGGGCCGATACCTCGTACGCTGAGATCTCCAGCTCCGACGCCTTCAGCCTGGGCCCGAACGAGACCACCCGCCACGACACGATCGTGTCGAAGCTCATCGCCTCGGTCTCCGGCGTGAACGACGCCACCAACGCGTTCGTCAACGCCCTGTACTGGGACTTCCTCACGCGCTCGCCCGCACCGGAGGACATCACGTTCTGGAACCGCCAGTTCGCCGGCGGTGCGGGGCTCGGCGCGGTGTCGACCGGTTTCGTCACGAGTGACGAGTACCGCCTCATCCGCATCGACGCTGCGTACTCGAAGATCCTCGGGCGCGGGCCGGATGCCGGTGGCCGGGCCGACTGGCTGCGCTGGATGCAACAGGGCCTCATCACGACCGACGACATCGAGACCTCCTTCTATGCGTCGCAGGAGTACTTCGACCAGCGCGGCGGCACGAACACCTCCTTCGTCAAGGCGATCTACACCACGCTGCTGCACCGCGACGCGTCGTCCGCCGACGTCACCTTCTGGACCAAGCTGATCGTGCAGCACGGCCGCGCCTGGGTGATCGCGCAGTTCTGGGACTCCACAGAGACCATCAGCGAGCGGGTCAGCCTGATGTACGCCGCGTACCTCGGCCGCACGCCCGACCCCGCCGGTCTCGCCAACTGGGTGGGCACGGCCCTGCAGCTCGGCGACTCGGGTCTCCGCTCAGGGCTCTCGGGCAACGCCGAGTACGTCGGCCGCGCGCAGTACCGTTTCGGGGTCTGACCCCCTCCACCAGCCAGAGAGGCGGGCCCGGCACACGCCGTGGCCCGCCTTTCGTCGTCAGCGACGGGTTCCGGATGCCCGGCGGCGCCGGCTCGAGACGCCCAGCACGAGCAGGCCGAACCCGAACAGCGCGGCGGCGGCCGTGCCGACCGGGGCGAGATCGCCCTGGCCCGTGTTCGCGAGCCCCGGCGCGGGGGAGCCGGCGGCATCCGGAGCCGGAGTCGGCGAACCGCCGGGCAGCACCCCGCCCGGAGTCGCCCCGGGAGTCGCGCCGGGTGAGGGAGCCGGCGGCGCTGTTGCCGGGTCGGTCGGCACCGGGGTGTCGGTCGGCGGGGTCGTGGGCGGCGCGGCCGCCTGGTCGAGCCGGTCGAGCGTCACGAGACGGCCGAACTGATCGAACGACGCGGCGACCGACCCGCCCGAGGTGTACTGGCCGGGCACGGTGAACGAGTACGAGTAACCCCCGTCGTTCTCGAGCGGCATCAGGTACACGGTCGAGCTGCCGAGCGACTCCGGCGCGCCGTAGACGTAGTTCGCCACGGTGAACGAGTCGTTCGGGATGATCGACGTCGGTGTCACATCCCTGAAGCTCAGCGGCAGGTCGGCGCCGGCATCCCAGCTCGTCGGCGACACGGCCGAGGTCGCGATCGGAGTCAGCTGCTCGGCTTCGGCGGCGGTGGTCGGGATGACCGGGGCGGGGATTGGGCCCAGAAGCCCGAACGGATTCGAGCTCGTGTTGGACACACTCGGGTAGCCGTAGAGCACCGTCTGCCCGCGATAGATGTTCACATCTGCGCGGAAGGTCGCCGGGTTCTGGTTGTCGTCACCGCTCGGGCCGTCGATGTCGATCCGCACGTAGCCTGCGAAGTTCACCAGGGCGACGAGCCCTCCCGGGGTGGCGGTCGCGCTCACGACGCTGGAGGTGCCGGGCGCGGTCGGGTCGGCGACGGTCGAGGTGACGACCGTTCCGAACGGGTAGCCGTTGAGCTGCAGCAGGAGGGTGCCGGTGTCGAGCGGATGCGCGGCGGCGCTCGAGCCGTCGGGAGCCTTCGGCAGCGAGGTATCTCCGACCGATGTGACGGTGGCCAGGCGACCGTACTTGTCGAAGGAGGCGACGACATGGCGGCCGTAGGAGAACTTGCCCGGCACCTGGATCAGGTAATGGCCGTTCTGCAAGGGAGTGCCACCGACAGCCTCGGGCGCGCCGTAGTAGGCCCCCTCGGGGGCGTCGTAGGCGAAGCTCATGAGGTTGTCTGTGTAGTCGGGGTTGCCGACCCCGTTGGGGCTGACTTCGGTGAAACGCAGCAGCGTCGTGTCGCCGGGGCCCTGGGGTTCGGCGGAGACGGTGAAGTGTGTGGTCGGAATCTGCGCCAGCACGTCGGCAGACGTGGCCGGGGGCTTCGGCGCGCTGTTGCTGCCGAAGTGGTACTGGAATGTGTCGTCACCCGGCTGGTACGTGTAGGTCGTCGTCAGACCGCGGTAGATACTGGCGGCCTGACGGTGCGGGAACGTGCCCGGCAGCGGCGCCCCTCCGAGCTCGTGCACTTGGCCGTCGGACGTCTCGATGTACACCGCAGTCGGCCCGGCGAAGTCGCGGAGGGTGACCGATCCGTCGGCGCCGATCACGCCGGTCACCGTGGAGACGGCGGTCGAGTCGGCCGGATCCGGCGTGGTCACCGCCACGGTGAGCCCCGCCTGCGCCGGGTCGAACTCCAGCACGATCTCACCCGTGTCGATCTCGTGACCGGCGATCGGGGTGACCGGGCTGCTCGACGGAAAGCCGGTGTTCGCCGAGGCCGGCGACGCCGCACCGAGCCCGACCGCTGAGAGCCCCACTCCGGAGAGCCCGACGACGAGTGCAGCGATGAGGATGAAGCGCGCAGAGCGCGGGCGTGCAATCACGTGGGGTCCCCCTGATGGTTCGCATTCGACAATGAACTCGTTCAGCATAGGCCGCTCGCGCACTCGCGCTATGCCGAGGGCGAACAGAGCAGTATCGCGGGGGCTCCGTCGTTAACATTTATGTACCGGTTACCGTCACTGCCCCGGTACCCAAGGAGTCAGCATGTTTGAGAGATTTACCGACCGTGCCCGTCGTGTCGTCGTCTTGGCCCAAGAAGAGGCCAAGATGCTCAACCACAACTACATCGGCACCGAGCACATCCTGCTCGGCCTGATCCACGAGGGTGAGGGTGTCGCTGCCAAGGCGCTCGAGTCCCTCGGCATCTCGCTCGACGCCGTGCGCGAGCAGGTTCAGGACATCATCGGCCAGGGCCAGCAGCAGCCCACCGGCCACATTCCCTTCACGCCCCGGGCGAAGAAGGTTCTCGAACTGTCGCTCCGCGAGGCGCTGCAGCTCGGCCACAACTACATCGGCACCGAGCACATCCTGCTCGGCCTCATCCGCGAGGGTGAGGGTGTTGCCGCGCAGGTCCTCGTCAAGCTGGGCGCCGACCTGAACCGTGTTCGTCAGCAGGTCATCCAGCTGCTGAGTGGGTACCAGGGTAAGGAGGCTGTTGCTGTGGGCGGCAACGACCAGGCCCCTGACAAGGGCTCTCAGATTCTCGACCAGTTCGGGCGCAACCTCACGCAGGCCGCGCGCGACAACAAGCTCGACCCCGTCATCGGCCGCGAGAAGGAGATCGAGCGGGTCATGCAGATCCTCTCGCGCCGCTCGAAGAACAACCCCGTGCTGATCGGTGAGCCGGGCGTCGGCAAGACCGCCGTCGTCGAGGGCCTCGCCCAGGCGATCGTGCGCGGTGACGTGCCCGAGACCCTCAAAGACAAGCAGCTCTACACGCTCGACCTCGGGTCGCTCATCGCCGGCTCCCGCTACCGCGGTGACTTCGAGGAGCGCCTCAAGAAGGTCACGAAGGAGATCCGCACCCGCGGCGACATCATCACGTTCATCGACGAGATCCACACCCTCGTCGGTGCGGGTGCTGCCGAGGGCGCGATCGACGCTGCGTCGATCCTCAAGCCGCTGCTCGCCCGGGGTGAGCTGCAGACCATCGGCGCGACCACCCTCGACGAGTACCGCAAGCACTTCGAGAAGGATGCCGCGCTCGAGCGTCGCTTCCAGCCGATCCAGGTCGCCGAGCCGTCGTTGCCCCACGCGATCAACATCCTGAAGGGGCTCCGCGACAAGTACGAGGCATTCCACAAGGTGTCGATCACCGACGGCGCGATCGTCGCCGCGGCGAACCTCGCCGACCGCTACGTCTCCGACCGGTTCCTGCCCGACAAGGCGATCGACCTGATAGACGAGGCCGGCGCGCGCCTCCGTCTCTCGATCCTCTCCGCCCCGCCGGAGCTCCGCGAGTTCGACGAGCGCATCGCCACCGTGCGCGGTCGCAAGGAGGCCGCCATCGAGGAGCAGGACTTCGAGAAGGCCGCATCCCTCCGCGACGAGGAGAAGAACCTCCTCGGCGAGCGTCTGCGCCTCGAGAAGAAGTGGAAGTCGGGTGACGTCAAGGCATCGGGCATCGTCGACGAGGGGCTGATCGCCGAGGTGCTGGCCCAGGCCACGGGCATCCCGGTCTTCAAGCTCACCGAAGAGGAGTCCTCGCGGCTCATGTTCATGGAGAAGGCCCTGCACGAGCGTGTCATCGGCCAGGAGGAGGCCATCGCGGCTCTCTCCCGCACCATCCGACGCACCCGTTCGGGCCTGAAAGACCCGCGTCGCCCGTCGGGCTCGTTCATCTTCGCCGGCCCCACGGGTGTCGGTAAGACCGAGCTCGCCAAGGCGCTGGCCGAGTTCCTGTTCGACGACGAGAATGCGCTGATCTCGCTCGACATGAGTGAGTACGGCGAGAAGCACACCGTGTCGCGGCTGTTCGGTGCCCCTCCCGGGTTCGTCGGCTTCGAAGAGGGTGGCCAGCTCACCGAGAAGGTGCGCCGCAAGCCCTTCAGCGTGGTGCTGTTCGACGAGATCGAGAAGGCGCACCCCGACATCTTCAACTCGCTCCTCCAGATCCTGGAAGAGGGCCGGTTGACCGATGGCCAGGGTCGCGTGGTCGACTTCAAGAACACCGTGATCATCATGACCACGAACCTCGGCACGAAAGACATCACCGGTTCGCCGATCGGCTTCCAGTCGACCACGAACGTCTCGACGTCGTACGACCGCATGAAGGGCAAGGTCAACGAAGAGCTGAAGAAGCACTTCAAGCCCGAGTTCCTGAACCGTGTCGACGACACGATCGTGTTCCCGCAGCTGTCGAAAGAGGAGCTGCTGCAGATCGTCGACCTGTTCATCGGCCGCCTGCGCGACCGCCTCATGGACCGCGATCTCACGATCGAGCTCTCCGTTCCGGCGAAGGAGCGCCTCATCGAGGTCGGGTTCGACCCGTCCCTCGGTGCCCGGCCGCTGCGTCGCGCCATGCAGAACGAGGTCGAAGACCGTCTCTCGGAGCGCATCCTGCAGGGTGAGCTGAACGCGGGCGACCACATCTCCGTGGACTTCGTCGACGGCGAGTTCACCTTCGCCACGCGCTCGCCCGAGCCCCTCGCGGCGCTGACCGCCGACGGCGCCGGCGCGGTGTCGATCGACAAGGTGTAGCGCTCGCGGCTGCCGCCCCGCCGCTCGCGGTCGCGGCATCAGCCCCCGCCTCAGGGCCCGTCCACTCCGGTGGGCGGGCCCTTTCGCGTGCCCGCCGCCTTCCCGTGCCCGCCCCTTCCGCGTGCCCGGCCCCTTCGGCGAGACGGCCACCTGCGGGCGAGATGGGCACGTGCAACAGTCGGTCTCGCCCTCAAGTGACCGTCTCGCGCGGAAATGGAGGGACGCGGGCGCGCGGGAAGGTGAGGCGACGGGCGGTGGGCGCCGGAGAGGGCGTTTTTGGGATCGGCGGCGGGTGCGGGAGGATGGAGCATGACCGAGACGACGCCCGCAGCCGCACCGACCACCGCAGCGACAGCCGCGGGTACCGCGCGCAGCAGGGTCACCGTGCGTCGGGCCCGCACCAGCGACATCCCGTGGATCCAGCGGCTCACCGAGCCCCTCGTGCAGGAGCGCGTGCTGCTCGGCAAGGACTCGGTCGTGCTCTACGAAGCGGTGCAGGAGTTTCGCATCGCGGTCGACGAGCACGGCACCCCGATCGGCTGCGGCGCCCTGCACGTCTTCTGGGAAGACCTCGGCGAGGTGCGCACCCTCGCGGTCGACCGCGCCCACCTCGGCCGCGGCGTCGGTCATGCCCTACTCGACCAGATCGAGCGGGATGCCCGCGAGCTCGGTCTCTCGCGACTGTTCTGCCTGACGTTCGAGGTGTCGTTCTTCGAGCGGCACGACTTCGTCGCCTCGCCGCTCTCGCTGGTGGCGCCCGAGGTGTACGCCGAGCTGGTGCGCTCACCCGACGAAGGTGTCGCCGAGTTCCTCGACCTCGCGCGGGTGAAGCCCAACACGCTCGGGAACACGCGCATGCTGAAGCACCTGTAGGGCTGGCATCCGTGACGCCACAGATGCCCGAGGCCGTGCCTTCTGACCATCCAGAGCCCTATCAGGTGTGCGTCTGCTACCTGCTGAGGCGGGCTCCGGATGGCCGGGCCGAGGTTCTGCTCGGCCAGAAGCTGACCGGGCTCGGTGCCGGGCGGCTCGTCGGGCCCGGCGGCAAGGTCGAGCCGGGCGAGTCTGCGATCGAGGCGATCGTGCGCGAGGTGCAGGAGGAGACGGGCATCCGTGTGGCGCCCGGCGACCTGCGCGAGGTCGGTTTTCTCGACTACGAGTTCCCGCACCGGCGCGCCTGGAGCCAGCAGTCGACGGTCTTCACGGCGACGCGCTGGGAGGGCGAGCCGATCGCGTCGGAGGAGCTCGCGCCGCGGTGGATCGCGGTCGACGCGATCCCGTTCGAGCGCATGTGGGACGACGCGAAGCACTGGCTGCCGGCGGTGCTGGCGGGCGGCGAGGTGCGGGCGTGGTTCTCCTTCGCCGCCGACAACGCGACCGTCGCCGCGAGCGACCTGCCGCTCACCTGATCGCCGCGGGCGGGGTCGCAACCGAGGATCAGGCGCGCGTTGTGCCCGTGGGTCGCACATCGTGCCGCTCATCCTCGTTTATGTCGCGTCCGCGTCGGGCAGGTCGCACGATGTCACGGCCGGATGCGTGGTCGCGGGACGCGCGCGCGGTGGCGGCGGCGCCAGCCGGGGTCGCAACCGAGGAGCAGGCGCGCGTGGCGGACGTGGGGCGCGCTTCGGGCCGCTCATCCTCGGTTGCGGCGCCACCGCAGCGCGGCGTCAGCCGCCCAGCGCCGCGCGCAGGAACGCCACGAGGTCGGCGGCGGCGCGCTTCGCGGTCGGCATGATGTGCGGGTAGGTCACCCAGCCGTGAGCGGCGTCGCCGTAGATCTGCACGTCGACGCGGTTGCCTGCGTCTCGCAGGCGTTCGGCGTAGCGGATCCCCTGGTCGCGCAGCACGTCGTGCGCCGCGACCTGCACCAGCGCCGGCGGCAGCCCGCCCAGGTTCTCGGCGCGCAGAGGGGCGGCACGGGCATCCACCCGCACCGGCGACGCCGCATCGGGGCCGAGGTAGAGGTCGAGGAAACGCCGCATGTCGGCCTGGTGCAGCACCGGGTTCGTGGCGTTCAGGCGCATCGAGCGGTCGTCGAGCACCGTGTCGGTGACGGGGTAGATGAGCGCCTGCGCCGCGACGGCCGGGCCGCCGCGGTCGCGCGCGAGCTGGGCGACCACGGCCGAGAGGTTGCCGCCCGCGCTGTCGCCGATGACGGCGAGGCGGGCCGGGTCGCCGCCGAGAGCGCCGGCTTCAGCGGCGGCCCACTCGAGCGCCGCGAACGCGTCGTCGACGGCGGCGGGGAAGGGATGCTCGGGAGCGAGCCGGTAGTCGACGGCGATCACGACGGCCCCGAGTTCGGCGGCGACCCGGCTCGGCAGCCAGTCGCACATGTCGAGGGCGCCGAACAGCGTCCACCCGCCGCCGTGGAAGTAGAGCACGATGGGCAGCGCGCGGGTCGGGGAAGCGCCGGGCTCGGCTCGCGGGCGGTAGATGCGCACGGGCAGGTCGCCGGCTAGCGTCGGGATGGCACGATCATCCACCACCACACCCCGGTGCCGACCGCCGAACACCAGCCTGCGAACAGGCGCAGGCACGTGCTGCATCGTCTGGTTGTGCGCGATGTCGGCGGGGCTCATGGTGGCGACATGCATCGATGCAAACCGGTCCATGATGCGGCCCCATGCGCGCACGCGGCGCGGGATGGCGCTCACGCGCGCTCCCCGCGGTCGTCGGTCAGCCGCGGCGATCGCGGCACCCGGCCCGACGGCACGCCCGCGCTGAAAACCGACAGCGCGACGTCGCTGCGACCGAGCGAGAGCCGCTTGCGCAGCAGCCCGTGCGCCAGCGGCGAGTCGATCAGCTCGGAGTGCGGCGACACCACCAGCCCGAGCGTGTGCGCGTGCAGCCAGAGCCGCTGCAGCACGCGGCCCGCCTCGAGGGCGTCGGGCTCGGAGACGCCGATGCGACTGTCCATCGCGGCCGTCAGGCGCGGGGTGTCGTCGAGGGCCGCGAGGCGCGCGTTCGCGACGAGCACGAGGTGGGTGGCCGACTCGGTGGTGCTCTCGGCGAGTGAGAGGGCGAGCGGGCGGAGGGTGCGGGCGCGTTCGAGGCTCTCCGCACTCCGGCCGACGACGCCGGCCAGCTTGACGAGCGGGTTCCGGATGCTGCGCCGACGCGTTGCGGGCGAAGCCAGTCGGGCGAGCGGTGCGGGGAGGCCGAGCATCCGGTCGGTCATGCCGTCGCGGCGGTAGCCCGGATGCGCCGGATCGAGCCGCAACCAGTGCAGCAGCTCGTTCGCGATGCTGGGGCGCGACGCGGTGAACGCGATGCCGAGCCGGCTGAGGTAGCCCATCGCTTTGTCGTCGAGCCGGCGGAGGCTGAGCCACGGCGGCAGGTCGACGTCGCTGAGGTTGTTCCAGGTCGCCGGATGCCCGACCAGCCGCCCCCGGTACACCGCGCGGTCGCGCACATTCCCCTTCCACCCATCGTACGTCGCCGAGGAGG
>NZ_PSTT01000054.1 GCF_002931235.1 Subtercola sp. Z020 | reverse complement strand
GGGTCGCTGGCCATTCACATCGGTGTGAAACTGCCGATCATCCGCCAGTACTGGCGGATGATCGGCAGTTTCACACCGATGTGAATGGCCAGCGACCCGATGATCACGAACGAGAGCGCGAAGTGCACCTCGCGGAATCCGAACGGCCACGGGTAGAACTGGTAGGTGTTCAGCAGCCCGATGGTGATCTCGACCAGCGATGCGCCCACGAAGACGGCGATCGATGCCCGCTCCAGAACGCTGCCCACGCCCGTGATGACCGGCGTCTCGAAGAGTTTCGGGAAGACGGTGTAGAGCTTCGCGAGAATCAGGGGAAAGCACGCGATGCCGGCGGTGATGTGGATGCCCTGGGTCACCTGGTACAGCTGCACCGGCTGGGTGGGGAACCGCATCCAGGGCAACGGCTCCTGCAGGAAGTGGCTGTAGAGCCCCGTGCCGAAGCACACAAGGAACGCGAGAGCCAGCAGTCGACCGACCACCACGGCGAGCCGCAGATTGCGCGTGGGCGCAGCGACAGCGTGCTGCAGGGTGAGGAGCAGTCGTCGCATGGTCCTTCTTCGGAGCGGCACACCGAAGTGGTGGGTCACCCGTCATGATAGGCCTGTGCGCATACACCCCACCGCAGCAACCACCCCGGCAGCGTCGAGAACAACCGGAGTGCTTGCGACCGCGCTCACCGCCGTGCTCCTCGCCGTCGCTGCGACCGTCACGGTCGTCTCGGTCACCGCGGTGGGCTTCTTCGACCCCGCCGATGCCGGCGGCATCGTCTGGTGCACGGCGGTTCTCTGGGCTCTCTACGCCGCCGCCCTCCTGCTCGTCAGGCGCGTGCCCCCGCGAGCGGCGATCGTTCTGATCGTCGCCGGTTCGGCCGTTCTGGGCGGCAGCGCCCTCGCCGGTCCACCCAACACGAGCACGGATTCGGCGCGGTACGCCTGGGACGGGATCGTGCAGCTCGGCGGCGTCTCTCCCTACGCCTACGTTCCGGCCGACGACGCGCTGGCCCCGTTCCGCACCGACTGGCTGTTCCCCGCCACGGTTGCCGACGCCGACGGCCGACCGCAGTGCGAGGGCTCGCGGGTCGACCGCACCCTCAGCATCCCGTCGTTCGTCGTCACCTGCACGAGCATCAACCGGCCGCAGGTGAACACGATCTACCCGCCGGCCGCCGAACTGTACTTCGCCGGGGTGCGTGCCACCGTGCCGCCCACCGTCGCGTACCTGCCGTTCCAGGTCGCCGGGGCCCTGATCGCCCTCGGCATCACCGTGGCGCTCGTGCTCGCGATGCGGCGACGCGGCATCGACCCCCGCTGGGCCGCGCTCTGGGCGTGGAGCCCGTTCGTCACGACAGAGGCGGTCACCAACTCGCACGTCGATGCGCTGGCGGCACTCCTTCTCCTGGTGGCGACCCTTCTGCTCTCCCGGGCCGGCCCCGGCGACATTCGGCGGGGCGCCCTCGGCGGTGTCGCCCTCGGCCTCTCGATCGCGGCGAAGCTCGTTCCGGTGATCGGCGTACCCGCGATCCTCCGGCGGCATCCGTTCTCCGTCACGATCGCGACGGTCGCCACATTCGTGCTGCTGTACGTTCCGTATGTGGCGACCACCGGGCTCGCGGTGGTCGGCTACCTGCCCGGGTACCTCAGCGAGGAGGGGTACGACGACGGCACGCGGTTCGCCCTGCTCTCGATCGTCGCGCCGGGCGCGGGGGCGATCGTGCTGGCCGCCATCCTGCTGCTGGTGACGGCGCTGCTGGTGTTCCGGTTCACGGATGCGGCAGAGCCGTGGCTCGGCCAGACCGTGATGATCGGTGTGACGATGCTCGTCGTCACACCGAGCTACTCCTGGTATGCCCTGCTGCTGGTTCCGTTCATCGCGCTGAGCAGACGGTGGGAGTGGATGCTCATCCCCCTCTCCCTCACCGCGCAACTCCTGGTGCCGACCCTTGCGGTTGCACGGATCTCGTTCGCCGTCGCCGCCCTCGGCATCGTGGTCGGAGTCGTTCTGAGGCGTCGCCGCGCCAACCTCAACCTGAGCGTCAGCTGAGAACGAAAACCCATACCCATCCGATTGGGGAGGGGTGGCGAACTCATAGCGTCAGGCAATCACCGACACAAACGGGTTTCGACTCCGTCAGTTCTTGCACCGGCAGAGAGATGGCTGAATGCCACATCTGTGCCTGGGCAGCAACTCCTTTGGCGTACCCGGAACCCACCCACAGAAAAGGATTTCATCTCATGCGCAACTTCAAGAAGGTCTCGATCGCCATCGCCGCTTCGGGACTGCTCGCCTTCTCGCTCGCCGCCTGCTCCACCTCCTCGACCACGTCGTCGTCGCCCTCCGCTTCGGCCTCGGCGTCGACCAACGGAACTCCGATCGCCACCATCCCCTCCCTCTCGGGCAAGGACACGGCCGTCACGGTCGACGCCGGCTTCCTCGCCGCGCTGAAGAGCCTCGGCCTCACCCCCGGCGTGCTCGGCACCGCGACCCTCTCGACCGCCGGCGTGCTCGACTTCCCGATCACGGGTGGAAACGTCAAGTACTACGACCCGAACGAGTCCTTCCGCCCGTACGTGCAGGGCACCATCGACCACCAGGGCTCGGGCCTCAGCCTGACCGGCGGCGGCATCGAGGTCGACCTGACCAACTTCACGATCGACCCCGGAACCTCGAAGCTCTACGGTGACGTTGCCGCCAACGGTGCAGAGGTCGCCAAGCAGGCCTTCCTCTTCGACCTCGACGGTTCGACCCTGAAGCCCCTGCAGACCTCGGGTGACACCGCGATCCTCGAGGGCACCACGGTGCACGTGTCGGCCGACGCCGCTGCGCTGCTGAACAAGACCTACGGCACGACCGCCGTCAAGGAAGGCCTCCTCGTGGGCGTCGCCAAGATCACGGTCAACACCAAGTAACACACGCCCCACAGCACATGAAAGGCCCCGGCTCTTGCAGCCGGGGCCTTTCTCTGTTCCTGGCGGGGATTCATTGCGGTGCTGTAAACATTGGGCCGATATGACCGGCGGCGCACGGCGGGTGTGTTAAGACTTGATACACAGCACACTGCAACCTGAAAGAGGTAGACGCCATGTCGTCCGCATTCATCTCCCGAAAGCGCGTGGTCGCGGTCTCCGCCGCCCTCGCCGTTTCGGCCCTCGCCCTCGCCGGCTGCTCCGGCGCCAATTCCGGTGGTTCCACCTCCGGCGGTGCCGGTGGCGGCTCGATCACGATCGGCACCACCGACAAGATCACCACGATCGATCCGGCCGGCTCCTACGACAACGGCTCGTTCGCCGTCGAGAACCAGATCTACCCGTTCCTCGTGAACTCGCCGCTCGGCACGTCGGATGTGAAGCCCGACATCGCGGTGTCGGCCGACTTCACGGCGCCCACCGAGTACACCGTCAAGCTCAAAGAGGGCCTGAAGTTCGTGAACGGCCACGACCTCACCTCCTCTGACGTGAAGTTCAGCTTCGATCGCGTCGTCTCGATCGCCGACGAGAACGGCCCCTCCTCACTGCTCGGCAACCTCGCGAGTGTTGCGGCACCCGACCCCACCACCGTGGTGTTCACGCTGAAGGAGCCGAACGACCAGACGTTCGCGCAGGTTCTCTCGAGCCCCGCCGGCCCCATCGTCGACGAAGAGACCTTCTCGCCGACCGCCCTGACGCCCGACGTCGACATCGTGAAGGCGCATCCGTTCGCCGGCCAGTACGACATCACCAGCTACGACTTCAACAACACGATCCAGTACAAGGCCAACCCCGGCTACCAGGGGCTGCTCGGCGCCGCCAAGACCGGCACCGTGAACGTCAAGTACTACGCCGAGGCAGCGAACCTCAAGCTCGACATCCAGCAGAACAACATCGATGTCGCCTACCGCAGCCTCTCGGCCACCGACATCGCCGACCTGTCGACGAACAGCAAGGTCAAGGTCGTCGACGGCCCGGGTGGAGAGATCCGCTACATCGTCTTCAACTTCAACACCATGCCGTTCGGCGCGACGACCACCGAGGCCGACCCGGCCAAGGCTCTCGCCGTCCGCCAGGCCGTGGCCGACCTGATCGATCGTGATGCGATCGCTTCGCAGGTCTACAAAGACACGTACACCCCCCTGTACTCCTACGTCCCTGCGGGCCTCACCGGGGCCACCACGGTTCTGAAGGACCTCTACGGCGACGGCACCGGCAAGCCCAGCGCCGACAAGGCGAAGGCGACGCTCGCCAGCGCCGGCGTCACCGGCCCGGTCACGCTGAACCTGCAGTACGTGTCGGAGCACTACGGCCCCTCGTCAGGCGACGAGTACGCGCTGATCAAGGACCAGCTCGAGCAGAGCGGCCTCTTCACGGTCAACCTGCAGACGACCGACTACGTGCAGTACTCGAAGGACCGCACGGCAGACGTCTACCCGGAGTACCAGCTCGGCTGGTTCCCCGACTACTCCGACGCCGACAACTACCTGACGCCGTTCTTCTCCGCCGACAACTTCCTGGCGAACCACTACGACAACACGGCCGTGCAGGATGCGATCACCAAGCAGGTCAGCGAGACCGACACGGCTGCCCGCACCTCGGAGATCGAGAACATCCAGGCCCAGGTCGCGGCCGACCTGTCGACGATCCCGTACCTGCAGGGTTCGCAGGTCGCGGTGGTCGGCTCGAACGTGAACGGTACGGCCGACACGCTCGACGGCTCGTTCAAGTTCCGCTACGGAGCACTGTCGAAGGGCTAGTCATTCTGTAGTATCCCGGGGGCGATCCGATTTTCGATCGGGTCGCCCCCGTCTTTCCTCCTGCACCCACCCGACGATTGGTACCTATGACAGCGACCGCCCCGGCCGTTGGCGCTCCCGCCTCCGGCCCAGCCTCCACCCCCCGTGCGAAGCGGCGCTTCCCCGGCGGTGGCCTCGGCCGCTACATCGTCGTGCGGTTCCTGCTGATCATCCCGACGATCTTCATCCTCGTCACCCTCGTCTTCTTTCTCATGCGGGCCACCGGCGACCCGATCACGGCTGCCCTCGGTGGCCGGTTGAGCGGCGAGCAGCTGCAGGAGCGCATCCATTCGGCCGGCTACGACCGGCCCATCCTGGTGCAGTACGTCGAATACCTCGGCCAGATCGCCACGGGCAACTTCGGCACCAGCATCAGCGACAACCGCCCCATCTCGACCGTGCTCGCGACCTACGGGGTCGCCACGCTCGAGCTCGCGTTCTACGCCCTGATCGTCGCCTTCATCGTGGGTATCCCGCTCGGGATGCTCGCCGCGTACTTCCGCGACAAGGGGCAGGATGCTGCGCTCCGCGTCTTCGCCATCCTCTGCTACGCGACCCCGGTGTTCTTCGCGGGAATCCTGCTGAAACTCGTCTTCTCCGTGTGGCTGAACGTGCTGCCGGTGGCCGGTCGCGCCTCCACCTCCTCGGAGCTCGAGATGCAGTTCCTGCCCAACAAGACGGGCATCTACCTGATCGATGCCTTCCAGACCGGCGACCCCGCCGTGATCGGCGACGTGCTCTCGCACGCGGTGCTGCCGGCGATCGCCCTCGGTCTGCTCACGGCCGGCGTCTTCCTCCGGCTCGTCAGAACGAACGTCATCGGCACGCTGTCGACCGACTACGTCGATGCGGCGCGCTCCCGCGGCGTGAGCGAGTACCGGCTGGTGCGAAAGCACGCCTACAAACCGGCCCTCATCCCCATCATCACCGTGATCGGGCTGCAGATCGCCCTGCTCCTCGGCGGCGCCGTGCTGACGGAGACGACCTTCGAGTGGAAGGGTCTCGGCTTCCAGCTCGCCGAATACCTGGCCGCGCGTGACTTCGTGGCCGTGCAGGGCATCGTCGCCCTGCTGGCCGTGATCGTGGCCGTGACGAACTTCATCGTCGACATCATCGCCGCTCTCATCGACCCGCGAGTGAGGTACTGACCATGAAGCGTTCCCTGTTCTCCCGACTTCCCGTCGTGCACCAGCTGCGCCAGAGCGTGGGGCTCCAGCGCGGGATGCTCGTGGTGGGCCTCGTGATCACTGCGGTGTTCGTCATCTGCGCTCTCTTCGCCCAGCTCATCGCTCCCTACGGCTTCTCCCAGCTGAGGGACGCGAACGGGCAGTTCGGAGCCCAGCAGGCGCCGAGCGCCGAGCACATCTGGGGCACCACCGTCAGCGGTTACGACGTGTTCTCGCGCGTCATCTGGGGCGCCCAGACAGCCCTCGAGGTGATGGTCGTCGCCGTCATCCTGTCGATCTTCGTCGGAGTGTTCCTCGGCCTCGTCTCGGGGTACTTCGGCGGCTGGCTCGACCGCATCCTCGTGGTGCTCGCCGACGCCATTTACGCGTTCCCGTCGCTGCTGCTCGCGATCGTCATGTCGATCGTCATCTCGGGCGGGCAGTCGAACCTCTACGGCGGCATCCTCGCCGCGGCGATCTCGATCACCGTCGTGTACATTCCGCAGTACTTCCGGGTCATCCGCTCAGAGACCGTGCGCATCAAGGGCGGGGCCTTCGTCGAGTCGGCGAAGGTCATCGGCGCCTCGAACACGCGCATCATGGTGCGGCACGTTCTGCGGAACTCCACCCGCACCCTGCCGCTGATCTTCACCCTGAACGCGTCGGAGGCCGTGCTCACCCTGGCCGGGCTCGGCTTTCTCGGGTTCGGCATCGAACCCACCGCTGCTGCGGAGTGGGGCTTCGACCTCAACAAGTCGCTCTCCGACGTGACGAGCGGCATCTGGTGGACCGCGGTGTTCCCCGGCCTCGCCATCGTGCTCTCCGTGCTCGGCGTCACCCTCGTGGGTGAGAGCCTCAACGACCTCGCCGACCCGCGCCTGCGCGGTCGCCGGGCCGTGGCGGCCGCAGCCGGCGACGTCGCCGCGACGTCCGTCGTGCCCGGCGGCACACTGGAGGCGGGGCCCGGCGGGCTCGCCGGCCTCGAGGGTGGCGGCGACTTCGACGACAGCGGCACCCGGGTGCACACAGACAGGAGCACGTCATGACCACCACGCCCAGGAACGTCGTCGCGATCGAGAACCTCGAGGTCTCGTTCTCGACCGACGCCGGCGCCATCAAGGCGGTCGACCGGGTCAGCCTCTCCGTCGCGGCGGGCGAAGTGCTCGCCATCGTCGGCGAGAGCGGCTCGGGCAAGACCGTGACGGCAAAGTCCATCCTCGGGCTGCTGCCGGAGACGGCAACGGCCCGGGGCGCGATCGTTCTCTCCAGCCGTGACGGCTCGTCGGGGAACGATGTCGTGAGCCTGTCGAAGAAGCAGCTCCGTGGCATCCGGGGCTCCGATGTCTCGATGGTCTTCCAGGAGCCGTCGACCGCGCTGAACCCGGTGTACACCGTCGGCTGGCAGATCGCGGAGGGGCTCCGCGCCCACGGAACGTACACCCGCGCCGAGGCCAAGGCGAAGGCGATCGAGATCCTCGGGCGCGTCGGCATCCCCGACCCCGAGACGCGGGTCAACCACTACCCGCACCAGTTCTCGGGCGGGCAGAAGCAGCGCGTGGTCATCGCGCAGGCCCTGGTGCTCGACCCCGGGCTGATCGTGGCCGACGAACCGACGACGGCGCTCGATGTCACCGTGCAGGCGGAGATCCTCGATCTGCTGCGCCGGTGCCGCGACGAGTTCGGCGCGGCCATCGTGCTGATCACGCACAACATGGGCGTGGTCGCCGACCTCGCCGACAGGGTCGCCGTGATGTACCAGGGCAGGGTCGTCGAGGAGGCCTCAGCGGTCTCGCTCTTCGCGAACCCGCAGAACGACTACACGAAGAAGCTGCTCGCCTCGGTGCCGCACATCGGCCAGGGTGCGTTGCAGACCGCAGCACGGGCATCCGGCCGCGCCGACGCCTGGGAGAACGCCGCGCCCGTCGTCGTCGCGAAGGGGCTCCGCATCGAGTACCCCGGGCGGTTCGGGCGCGGGGGCTTCGTCGCCGTCGATGGTGTCGACTTCGAGATCCGTGCGGGCGAGGTGCTCGGGCTGGTCGGGGAGAGCGGATCGGGCAAGACCACGATCGGGCGTGCGATCGGTGGCCTCACCACGGTGACCGGCGGGTCGCTGAGCGTCCTCGACCACGAGATGAACGGCATCCGGGAGCGCACGTTCAAGAAGGTGCGGAGCGACATCGGCTTCGTCTTCCAGGACCCGGCGTCGAGCTTCAACCCCTTGCTCACGATCGCGGACTGCGTGGCCGAACCGCTGGTCATCCACGGCCGGGCCGAGAACCCGCGGGCTGCCCGTGCGCGGGTCGACGAGCTGCTCGAGGCGGTGCAGCTGCCGAAGAGCTACGGCGACCGGTTCCCGCACGAGCTCTCGGGCGGGCAGCGCCAGCGCGCGAGCCTCGCGCGGGCGATCGCGCTCGAACCGTCACTGCTGATCGCCGACGAGCCGACGTCTGCCCTCGACGTGTCGGTGCAGGCCCGCGTGCTCGAACTCTTCGCCGAGCTGCAGCGCGAGTTCGGTTTCGCGGCGCTGTTCATCAGCCACGACCTCGCCGTCGTCGACCTGCTCGCCGACCGCATCGCGGTGCTCTACAAGGGCAAGCTGGTCGAAGAGGGAACGGGAGCGGAGGTGCTCGGCGCGCCGCAGCATCCGTACACCCGGCGGCTGCTCGCCTCGCTGCCGGTGCCCGACCCGATCGAGCAGGCGTCGCGTCGCGAGGCGCTCCGCGCGCTTCGGGCGACCGAGGCGTGACCCCGGCCCGCCCCTAGACTGAACCCGTGAGCCACTTCGTCACCCTCCCCTCCGCCGGGGCCGAGTTCTCCGCCTACGTCGCGACCCCGGCCGGCGCACCCGAGTCGTACAGGGGTGCGGTGATCGTCGTACACGAAGTGTGGGGGCTGGTCGAGCACATCCGGAGCGTCGCCGACCGGTACGCGGCCGAGGGCTTGCTCGCCATCGCGCCCGACCTGATGGGTGATCTCGGGGTCTCGGCCGAGGTGGCGGATGAGCTGCAGCGGCAGCTGGTCGACACCGACATCGAGCAGCGGAACGCGGCCCAGCCGCGCCTCCGGGAACTGATGGCGCCGATCGCCGCTCCCGCGTTCGCGACCTCCGCCATCCAGAAGCTGATCGCCTGCGTCGACCATCTCGCCGAGCAGCCGGGGGTCGACGGGCGCATCGGGGTCACCGGGTTCAGCTTCGGCGGCAGCTACGCCTTCAGCCTGGCGGTCGCCGACCCGCGTGTGCGGGCATCCGTTCCGTTCTACGGCTACGCCAACTTCACGAACGAACTGCTGAGCGAGATCGCCTGCCCGATTCTGACGTTCGTCGGAGAAGACGATGTGAGCCTCTTCGCTGCCTTGCCGGCTCTGACAGACCAGATGAAAGCCTCGGGCGTCGACTTCACGGCGATCGCCTACCGCAACACGGGCCACGCCTTCTTCAACGACACCAACCCGGTCGCCTACCGCAAGGATGCGGCGAAAGACTCGTGGAAGAAGAGCGTCGCCTTCTTCACGAAGAACCTCGCTCGCCAGGCCTGAGAACCGGCGGAACAGAATGGGCGCGATCGACCTCGTACGCCGCATGTTCGGGTGGTCGCTGAAGCCGCCGACCGCGAGCGAGCAACGGCCCGACGACGTCGCGGTCGACACCTCGATCCTCACGATGCTGCGCACGCTCGGCATCGCGATGCTGGCGTCGAGCCAGGCCACGAACGACGTCGAGACGACGCTGTACGAGATTGCCGAGACCTACCATCTGAAAGGTATCCGCATCGCGGTGCTGCCGACCTTCGTCGTGCTGCAGCTCGACAGCATTCCGTCTGTTGCTGTCGACACGGGCATGATCGATGTGCGGGCGGTGCGGGATGCCCGCGGCGGGGTCTCGCGTGAACCCGCGCTGACGGGCCGGACCGACCTCGACACCGTCTCGTCGCTGTCGGTGCGTCTCGACCAGGCCGCCGCGATCGACGAGCTCGTGAACGACGCCCGGCTCGGCCGGCTCGACCCCGACGATGCGGCACCGAGGTTCGCGCTCATCCGCTCATCCCCTCCGCGATTCCCGGCATGGATGGTCGTGGTCGGGCACACCGTGCTCTGTCTCGGTTTCGGGCTGACGCTCAACCCGTCGATCGAGGCCATTCCGGCGTTCGTGCTGCTCGGTGCGATCGTCGGACTGATGCTGCTGCTCGGGCGCCGGCTGCCGACCCTCGCCAGCGCGATGCCCGTCTTCGCCGCGTTCATCGTGACGGTCGTGACGGTGCTCTTTCTCGCGGGGCCGGCCAGCGGCGACCCGCTGCGCCTGATCACCCCGGCTCTCGTGAGTTTTCTGCCCGGATTGACGCTGACCGTGGCATCCATCGAGCTGACCAGCAACCAGATCATCGCCGGCGCCAGTCGCATCGTCTACGGAGTGTCGCAGTTGCTGCTGCTCACCTTCGGTGTGATCGCCGGGTTCACGGTGACCGCACATGCGACCCAGCTGACGATCGGCCCGCAGCTCGGCTGGTGGACGTCGGTCGCCGGCGTCGCCCTGGTCGCCGCCGGGTACGTGCTGTTCCTGTCGGCACCGAAGAGGTCGTTCTTCTGGATCCTGCTGTCGCTCTTCGTCGCGTTCAGCGCCCAGACGCTCGGGGCACTCGTCATCGGACCCCAGCTCGGCGGGTTCGTCGGGGCGCTGGTGATCGTGCCGGTCAGCCGGTTGTTCGCGCGGTTCCGCACCGCACCCCCCGCCACGGTGTTGACGCTCGCGTCGTTCTGGCTGCTCGTACCCGGGGCGCTGGGGTTCATCGGCATCAGCGAGACTGCGACGCAGGCCACCGGGAGCGCCACGGTGGTGGTGAACACGGCGCTGTCGCTGTTCTCGATCGCGCTGGGGATTCTCGTCGGCACCGGGCTGACGCGCGACTTCGCGCGTCAGCCCGGTGCCGACGAGAATCCCCAGCGCGATCGAGAAC
>NZ_PSTT01000004.1 GCF_002931235.1 Subtercola sp. Z020 | reverse complement strand
GGGTTTGGGTCCAGTCGATGGTGTCGGGTGGGGTGAGGTGCGGGGTTCCGTTACGCATGGAAAGCGTCCACCGGGTTTTGTGCACGTGTGAGTGATGGAAGTGGCACAGCAGCGCACCGTTGTCGATGTCGGTGACACCACCGGGGTGGGTGTCTGACAGCCACCCGTCGACGTGGTGGGATTCGCACCAGGACGGTGGGGCGTCGCAGCCCGGCCAGATGCATCCGCCGTCGCGGGCGGCGAGGGCACGGTTCTGCGCCGGGGTGAACAGGCGCTTCGTTTTACCGTGCTGGAGGATCTGGCCGTGGTGGCCGAAGAGGGTGGTGATGGTGTCGGCGTGGCAGAGGAGCGTCTCGATGGTGGTGTGTGGGACGGGTTCGGTGAGTCCGTCGACCCAGCCGACACCACGGCCGGCGACGATGTCGTCGAGGGTGGCGTGCACGTTGACCGTGGGTGCCGCACCGTTGATGCGTGGCTGTGCAGGGAGCCCGGCGGCCATCGAGACCAACTGCACGAGGGCGTCTGCGGTTTTCTGGCCGCGGGTGCGGATGTCTGCGAACACCGGGTCAGCCGAGATGGCCGGGTCGGGTGCGGTGGCGAAGTCGGGCGAGGTGGTGTCGGGAGCAGTGTCGGTGAAAGCGACGACGCGAGGGCTCGTGAACGGCTCGAGGGCTGCCTTCAGGATTGCCGCCGACGACGGGGGGAGGCATCCGGTGAGCTTCGTCATGCCCGAGCGGTGTGGGGAGAGGGTCAGGTAGCGGCGGTCGTGGAGGTCGGCCTCGCGAGGTTCTGCGCCGTCGGGGTCGAGGTGCTCACGGGCACGAAGCGCCAACGCATCCACATCATCCGCGGTGTACCCGAGACCGCCGATCGTCTGCTGCGCCAGGGAGACCAGTTCACCCTCGGCCCCTTCGAGAGCCTCGGTGAAACCCGTGCGGGTCGCGACGTCGTGCAGGCGCTTCGTGATCGCTGCCGCCGCATCGACACCGAGCGCACCGGTGGTGAGTGCCTCCGCCACGCGCGGGAACCGCGGCGGATTCGGGAGGCCTGTTACTGAGAACGTCGTGTGCACCTGCGCGGCCAGACGCACCCGCGCCGAGGCCGTCGACACTGACACACCCGTCACCGCCGCCAGGAACTTTGCGGGAGTTGCGAAGTTCTGCGAACGAGACAGACCCTCGTCGCCGTAGGCGGCATCCGACCTCGCCGCCACCTCCCCAGCCAGAGCAACCCGCAACCCGTCTACAAGACGACCCACCGACTCGAGCTCCGCGAGAGCCGCCACCAATTCATCGTCGGCAAGCCCACCGGGCGCGGCAGCCAACCCGCCAACACCACCGACAGCGCTCAAGCACTCCCGGGCATCCAGAAGCCCAGCAAGCAGAGAAGCGGCTGAAGTGGTCATGGCACAACCCAACCACCAGCCACTGACATTCCCTCAGCAAAAAGAGCCCAAAACGACCCGAAGGAGGAAATTGGTTTCTGAGAGTTTCGGGCCGGGCCGCGAGTACGTCCCGGCCCGGCCCCCGCGAACCTCAGCTGCGCACGCCGAGCCTACCCAGCAGGCCCGCGACGGGGCGCTGCTGCTCGCCCTGCTGCGCTGCCAGCACCAGCAGCACCGCGGTCAGAACGGGCGTCGCCCACTGCAGCACCTTCTGGGTGCGCTGCGCCTTGGCGAGCTCCTCCGACGTCGTGGAGCCCGGTTCGGTGACGCCCGTGGCGCCCTCTTCGGCGTGCGCCGCGATCTTGCGGACGAGCAGCCCCGAGTAGAGGCTCGCCGCACCGGCGAGCCCGGTGACGATGATCTTCACGATGGTGTTGGTGCGCGACTCGGGCTGGGTGGCGAGGCGGCCCTTGTTGCCGGCGATGAGGCCGACTCCGCCGATTCCGTGGGCGGCCAGCGCGACCAGCTGCACGGGCGCCCATCTGGCCCAGCCGAGGGACGACAGGCGCAGGCGCTCCGTCGGGTCTTTGGCCTTCGCCGTTGCGCCGTTCAGGCCGACGGCTCCCATGAGGTTGCCGCCGAACCAGGCGGCGAGTCCGATGTCGTGCAGGCTTCGAATGAAAGTGTTGCGTTCAGACACAGTGAGTTCCTCTCGTGGTGGAGGTCTTCACTCTTGCGGCATCCGCACGCCCTCATCACCCCTTGCCAAAGGCGCCGACATGGGCAAAGGGGGCTGTCAACCCGGGACGATTCGGTGTTCCGAATGCCCGGGGTACCCCTATTCTGGCCAGATGGCCGACCTCGACTCCACACCCGCGTCCCCCACCTCCCCGACAGAGACGCAGCAGACCGCCGCCGTCGTCTACAACCCGATCAAGGTGGACATCGACGCCCTGCGCGCGGCGGTCGACAGCGCCGCCGCCGATGCGGGTTGGGGCGAATCGGTGTGGCTCGAGACATCCATCGACGACGTGGGCCAGAAGGTCACGCGCGAGGCCGTCGACCTCGGCGTCGACCTCGTGATCACGGCCGGAGGAGACGGCACCGTCAGGGCTGTCGCCGAAGCACTACGCGGCAGCGGCATCCCGCTCGCCCTGCTGCCGTCGGGAACGGGCAACCTGCTCGCCCGCAACCTCAAGCTGACGCTGAACGACATGCCCGGTTCGGTGATCGCGGCCTTCGAGGGAGTCGATCGGCCGATCGACCTCGGCGTCATCGACATCGAGCGCGAGAACCGCACGCGCGACCGGCACGTGTTCGTGGTGCTGGCCGGAATGGGCATCGACGCGAAGATGATCGCCAACACCGACGACGACCTGAAGGCCAAGGCGGGCATCGCCGCGTACGTCAGTGCGATCACGAAGTCGCTCCGCGACCCGCACGAGCTGCACATGCAGTTCAAGCTCGACGACGAGCCCACCAAACGCGCCACCGTGCACACCGTGATGATCGGCAACTGCGGATCGTTGCCGGCGAACATTCTGCTGATGCCGAACGCGGTCGTCGACGACGGCCTGTTCGATCTGCTGCTGATGCGGCCCGGCGGGCTGTTCGGCTGGATCCGCGTCTGGGTGAAGGTCGCGTGGCTGAACGGCATCGTGCGTCGTACGAAGGCCGGCCGCGCCCTGGCCGGCGAGCACCGGAACGACGGCGACCTGCACTACCGCACCGGCACCCGCTTCGTCGCCCGGCTCTCGCGACCCGAGGAGATCGAGCTCGATGGCGACGGGTTCGGCAAGGCGACCGCCTTCAACGCCTGGATCGAGCCCGGCGCGCTCAAGGTGCGCGTGCCCGCCGACGCAGACTAGCGTAGGAGGCGACAGCCGGGCCTCCGGCAGAAACGGGGTTCGGCCGTGTTCGAAGCAGAAAACATCCGCGACTGGATCGGGATGCCGGTCGGCGACGAGGTCGACGACCGGGTCGGTACGCTCGAGAGCATCTACTTCGACACCGCGAGTGACCAGCCTGCCTTCGCGACCGTGAAGATCGGCATCCTGAGCGGGCAGAAGCTCGTGTTCGTGCCGCTGAACGGCGCGCTCGTGTCGCCGAAGCACCTGAAGGTCATGTACCCGAAGAAGCTGATCAAGACCGCTCCATCGATCGCGACGGACGGCGAGTTGGATGCCGCGCACGAGCCCGAGGTCTACACCCACTACGGGCTGGCCTACGAGACCGGTTCGGGCGGCGAACGTCGGCTCGGTCGCCGCTAACTCCGATCGGCGGAGGGCGTCTGCGTCTGCGCCTCGACGTGGATGCGGAGGTCATCCAGATCCTGGCGCAGCACCCTGCTGTCGTCGCCCAGTGCGGCTCCGACTCGCTCGAGCAGCCCCGTCGGCTCCCACTCGATGAGCACACGGACCCGGCTGGTCGCGGCATCCAGAGCCGTGAAGTCGACGGAACCCGTGAAGACGATCTCGCCCGCCTCGGTCGCCCACTGCAGGTAGTGGCCGGGCTCGCGGGCAGTGACCTGCACCTCGAAGTCCCATTCGACGCCGCCGATCTCGAGCTCCCAGTAGCTGCTGCGGTCGTCGAGCCGTGAGATGCGCACGACATGGCGCATGAACGACGGGAACGTCTCGATCTGCTCCCAGAGGTCGAACGCCGCCGACGCGGAGACGGGCAGTTCGACGCTGTGTTCGGCACGCTTCATTGGGTACCCCTCACGATGGTGGGGCCATCATCGCCCACGCGGGAGCCGAGCACAACCCGGCTGTGAGGCGCAGGCCCGGTCGTCACCGGCCGTGCGGCCGAGGCGCCCGGCCGGCGCCGGCTACCGCCCCCGCAGCAGCCAGGGCCGCAGTGCCCGCGTCACGAACGGCAGTGCGAGGTAGGTCATCACAGGAGTGAGCGCGACCACGGTCACCAGCACGCGGGCCCAGATCGGCCATTCGCCGAGCAGGGGCGCCGCCGCATAGTTCGCGAGCACGCTCAGCGGGTAGAAGACGATGAAGATCGAGATCATCTGCTTCCAGCGCGGGGGAGTGCGCGGCTGGGCGCTGATCACCTCGACCGAGGAGGGTTCGTCGAACCAGCCCTCGATGCCGGTGCGCCGTTCGGCATCGCCGTGCTCGACGAGGCCCTGGCCGGTCGACACCCACCAGGCGCGCTCGGGAGACTGCTCCCAGCCGTCGAGGCTGGCCGCGTCCGCGAACCGGAAGAGCATGTGCCAGTCGGGTGACGAGGGGTCGGGCCTGATCCAGCCCGAGCCGAGGTAGCCGGGGTAGGTGCTGATCAGGTCCTGGCCCGAGCGTGCCCAGGCGGCGGCTTCGCGCGCGCGGTCGGGCGAGACGATGCGGGTGACGGCGACGGTGATCGGCTGCGCAGGTGTCATGCGTCAAGTCTGCACCGCGCGCCGGTGGCTGCTGGCCGGGGGCGGGTGGATGCCCGGCCGGGCGCGAGCGGGATGCCCGGCTGGGCGCACGCGGAGGCCCGGCCGGGCGCGAGCGGGATGCCCGGCCGCGTGTGCGCGGAGGCCCGGCCGACCGCGAGCGGGATGCCCGGCTCAGGCGATGCGGATCAGCTTCTTGTTCGCGAACTCCTCGAGCGCGAAGCGCCCCATCTCGCGCCCCGAACCGGATCGCTTCACCCCGCCGAACGGCAGCTCTGCGGCGTCGCCCAGCACCAGGTTGACCCACACCATGCCCGCGTCGATGCCGTCGGCCACCCGCAGGGCCTGCTCGGGATCGGTCGTGTAGACGTAGGAGCCGAGCCCGAAGGGGGTGTCGTTCGCCAGGCGCACGGCCTCCTCCTCCGAACCCACTCGGTAGAGCGCGGCGACGGGGCCGAAGAACTCCTCGCGGTACGCATCCATCGACGCGGTCACGTCGGCCAGCACGGCGGGCGGGAAGAAGTTGCCCGACGGCGTGCCCGAGGCCAGCACCGTGGCACCCTGCGAGACCGCGCGGCCCAGCTGCTCTTCGAGGCGCTCGGTCGCGGCCGCCGACGAGAGCGGGCCGAGCACAGTTCCCTCGGCCATCGGGTCTGCCGGCTGCGCGGCAGTGAAGACCTCGGTGAACTTCGCCGCGAACGCGTCGTAGAGACCGTCGATGACGATGAAACGCTTGGCGGCGTTGCAGGACTGGCCGTTGTTGTCGAGGCGGGCGTTGACGGCGTCGTTCACCGCGGCATCCAGATCGTCGGTCGACAGCAGGATGAACGGATCGGAGCCGCCCAGTTCGAGCACGACCTTCTTCAGGTGCCGGCCGGCGAGCTCGGCGACCGCCGCGCCGGCGCGCTCGGAGCCGGTCACCGAGACACCCTGCACCCTCGGGTCGGCGATGACTGTCGCGGCCTGGTCGTTGTCGGCGTAGATGTTCACGTAGACGTGGTCGTGTGCGCCCAGCTCGGCCTCTGCATCGTCGAAGATCTGGGCGATGGCGGCGGCCGACTCCGGGCACTGCGGTGCGTGCTTCAACAGGATGGTGTTGCCGACCACGATGTTGGGGCCGGCGAAGCGGGCGACCTGGTAGTAGGGAAAGTTCCACGGCATGATGCCGAGCAGCACGCCGAGCCCCGAGCGGCGGATGAACGCCGAACCCGATCCATCGCTCAGTTCGATCGGTTCGTCGGCGAGGAACGCGGCGCCGTTGTCGGCGTAGTACTGGTAGATCGCTGCAGCGAAGTCGACCTCGCCGAGGGCCTGCTCGAGCGGCTTGCCCATCTCTCGCACGACGATCGCGGCGAGCTCGTCGCGGCGCTCGGTGTGCAGCTCGGCGACCCGGCCGATCAGCGCGGCGCGCTCGGCGACGGAGGTCTTGCGCGACCACGTCTCGTACGCCTCCGACGCGTGGGCGATCGCCTCGTCGAGCTCGTCGGCGGTGATCGTCGGGTACTCGGCGAGGGTCTCGCCCGTGGCGGGGTTGACGACGGCGAAGTGGCTCATGCGGTGCCTCCTGGGGGGGTGGATGCTGCGGGTGCTGTGGGTGCGGCGGCGAGGCTCTCGACGACTTCTGCGGCGAGCCGGCGCCCCACGCGGATCGCCCCGTCGACGTGCTGGTACCCCTCGGCGGCGAGGTCGCTCGACCCGAACCGCAGGGCTCCGACGGGTTGGAGCTGCAGGGCGCCGTACCGGGTCAGCCCGCCGAGGTCGAAGCTCGCGGCGTAGGCTCCCTGCGTCCACTCCTCGGCGGCCCAGTCGCTCTCGTAGTACACCTCGGGATCGAGCGCCTCGGGCCCGTAGTACGTGGCGAGCGAGTCGAGGATGCGGCGCTTCCGCTCGTCGGCGGGCAGGGTCAGCAGGGCATCCGCCTTCTCATCGGAGACGAACCCGACCAGCGTGCCGCGGGACTCGCCGTGGTTCGAGTTGTCGTAGGCCTCGTGAACGAGCTGGTAGGGGCTGAAGGCGGTGGCCGAGAGGCCGTGATCGCGCCAGAACGGCGTGCGGTAGGTGGCGTGCACCTTGATGACGAGGCCGAGCGACTGGTGCTGCTGCAACTGGTGCCGAAAGAGCGGCAGGGGCGGGTCGTACCGGATGCGCGAGTAGAGGTTCGGGGGCACCGCGACGATGGCGCGGCGGGCGCTCACCGTCACGTCTGCCGTCTCGGCGACCACGCGGTCGTCAGCCCAGTGCAGGGCGGTGACCGGATGCCCGAGCCGCAGATCGTCGTCGCCGAGCTGCTCTGCGAGCCGCAGCGGCACCTGCTGCAGGCCGCCCACGACGCGCCGGTCGAGGATGAAGTCGGCGTCGACGAGGTTGCTGAAGCTGCCCGCGCTCGCCGCCATGAGCAGGGCCTGCAGAAGTGAGAAGGCGTGCGGCGGTTTGGTCAGCATCGCGCCGGCGATGAAGAGGGCGACATTGTCGCGGGCCTCGGCGTCGTCGGACTGCTCGGCGAGCCAGGCGTCGAACGGCACCCGGTCGAATTCGGCGGCCCGCGGATGCTGCCAGGGCGCCGCCGGGTCGGTCTGGGCGACGAGTTCGTCGAGCAGGTCGATCAGCCGGGCGATCTCTGCTTCGGTCTCGGGGCCGGCCGGGAAGATGTCGCCCGTGAAGCGCTTCGCCACTCCGTCGGGGCCGACATAGACGCTGTCGCCCGCCCGGTAGCGCTCATAGGTGTCGAGGCCGAGCTCGTCGAGGGTCTCGAGCAGCGCCGTCTGGTCGGGCGAGACCCACTGGCCGCCGATCTCGTAGAGCTGGCCGTCGATGTGGTTCGTCCAGAGGCGGCCGCCGACGCGGTCGCGCGCTTCGAGAACGATCACCGAGAGCCGGGCGCGCTGCAGGGCGGCGGCGGCCGTCAGGCCCGTGGCGCCGGCTCCGACGATGACGACGTCGCGCTCGAGGTGGTGCATGACGACTCGATTCGTGGTTCGGGTGGGGCTTCGGTGACGAACTCAGAACTCATTGTGCCCGAGAGGGGTGCGTTCCGATAGTCGGGGCCGAGGGCCGGGACGGGCGCTCGCCGTCATGCGGGCGGGAGGGTGAGCATGAACGTCGCGCCTGGGGCTGTGCCGGGTACCACGTCGGGTGCCGTGCCTAGTGCCTCGCCCGGGGCCGTGCCGGGTACCTCGCCGAGTGCGGTGCCGGGTGACTCGCCCGGCGTGGGGTCGACGCACACCAGTTCGCCGCCGTGCGCGCGGGCGATACCGCGGGCGATCGGCAGGCCGAGGCCTGCGCCGCCGCCGGTGGCGTTCCGTGCGGAGTCGAGGCGCACGAGGCGGTCGAAGATGCGGGAGCGGTCACCGATAGGCACGCCGGGGCCTCCGTCGGCCACCCGGAGCGTGACGGAGTCGGCGGAGCGCGCGAGCGACACCCGCACCGGGCCGGCGCCGCCGGTCATCCGGGCTGCGTTGTCGACGAGGTTCGCGACGACCTGGCCGAGGCGCTCGGCGTCGCCGCGCACGAGGAGCGCGCTGCGGGGTGCGGTTGCAACAGGTGATGCTGCGCCGGCTGCTGCCGGGCTGGTCTCGGCTGCAGGTGCGGCCCCGGGTGCGCCTGCGGGCGCGGCCTCTGCGCTCAGGTCGAGCAGCGGGCGGCGGATGCGCTGCCGCTCCACCTCGCGGGCCACGACGTCGCCCAGGTCGATCAGTTGCAGGTCGAGTTCGAGGCCCCGGTCGACCCGCGCCATCAGCAGCATGTCGTCGATGAGGCGCGACGCCCTGCCCGCCTCCCGCACCACGTGCGTGGCCAGGCGCTCGCGTTCGTTCCGGTCGACGGAGGAGCGTACCAGCGTGTCGGCGGCCGCCTGCATTCCGGCCACCGGCGTGCGGAGCTCGTGCGCCGCGTCGCTCACGAAGGCGCGCACCCTCGACTCGGCCTCGCGCGCGACCCGTTCGGCGCCCTCGATCTCGTCGAGCATCTCGTCGAGCGCCGCAGCGACCTGGCCGATCTCGGTCTGCGGGCGGTCGGGCCGGAGGCGACGGCCCCTGTCCCCGCCGGCGATGTCGCGCGCCAGGCCGGTCATCGATTCGAGGGGAGCCAGCGTTCGGCGAACGACCAAGGCGAGGGCTGCGGCGGCGAGCACGAGGAAGGCGGCCGAGGCGGCCAGCATGATCCAGCGCAGCTGCGCGAGCGTCGCATCCACCCCGCTCGCGTCGACGGTGAGGGTCACCGTACTGCCCTCGCTGAGCCGGGACTCGAGGGTGAGGAGCTGGTCGTCGGAGGTGACGACCGAGGAGCTGACGGTGACGGCGGCGGGGGCGGCTGCGCCGACGGCTGGTGCGCTTGCGGGGGCGGCTGCGTCACCATCTGCTGCTGCAGTACCGTCTGCTGCAGCGGCACCGTCTGCTGCCGCGGTACCGTCTGCTGCAGCGGCACCGTCTGTCGTTCCGGGCTCTGCCGCGGTGGTCGGTGCTGCCGTGGAACCCAGCGGGCCAAGGCCCGCTGCATCCGGCCCGCCCTGTGTCGGCCCGCCCACTGTCGACCCGCCCAGGATCGGTCCGCCCAGTAATGGTGAGCCCGGGGCCCGTGCGCTCTTCAGCTGCTCGGGAGACGGGCCCGCCACCACGGCCGCGCCGTCGGCGCTGCGGATGACGACCGAGACGCCCTGCGCCGACAGCCGGTCGGCGAGGTCGTCGTTCGACACCGTTCCCACGAGGGCGGCGGCCGCGGAGGCCCGGTCGTGCAGCCGTTCCTCGAGTTGGGCGCGCAGCCGGTCGCCGAGCAGCGCCTGCACGGTGAAGCAGAGGGCCACCAGCAGCACGGTGAGCAGGGCGAGCACCGCCAGAACGGTGCGCCGGCGCAGGGACCCCGTGCGAAGCGACTCCGTCACGCGCTCAACCGGTAGCCGATGCCACGCACCGTGTGGATCAGGCGGGGCCCGTGGGCCTCCATCTTGCGGCGGAGCGAGCTGAGATGCACCTCGACGACGTTCGCGTCGAGGTCGTCGTAGCCCCAGACCTGCGTCAGGATCTGGCCCTTCGACACCGTGCGGCCCCGGCTCTCGGCGAGAAAGCTGAGCAGGCGGAACTCGGTCGCCGTCAGGTCGAGCGCCCGGTCGGAGCGACGGGACTGGGCGGCATCGACATCCACCACCAGATCGGCGACTTCGATGACGGCCGGCAGACGTCCGCGTCGGCGGAGGATCGCGGCGACGCGGGCCAGCAGTTCGGCGATCGCGAAGGGCTTCGCCAGGTAGTCGTCGATGCCCTCCGCGAAGCCGCGCAGCCGATCATCCACCTCGTCGCGTGCCGTCAGCATCATGACGGCGCACCCGCTGCTCTGCCGGGCCGTCGCGGCGAGGGCGATGCCGCTCGGGCCGGGCAGCATCCAGTCGAGAAGCAGCAGGTCGGGAACGAAGCTCGCCAGGTCGTGGGGCAGCTCGCGGCCGTCTTCGCGCGAGGCGACCACGTAGCCCTCGGCGGCGAGGGCCGCGGCGACCGAGATGCGGATGGTCTCATCGTCTTCGACGAGCAGGATGCGGGCGGGGCTGGTCATCTGTGAACCGTAGGCGCACCGACCCGGGCCAGTCTGGGTGAATGCTGGGCGAACGCTGACCTTTATGCGAGCTTCAGATTCGCTGCCGAAGGTGGAGGAAACCGGGCGACGAGGCCACCAGCACCCTGCGGGTGGCCCGGCCCGGCGGTGCGGCGCTGTGTGCGCCGCGAAGTGAGAGGAACGCACCATGTCAGATTCCGGAACCGGCCAGCCCTCGGGGCCGTCCCCCTCCTCGGGCCCGGCGGGGCCCGCCCGGGCTGCCGATGCCGCCGAGGCTGCCGAGGCCGCTCAGGCCGCTGAGGCCGCTCAGGCCGCTCAGGCCACCGCGCTTGCAGAAGCTGCCCGGGCGCCCCGGGCGCCCCGTTCCCGGCGCACCTCGTTCGGCCAGCGCGTCGCCATCGGTGTGGCGTGCAGCGTGGCCTGCGGCGTCATGGGCCTCGGCCTCGTCGGCACCTCCGCGACCGCCGCCTTCGCAGACGGCCGCGGTGGGCAGCCGGCCCCCACCGCCCCCGCGGCGACCGCGCCTGCGGCGGATGCCCCTGCTGCGACCGCGCCTGCTCCGACCGCTCCTGCGGCGGGTGCCCCGGCGGTCGGCGCTGACGGATCGGCGGCCCCTACGCCGACCGATGGCGCTACTCCGCCCGCCACCGCACCGCAGCCCCCCGCGGCCGGGGAAACCTGCGCAGCCCTCCCC
>NZ_PSTT01000043.1 GCF_002931235.1 Subtercola sp. Z020 | reverse complement strand
GACGAGGCGGGAGGGGCCGCAGGAGCAGCCACCGCCGCCAAGCCCGCGGCTGCGGCAGCCGAACCCCGCGACCCCTCCCGCCTCGTCATCACCTTCCTGCCGCAGCCGTTCCCGCCCGCGTCTGCGCCCGCCTCGGCCTCCCGCGGGCCGGCCACCGGGGGCGACGGCATCGTGCTGCCCGACGCCGACAGCATCCGGCCCGAGCTGGTGGTGCTCGGCGACCACGCCGTCTACTCCTGGCACCCCGACGGCATCTCGAAGAGCCGCATCCCCGCCTCCTTCTACACGCAGTTCGGCCCCGCCTACACCGCCCGGAACGTCGCCACCGCCGCCAAGCTGGTCGCCCTGCTGCACTCCCGCTCGCCCTGAGCAGACGCGATCGCCGGTGGCGGCATCCACCCGCCGAAACCGGGCGCGATGCCGGGTGCGGCGCTTAGGCTGGAACGGTGAGCGACGCCAAACGAGCGGCCAGCTGGGAGTCCCGGCCGATACCCTCGCGCGCGCCCGCACCGGGCACGTCGGGAGCGCCCGACGCCTCACGCGCGAGCGGCGGCGGCCGGGCATCCGGAGCAGCCCCCAGCGCGGGCGAACACGTCTTCGGTGGCGGCGACGACGATGGCACCTCGACCATGCTGCACATCGACATGGACGCGTTCTTCGCCTCGGTCGAGCTGCTCGAGCATCCGGAACTCCGCGGCCTCCCCGTCATCATCGGCGGTGTCGGCGGCCGTGGCGTCGTCACCTCCGCCACCTACGAAGCCCGCCGCTTCGGCGTGCACTCGGCCATGCCGACCGTACGCGCCCTGCAGCTCTGCCCGAAGGCCATCGTGCTGCCGAGCCACCACGAGAAGTACCGCGAATACTCGGCGCAGGTGATGGCCATCTTCCGCGACGTCACCCCGCTGGTCGAGCCCCTCAGCATCGATGAGGCGTTTCTGGATGTCGCGGGCGCCCGCCGGCTGCTCGGCTCGCCCTCCACCATCGGTGCCGCCGTGCGGTCGCGCGTGCTGAGCGAGACCGGCCTCACCTGCTCGGTCGGCGCGGCGTCGACGAAGTTCATCGCGAAGATGGCGTCGGGGCGCGCGAAGCCCGACGGGATGCTCGTGGTGCCCGATTCGCTGTCGCTCGCGTTCCTGCATCCACTGCCGGTCGGTGCCCTGTGGGGCGTCGGCGCGACCACTGCCGAGGCGTTGACGCGCCTCGGCATCCGCACCGTCGGCGACCTCGCGGCAACCCCCCTGCAGACGCTCGTGTCGCGGGTCGGCGAGGCCTCGGGCACCAAGCTGTACAGTCTCGCGAACGGCATCGACGGCCGGGCTGTCGTCACCTCCCGCGTCGAGAAGAGCGTTGGTCACGAGATGACGTTCGAGTTCGACGTCGGGGATGCCCGGCAGATCCGGCTCGAACTGCTCCGCCAGTCCGACCAGGTCGCCGTGCGCCTGCGCCGGGCAGGTCTTGCGGCGAAGACCGTGTCGCTGAAGCTCCGCTACTCGGACTTCTCGACGATCACCCGGTCGCGCACCCTCGCCGAGCCGACGGATCTCGCGCAGACCATCTCCGACGCGGCACGCGACCTGTTCGATGCGGTGGGCATCACGCAGCGGGTGCGTCTGATCGGCGTGCGCGCAGAGAATCTCGTCGATGCGAGCGAGACGGTGCACCAGCCGTCGCTGTGGGACGACGAGACGGCCGCGCCCTCCGGGTGGCGCGATGCAGAGGTCACCGTCGACAGGGTCGCCGAGAAGTTCGGTCGCGACATCCTGAAGCGCGCCTCCCTCGTCGACCCCACCTCACGCCCGCCCCGCGCGCCGCGCGGCGGGCGGGGCGCCCCCTAGCCGCGACTCCACCACCCGGGCCGGCGGCCTCTCGGCTGGGCGGCTGGGCGGCTGGGCGGGTGGGTCAGGCGCGGCGGTAGATGGTGGCGGAGTGGGCGGGGAGGGTGCCGAGCGCGGCTGAGGCGAGCGCGGGCGCTGCGGGCGCGGCAGGAGTGTCGGCCAGCACGTCCTGGGTCGCCAGGAGCACGGTGCCGGGCGCGGCATCGACGGTGGCCGCGTCGAGGGGGGCGTCGGAGAAGTTGATCAGGATGCTGATGCCTCCCCGGCGCAACTCGAACCAGCGGGCCGCGTCGTCGTAGCGCACCGCGACCTCGGTGAAGCGCGGGTTTGTGAACTCCGGCGCCTGGCGGCGCAGGGTCGCGAGCGCACGGTACAGCCGCAGCAGCTTCGTGTGACGCGTCTCAGCCGAGGCTCCCACCGAACCGGCCGAACCACCGCCCGCAGCCTCGCTCCAGTCGAGCTTCGAGTTCTCGAACGTCGAGAGCTCCTGCGGATCGGGCACCGACGCCTCATCCCAGCCCATCTTCGCGAACTCCGCGATGCGCCCCTTGGCCGTGGCCTCACCGAGTTCCGGCTCCGGATGCGACGTGAAGAACTGCCACGGAGTCGACGCCGCCCACTCCTCACCCATGAACAGCATCGGCGTGAACGGCCCGAGCAGCGTCAGCACGGCGGCGATCGCCAGCTGGCCGTCCGTCAGCGACGCGGTCAGCCGGTCACCGGTCGCCCGGTTGCCGATCTGGTCGTGGTTCTGGTTGGCGACGACGAGGCGCCAGGTCGACACGTGCGCCGTGTCGATCGGCTTGCCGTGGTTCTTCTCCCGGAAGGTCGAATACGTGCCGTTGTGGAAGAACCCCTCCGTCAGAACCTTGCCGAGCGCCTCGAGCGAGTCGAAGTCCTCGTAGTAGCCGGTCGTCTCGCGGGTGAGCGCGACGTGCACCGCGTGGTGGAAGTCGTCGCTCCACTGCCCGGAGAGACCGTAGCCGTCGCTCTCGCGCGGCGTGAACATCACGGGGTCGTTGAGGTCGCTCTCCGCGATGAGCGTGAGCGGCTTGCCGAGGAACGACGACAGCGCGTCGACCTCGGTCGACAGCTCGGCGAGCAGGTGCACAGGCGACGAGTCCTGCAGGGCGTGCACCGCGTCGAGCCGCAGCCCGTCGACGTGGTAGTCGTTCAGCCACATCAGCGCGTTGTCGATGATGTACCGGCGCACCTCGGCCGAGTCCGGCCCGTCGAGGTTGATCGCCGAACCCCACGTGTTCGCGGCGGCGTCGTTGAGGTACGGGCCGTACAGCGGCAGGTAGTTGCCGCTCGGACCCAGGTGGTTGTACACGACATCCTGGATCACGCCGATCCCTGCCGAATGGCAGGCATCGACGAAACGCTGGTACCCCTCCGGTCCGCCGTAGAGCTCGTGCACGGCGAACCAGAGCACGCCGTCGTAGCCCCAGTTGTGCGTGCCGTTGAACGCATTGACCGGCAGCAGTTCGACGAAGTCGACACCGATCGACGCGAGGTGGTCCAGCTTCTCGATCGCTGCATCCAGCGTTCCTTCGGGCGTGAACGTGCCGAGGTGCAGTTCGTAGATCTCGCCGCCCGCGAGCTGGCGGCCCTTCCAGGCCTGGTCGCTCCACACGAACGTGCTGGGGTCGTATGTGCGCGAGAGCCCGTGCACCCCCGACGGCTGGCGCCGGGATCGCGGATCGGGCAGCACCTGCTCGTCGTCGATGTTCGGCGCCACGGCGCTGTAGATCGGGCCGTCGACGGGCTGCTGCACCTCGGAATCGGCCGCGAGGCGATCGGTGCGGGGCTCAGGGCCGTCTGCACCGCCGTCGGCGTAGGAGTCCCCGTCGTCGTCGACCGGCTCGCCGGCGATCGGCACCACCACGTAGCCGTAGTCCGCCTCGACGAACCCGTCGCCGCCGACACCGGGTGCGGTCCACCAGCCGTCGCCGCGCGGCTGCATCACGACGGAGCGCAGATCGTCGGGCGCGTCGGAGGAGGCCCCCGCGGCATCCACGTCGGTCGTCGCCGGGTCGGCTCCCGCCGCCGCTGAGGCGGCATCCAGATCGACAGCCTCATCGGCGGCCGACACCTCCCGCAGCCGCAGGGTCACTGCTGACGCGCGAGGCGCCCACACGTCGAACTGTTCGATAGCCATGACGACCCGCCCTCTACGCTTCGGTTGCCGGCGCGAGCAGCGCGACCGGGTATTCACTCAACAGTTCTGACAGCAGCAGGCTCGACCCGTCGAACGTGCGGCCGGTGATCACATCGACCACCCGTGCCGTGTCGACGGAGAGGGTCGTATCGCCCCAGCCGCCCCGTGCGGCGAGCCCGACGGGCAGCCGCGTCGCGACCGTCACCGCCGTGTCGCGGTCGAAGGCGACCACGTGGGAGGCCGCCGACCCCTCGGCCCTCAGCGGCCGGTAGCCCTGGAACAGGCCGGGCCGGTCGCGCTTCAGACGCAGCGCCCGCGAGGTGACGAGCAGCTTCGCGGCCGCCGTCGCGTCGATCGCCGGGAGGGGCGCCGAAGGCGCATCCAGTGCCGCCAGCAGCGACCGCCGAACCGCGTAGTCGACGGGGCGGCGGTTGTCGGGGTCGACCAGCGAGGTCTCCCACAGCTCGCTGCCCTGGTACACATCGGGCGAGCCGGGAGCCGTGAGCTGCAGCAGCTTCAGCGAGAGCGAGTTCGACCAGCCGGGCTGCTCGACCTTCGCGATGAAGCCGGCGAGCACGGCCTGCACGGCGGCGTTGTCGAAGACGCTGTCGACGAGGGCGTGCATGCGCTCCTCGAATGCCTCGTTCACGTCGAGCCAGCCGGTCGAGTCGCCGGCTTCGCGCGACGCCTTCTCGGCGTAGGCGTGCAGCCGCTCCCGCGACGCGGGCCACGCCCCGACGATCGCCTGCCAGAGCAGATTCTCGAGCTGGGCGTCGCCGAGCGGCGCCAGGGTGCGCAGCTGGCGCAGGGTGGAGGCCCACTCCGCCGGCAGCTCGGAGATCACACTGATACGCGCCCGGGTGTCTTCGCCGCGCTTCGTGTCGTGCGTCGACAGGGTGGTCATGGCGTTCGGGTAGCTGCGGAGGCGCGCCACCTGCCGCTTGTGGAATTCCGGCACCGACACCGCGAACTCACCCGGGTCGGCCCCGACCTCGTTCAGCGAGGTGAGCCGGTTGTAACGGTAGAACGCCGTGTCCTCCACGCCCTTCGCCATCACCATGCCCGAGGTCTGCTGGAAGCGCTTCGCCGCCTCGTTCGCGGCGTCGCCGAGCGCGGGCAGAATGGCGTCGATGACGCGAGCGAGGTCGGGCCGGTGCTCGCGGGCGAGCGTCGCAGCGGCTTCGAGCTGGTCGTGGCCGAGCGGCAGGTACGAGCGGTACACCGGGAAGCAGGTGAGCAGCTCGGCGATCGCGTCGGCGACCTCGGGGTCGGTGGCGGCGAGGCGATCGGTTCCGGATGCGCCGGTGCCCGCGGCCCCGGGGCCGGCCGCGCCGCCCACAAGCGCTCCGACGGCACCGGCGGCGCCGTCGGCATCGCCGCCGTCAGGCCCGTCGAGCGCCCCGCTCGCGACGAGGTCGCGCTGCAGCCGCAGCACCTCCGAGCGGAGGATGCCGTCGGCGATGCCGCGCTTGGTGGTGTGGATGAGGGCCTCGAACGACGCCGGCACGGGCCGGTCTTCGGTCGCCAGATCGTGGTCAAGGGCATCCAGAGCCGACTGCCCGTCGGGGTCGACCAGCACGCGGTCGAAGTCGGCCAGCGCGTCGTAGCCGGTGGTGCCGGCGGTCGCCCACTCCGGCGGCAGCTGCTCGCGCCCCTCGAGGATCTTCTCGACGAGCACGTAGCTGTGGCCGGTGAGCTCGGCGAGCCGGTCGAGGTACGTGCCCGGATCGCGCAGACCGTCGGGGTGGTCGACCCGCAGCCCGTCGGCCAGCCCTTCGCGGAACCAGCGCGCGATCTCGACGTGCGAGTCGTCGAACACGACCTGCTCCTCGACGCGGATGCCCGCCAGGGAGTTGACCGCGAAGAAGCGGCGGTAGTTGAGCGCGTCGTCGGCGCGGCGCCAGTCCATCAGCTCGTAGTTCTGCTGGGCCAGCACCTCGGTCGCCGTGCCCGCAGAGGCCGTTCCGGGTGCGAGGGGGTAGTGGTTGTCGTAGTAGTGCAGCTCGTCGCCGACCACCTCGAGGCCCTCGATCTCCTCGCCGGCCACCGGCGCAGAGCCGAGAACGGGGATGCGCACCTTGCCCTGGCCGAACTCCCAGTCGACGTCGAAGTACGACGCGTAGGCGGAGTCCCGACCGTGCTTCAGCAGATCCCACCACCAGGCGCTGATGGTCGGCGTCGCGACTCCGACGTGGTTCGGCACGATGTCGATCAGCACGCCGAGGCCGTGCGATCGTGCGGCCGCCACCGCGGCATCCAGACCCGACGACCCGCCCCGGTCGGGGTCGATCTGCGAGTGGTCGATCACGTCGTAGCCGTGGTCGCTGCCCTTCTCCGCCTTCAGCAGCGGTGAGAAATAGACCCAGTCTGCCCCTAGCTCGTGGATGTACCCGGCCGTCTCTGCAGCATCGTCCAGAGTGAACGACGACGTGATCTGCAGGCGGTAGGTGGATTTGGGAGCGGGAGCAGACATGGATCTCTTCTCGAAAGGGGAGGAGGCGGGACTAGCCGGCCGACGGCCGGGTAGCGGGGAGGGTGGGCAGGGCGCCGGTCATGGTGCTGAGCGACGCGGCGACCGAGTGGTCGGGGTCAGCGGTGTCATGGCGGTGCGCACGCAGCACCATCATCGACTTCGGCCAGACGGTGAGCACGTCTCCCGGGCGGGAGGGGGCCTCGTCGGTGGCCTGACCGGCGGTGTCGATGACGACGTCCCACGCGGAGCCGTACTCGGCGCTCGGCAGAGTGAACGCCACATCGGTGTCGTCGGCGTTGAAGTAGACGAGGAAGTTCACGTCGACGACGCGCTCACCGCGGTAGTCGCGCCCGCGGATGCCCTGGCCGTTCAGGAAGACGCCGAGCGACCGGTGCAGCGGAGCATCCCACTCCTCCGGCTCCATCTCGAGCGCGTCGGGGTTCAGCCACACGATGTCGGGCAGCGGTTCGCCGCGGCCCCGTCGCACGGGCCGGCCGTCGAAGAACCGGCTGCGGCGGAACGTGGGGTGGTCCTTCCGCAGCCGCATCACGGCCGACGTGAACTCGGCGAGCGGCTCGTCGGCCCGCTTCCAGTGCACCCAGGAGATCTCGTTGTCCTGCGCGTAGGTGTTGTTGTTGCCGTTCTGGGTGCGCCCGAGTTCGTCGCCGTGCAGCAGCATCGGCACGCCCTGCGAGAGCAGCAGCGTCGCGAGGAAGTTGCGCTGCTGGCGCGCACGCAGGCTGCGGATCTCGGTGTCGTCGGTGGGGCCCTCCGCGCCGCTGTTCCAGCTGCGGTTGTTCGACTCGCCGTCCTGGTCGTTCTCGCCGTTGGCCTCGTTGTGCTTCTCGTTGTACGAGACCAGGTCGGCGAGGGTGAAACCGTCGTGGGCGGTGACGAAGTTGATCGAGGCCACGGGGCGGCGGCCGGAGTGCTCGTAGAGGTCGGCCGAGCCGGTGAAACGCGAGGCGAACTCGCCGAGCGTCGACGGCTCGCCGCGCCAGAAGTCGCGCACGGTGTCGCGGTACTTGCCGTTCCACTCCGACCACTGCGGCGGGAAATTGCCGACCTGGTAGCCGCCGGGCCCGACATCCCACGGCTCGGCGATCAGCTTGACCTGCGACACCACCGGGTCCTGCTGCACGAGCTCGAAGAAGGTCGACAGGCGGTCGACGTCGTAGAACTCGCGGGCGAGCGCCGAAGCGAGGTCGAACCGGAAGCCGTCGACGTGCATCTCGGTCACCCAGTAGCGCAGCGAGTCCATGATCAGCTGCAGCGAGTGCGGGTGGCGCACGTTCAGCGTGTTGCCGGTTCCGGTGTAGTCCATGTAATACCGCTTGTCGTCGTCGACGAGCCGGTAGTACGCCGCATTGTCGATGCCCCGGAAGGAGATCGTCGGGCCCAGGTGGTTGCCCTCTGCGGTGTGGTTGTACACGACATCCAGAATCACTTCGATGTTCGCCGCGTGCAAGGCCTTGACCATGCCCTTGAATTCCTGCACCTGCTGGCCGCGCTCACCGGCCGAGGAGTAGGAGCTGTGCGGCGCGAAGAAGCCGATCGTGTTGTAGCCCCAGTAGTTGCGGAGGCCCTTGTCGAGCAGGGTGCTGTCCTGCACGAACTGGTGCACCGGCATCAGCTCGAGCGAGGTGACGCCGAGCTTCTGCAGGTGCTCGATCGTCGCGGGGTGCGCGATACCGGCGTAGGTGCCGCGCTGGTCCTTCGGGATCTCGTGGTTCAGCTCGGTGAGACCCTTGACGTGCGCCTCGTAGATGATCGTGTCCTGGTAGGGCACCTTGAGCATCCGGTCGCCCGACCAGTCGAAGAACGGGTTGATCACGACGCCGTACATCATGTGCTTGGCCGAGTCGAGGTTGTTCTCGCTGTCGGGGTCGCCGAAGTTGTAGGAGAAGAGCGACTGGTCCCAGTCGATGGTGCCGCTCGTCGCCTTCGCGTACGGGTCGAGCAGCAGCTTGTTCGGATTGAACCGCTGGCCGTTCGCCGGGTCGTACGGCCCGTAGACGCGGTAGCCGTAGCGCTGGCCGGGCTGCACCTGCGGCAGGTAGCAGTGCCAGACGAAGGCGTCGACCTCGTGCAGCAGGATGCGGGTCTCCGCGCCCTTCTCGCCGAACAGGCAGAGTTCGACCTTCTCGGCACCCTCACTGAAGAGGGCGAAGTTGGTGCCGCTGCCGTCGAAGGTCGCCCCCAACGGATACGCGGTTCCTGGCCAGCTGTCCACAGATGTCTCCTATAAAAGTGCATGGCGGTTCTCACAGCGCCCCGGGTGGACGCGTCGGATGAACCGGTCTTACTGTACGTGTGGCATGATCTCGGCCGCGATGAAGTCGAGCTGCTCGACGTCGTGCAGGTCGTTCACCTGCAGGTAGAGGCGGTCGATGCCGAGGTCGTTGATGCGGTCGATGGCTTCGGATGCCGTACCGGCGATTCCGACGGTGCGCAGTTCTCCGGGGTCGCGCCCGATCGCCGCCGCCCGGCGCTGGAGCTCGCTCTCGTCGCGGCCGACCGCCACGACCAGGGCGGCGGAGTAGACGAGGTCGTCGGGGTCCCGGTCGATCGCCTCGCAGGCCTCCCGCACGCGGTCGAAGAGGGGCCGGAGCCCGTCGAGCGCGACGAACGGCGCGTTGAACTCGGTGGCGAAGCGCGCGGCAAGCGCCGGGGTGCGGCTCGGGCCCGTGCCGCCCACGATGACCGGCAAAGGGCTCTGCACGGGCTTCGGCAGGGCGGGGGAGTCGACGAGCGTGTAGTGCTCGCCGCTGAACGAGTACGTCTCGCCCACGGGTGTGCCGTAGAGGCCCTCGATGATCTCGAGCTGCTCTTCGAGCATCCCGAAGCGCTTCGCAGGGAACGGGATGCCGTAGGCCCGGTGCTCGGCTTCGAACCAGCCGGTGCCGAGGCCGAGTTCGACGCGGCCGCCCGACATCGCATCGACCTGCGCCACCTGGATCGCGAGGATGCCGGGCGTGCGGTAGGTGACGCTCGACACCAGCGTGCCGAGCCGGATGCGGCTGGTCTCGCGGGCGAGACCAGCGAGCGTGGTCCACGCGTCGGTCGGGCCGGGGTACCCGTCGCCGTCGCCCATGCGCAGATAGTGGTCTGAGCGGAAGAAGGCGTCGAAGCCGAGGCGCTCTGTGGCCTGTGCAACGGCGAGGAGATCGTCATAGCTGGCGCCCTGCTGGGGCTCTGTGAAGATTCGCAACTGCATGGGATCAGCTTTTCACACTTCTCTGCGTGGCTCTGGTGCGAGGGATGGTGCGCTAGGGCTCCTGGCGCACGCGCACGCGGTGCCAGCGCTCGGGGGAGGGGCCGAACCCGACGCGGATGCGGTCCTCCTTCAGCGGATGCGCCTCGTCGTAGAGCACGGTCACGGCGCCGCTCGCGCCCACCAGCCGGAAGGTGCCCGCGCCGGATCGCGGAATGAGGCTGTGCACCGCGCCATCCAGAGCCGTGTACGTGATGATCGTGACCGTCGAGGTGAGGCGGGAGACCAGTCCGGCCGAGAGGGGTGGCTGAACGGTGACGGCGTGCCCGCTCGCCCGCGTGCCACGCCGGAGCAGCCACGTCTGGGTCATGTGCCGGTGTGCGCGAACCGCGAGGGTGAACCCCGCGAGCACGATCAGCACGCCCAGAACGATGAGGAACTGCATCATTCCCTCAGGTTATGGGATACTGAGGGCAACACGGGAGTCCGGTGAGCCGGGCTGAGAGGAAGGTTCTCAACCTTCGACCGTCGAACCTGATCTGGATCATGCCAGCGCAGGGAGGACAATCTCATACACCCCGTGCCCTCACATTCGCATCGACGAAAGGGCACGAACAGTGCACGCGACAACTTCAGGGCTTCGTAACTCCTCCTCTTCGGCCGGCGGCCGTGCCTCCGGCTCCGCTCCCGGGTCCGCTCCCGGCGGTTCGGCTTCGGTGGGCGGGCGCTTCCGCTGGCGGGTGGTCGACATCATCGTCGCCAGCGTCATCGGCGTCGCCGCCGGGCTGATCTTCTGGGCCTGGGGCCTGGCGTACAACCCGGTCACGACTCCGCTGAGCGCTGCGCTGCCGGGGCTCCAGGGCCTCTTCAACGGCGGCTGGCTGTTCGCCGGCGTGCTGGGTGGGCTGATCATCCGGAAGCCCGGCGCCGCCCTCTACACCGAGCTCGTCGCGGCGATCGTGTCGGCGCTGATCGGTACGCAGTGGGGCTTCACCACGCTGATCTCAGGGGCTGTGCAGGGCATCGGCGCCGAAATCGTGTTCGCGCTGTTCCTCTACTCGAGCTACCGCATCTGGGTGGCGCTGCTCGCCGGCGTGGGTGCGGGCATCGCGCTCTCGATCACCGACCTCACGCTGTCGTACCCGGGGTCGGACACGCCCTTCATCCTGATCTACTCGGCGGCGTCGATCGTGTCGGCCGTCGTGCTCGCGGGGCTGCTGTCGTGGCTCGCGATGCGCGGAATCGCCGCGACCGGCGCGCTGAACCGCTTCGCCGCCGGGCGCGAGGCGAAGGCGCTGGTCTGAGCATCCCGCGCCCCGGCCCGCGCCCGTCTCGACCGCGCTCCGGCTGCGAGACGGTCACTTCCGGCCGAGACCGTCTGTTCTACGTGTCGATCTCGCCCGCACGTGTCGGTCTCGTGACCCGGTCGGTGCTCGCGTGAGCCGCGGCGGCGCGGCCGTATGGGCGCAGGGGTGGGGGTGGCGGCACGCGAGCAC
>NZ_PSTT01000098.1 GCF_002931235.1 Subtercola sp. Z020 | reverse complement strand
GGGTTGAGGCGCGGCGTGGGGGAAGGGAGGGTAGGAGCATGAGCGACGAGACCGAGCGGCCGGGCGCCGCGGCGTGGGTGCCCGAGTACGACGACCGCGAGCAGGGCGCCGCGCCGGGGGGTGGCGCCGCGCCGGAGGGTGGCGCCGCGCCGGAGGGTGGCGCCGCGCCGGAGGGTGGCGCCGCGCCGGCGGGGGACGCCGCGCCGGCCTCCGCGCCGGCGAGCGTCGCGGCGCTGCGGGCGGCCGCACCGGCGTGCCGCGGCTGCGAACTGCAGCAGCACGCCACGCAGGTCGTGTTCTCCGCCGGAGCGCAGACCGCGACCCTCATGCTGGTCGGCGAGCAGCCGGGTGACCGGGAAGACCTCGAGGGCCGCCCGTTCGTCGGGCCGGCCGGCCGCCTGCTGGCCGACGCGGTCACGAAGGCCGGCATCGACCGCGGCGCGCTCTACGTCACCAACGCCGTCAAGCACTTCCGCTTCGAGGAGCGCGGGCCGAGGCGCATCCACAAGACGCCCGCGGTCGGGCACGTGGTCGCCTGCCACCCCTGGCTCGAGGCGGAGGTCGACGCGATCGCGCCGCAGGTCATCCTGTGCCTCGGTGCAACGGCCGCGCGCTCGGTGCTCGGGCGCACCGCATCGGTCACGCGGGAGCGCGGCCAGCTGCTGCAGGCTCCGGATGTCGCGGCCCGTCTCGGCCGAGATGTGAAGGTACTGCTGACCACCCATCCGTCGGCGGTGCTGCGGCTCCGCGGCGAGCCCACGTTCGACGACGCCTTCGCCGCACTGGTGGCCGATCTCCGCCTAGCCGCCTCGCACCTCCGCTGACGGCATCCCGCCCGCCGTCCCGCCAGGCATCCCGCCCGCCGTCCCGCCCGCCGTCCCGCCCGCGAGACGGTCACTTCCGACCCAGGGGGTCAGGTAGACGGGTCAGTCTCGCCCGCAGGTGACCATCTCGGCACCAGCGCGTCGCGGCGGCCAGCGCAGCGATGCGGCCGCCAGCGCGGGCTACTTGACGGCCGCCAGCACGTCGTCGAGCAGCAGCGAGGCCTTCTCGTCGGTCAGCGACTGGGCGAGCGCGAGCTCGGAGACGAGGATCTGGCGCGCCTTCTCGAGCATGCGCTTCTCGCCGGCCGAGACGCCCTTGTCTTCGTTGCGGCGCCAGAGGTCGCGCACGACCTCGCCGACGCGGTTGACGTCACCCGACGCCATCTTCTCCTGGTTGGCCTTGTAGCGGCGCGACCAGTTGCCCGGCTCTTCGACGAACGGGTTCTGCAGCACGTCGTAGACGGCCTGTACGCCGGCGTCGTCGATGACGTCGCGCACCCCCACGAGGTCGATGTTGTCGACGGGGATCTTGATGGTCAGTTCGCTGGTGTGCACATTCAGCGTGATGAACCGCTTCTGCTCGCCCTTGACGTCACGCGACTCGATGGCCGTGATGGTGACCGCACCGTGGTGGGGGTAGACGAGTGTCTCGCCGACTTCAATCTTCAATTACGACAGCCTCTGTTCAGATGGTCTCGGCTCAGCGAGCGAATCCGGTTCGAAAATGCACCGGACAGTGAGCACAGAGTGCTATTCTACCCGACCGCAGACCCCACTCGCGCCGCGGGCCGTACTCTACCCGCGCGAACGCGTGCGGTAGGGGTGAGGCGCCCGAAAGTAGGCGTTCGACGCCGGCAGGAACATCAGCACGAGCGCCACCAGCGCCACCAGCGAATGCGCGATGCCCACGGCGACGTTCGCCGAGTAGTCGAGCGCGGTGCCGAACAGGCCGATCACCCCGAGGATCGTGAGCGCGTTGCGCGCCCAGGTGCGCCCCCGCAGCATGTACACCGCGGCCACGAAGCGGAAGACCGCGAACGCGATCAGCACCACGGCGATCGCGATGAGCGGGGCCACCACGCTGACCGCGTCGTCACCCGACGCCCCGGTCACCCACGGGATGGCCGCTCCGACCAGCGCGATCAGCAGGGCGCCGGCGACCGTGAGCACGGCCTCCGAGACCCAGAGCCAGAACGAGACCTTGATCTCGATCGGGGCGGCGATCAGCGCCGATTCGTCGGTGAATTCAGGGCCGGAAAAGTCGGCAGCAGTCATCGGTGGTCCCCCCACGTCGTCAGATGGCTCCAGACTAGCGGTTCGGCGGGCGGATGCCGTCGACCGGGTTCGGGCGGGGGCGACTAGCGCCGCTGGGCCCGTTCGGGCTGCCAACCGTGCTCTCCGAGCATCCGCCAGACCGTCTTCGTGAGGTCGGGATGCTGCAGCGCGATCTGCCTCAGCACGCGGTACTCGCGGGCGCTCGATGCGCGCTGCCCGCCGTTCGCGTCGATGGCCTCGGCCCGCAGCAGGTAGACGACGAGTTCGTCGACGCTCGGCAGTTCCTCCATGAACGCCCACGGGTCTTCCCCCGCCAGCAGTCGCTCGTGCACCACCGTGTCGAGCTCCTCGCGTGCCTCGGCACGCAGAACCTCGAGGCTGGCGCGCCCCCGGGGCCCGAGCTCGGGCTCGCGGCCCCGCCGACCGTCGTGCGCGCCCGGCGCGCCCCTGTCTTCTTCGCTCAAGCGAAGATCTCGTCGAAGAAGGCCTGCATGGCGACCCACGACCGGGCGTTCGCGGTCGCGTCGTACATGGCCCCGAAGTCGGGTGCATTCGTGTCGGGCATCGTGAAGGCGTGCATCGCACCGCTGTAGCTGACCACCTGCCAGTCGGGGGCGCCCGCGGCGCGCAGTTCGTTCTCGAAGTCGACGACCTGGTCGTCGGGCACGACGGGGTCTGCGGCACCGGTCAGCACCAGCAGCGGGGCCTGGATCGCTCCCTCGGCGGCCGGCGTCTCGGTGGCCAGTCGGCCGTGGAACGAGACGGCGCCCGCGATATCTGCGCCGGCGCGGGCGAGCTCGAGTGCGCCGGATCCGCCGAAGCAGTAGCCCATCACGGCGATGCGCTCGGGGTCGACGCCCGGTTCGGCGCGCAGGCGCTCGAGGTTGGCCGCGAGGTGCGCGCGAAAGAGGTCGGTGTCGCCGTAGTACCGGCCCGCCGCGGCACTCGCCTCCTCCTGGCCGAGCTCCACCCCTCCCCCGTAGACGTCGCCGGCCAGAGCTACGTAGCCGAGGCGCGCGAGCATCTCGGCGCGCACGCGGGCGTGGTTGTTCAACCCTGACCAGTCGCTGATGATGAGCACGGCCGGGCGGGCATCCTGAGCCCCCGCCGGCTTCGCCACGAACCCGCCGAACGAGACACCCGCACCCTCGAACGTCACGTCGTGCGTCTCGACGGGCGAGGTCTCGGGAACGGATGCCAGCAGGTCGTCGAGCGCGGGAGTGAGCGGGGTGGGGTAGGAAGTCATACCTCCAGCCTACGCACGGAAACCCGGCAGCGAGCCGTGTGGCGTGGCCTCAGCCCCTGGCGCCCGGGCGCTGCGCGCGCCCGGCCTCGCCGCCTACCATGAGGGGGTGGGCCGGTGGCCCGGCGTGAGGAGATTCCGTGTCGATCCCGATGGCCGTCACCCGCCTGCTGCTGCGAACACAGCCGACCGGTACCCGCGATGCCGACACCGTACTGGGCCGCATCGCCGAGCGGAAGCCGGCCGCCCCGATCAGCCCGGCCATCCGGAGCCTGGCGACCGTCGAGGAGCTCTCGGTGCAGGGTCGGCGCGTCGTGCGCCTCACCCCGAGAACGGGTGCGAGCGGGGCGCACCTCATCTACACGCACGGGGGCGCCTACGTCTTCCCGCTCGTCGCGCCGCACTGGGGCATCATCGCGCGGCTCATGGCCGGCAGCGGTGTGGGCGTGACCGTTCCGTTCTACGGGCTCGCCCCCGAACACAATGCCGAACAGGCCTACGCGCTGCTCGACGAGGTGTACGCCGAGGCCGAACGCCGGCACCCGGGCCGGGTGTTCCTGGCCGGCGACTCCGCGGGTGGTGCGCTGGCGCTGGGGCAGGCCATGAGGTACAGGGATGCCGGGCTCACGCCGCCCGCAGCCCTCCTCCTCTTCTCGCCGTGGGTCGACGCCACGCTCTCGAACCCGGAGGTGCCGGCCCTCGCGAAGCTCGACCCGATGCTCGGCGTCGGCGGGCTGGCGGCTGCGGGCCGGTGGTGGGCGGATGATCTCGACCCCCGTTCCCCGATGGTCAGCCCGCTCTTCGGCGACCTCGGCGGCCTGCCCCCGGTCTTCAGCTACCAGGGCGGCCGCGACCTGCTCGCCGCCGACGCCCGGGAGCTGACGCGGAAGGTGATCGCAACCGGCGGACGGGCCGAGCTGCGGCTCTACACGAAGGCGTTCCACGTGTTCGTCGGGGCGCCATGGACGCCAGAGGCGCGCCGGGCGTTGCGGCACGCTGCGAGTGTGCTGCGGAGCGAGCCGGCGGCGCGCGACCGTAAGCTCAGGGTCATGACGCCTCCCCCTGCGCCCGGCGCGCTCGGCCCGCTCGGCTCGCTCGGCCCGCTCGGCGACGAGTCGTTCGTCTCGCTGGCGACCTTCCGCCGGTCGGGGGTGCCCGTGTCGACGCCGGTCTGGATCGCCCGCGACGGCGACGCGCTGCTGGTGGTGACCCCGGCCGAGAGCGGCAAGGTGAAGCGGCTGCGCAACAGCCCCCGCGTGGAGCTCCGCCCGTGCGATCGCCGCGGCCGGGTTCCCGCGGGCGCTGCCACCACAGAAGCGGTGGCCGAGATCGTGGAGGCACCCGTCGAGGTGGAGCGACTGACGATCTTCTTCCGCTCGAAGTACGGCATCGAGTACCGCGCCTTCATGCTCATCGAGCGCATCGTGGCCCGCCGCCGGAAGCCCCGCGTGATGCTCCGCATCACCGCCCCCGCCGCCTGACCCGCGCAGCAGAACCTCACCTCGGAGCGGTCGCAACCGAGGATCAGCGGCGCGATGCGCCCCCCGCGGCGACCATCGCCGGGCTCATCCTCGGTTGCGCGCAACGCGGTGGCCACCGCCACCTGGCGAGCGGTCACGGCGGCCCGGGCAGCGGCGCGTCGAGCGGCCCTGCGGCCCGGGCGGGCCCGGCCCCGCCCGGCCCCGCCCGGCCCCGCCGGCGCCGCCCGGCTCTACACTGAAACGCATGAGCGAGACCCACAACACCCAGAGCATCCGTGCCGCCCGGAACCAGCTCCTCGATCTCGCAGCAGACTACGACACCGCCGTCGCGGAGTTCGCCTGGCCCGAGATCGGGCCGACCTTCAACTGGGCGACGGAGTGGTTCGACGTCATCGCGGCCGGCAACGACCGGCCGGCTCTCTGGATCGTCGAAGAAGACGGCAGCGAGGCGATCTACAGCTTCGCCGAACTCGCCGACCGCTCCGACAGGGTCGCCACCTGGCTCGCCGCCCGCGGCATCGCACAGGGCGACCGCGTGCTGGTGATGCTCGGCAACCAGGTCGAGCTCTGGGAGTGTGTGCTCGCGCTCAGCAAGCTCGGGGCGGTCATCGTTCCGGGTGCCACCGCGCTCGGCCCCAACGAGCTCGTCGACCGCATCACGCGGGGCGAGATCGCCCACGTCATCACCGACGGGGCCGAGACCGCCCGGTTCGAGGGCGTCGACGGCGACTACACGCGCATCGGTGTCGGGGCTGCGGCGCCCGGCTGGGCATCCTATGCCGACGCCCTCGACGTCGAACCCGACTTCACGCCCGCCGAGCCGCTCGCGACCGACCCCCTGCTCGTGTACTTCACCTCGGGTACCACCAGCAAGCCGAAGATGGTCGAGCACACCCAGACCTCCTACCCCGTCGGCCACCTCAGCACCATGTACTGGATCGGGATGCGGCCGGGCGACGTGCACCTCGCCATCAGCTCGCCGGGCTGGGCGAAGCACGCCTGGAGCCTGATCTTCGCGCCCTGGATCGCCGAAGCGACCGTGTTCGTCTACAACTATTCGACCTTCGACCCGGCGAAGCTCGCCGCCCAGCTCGACCGCGCCGGGGTGACCACCTTCTGCGCTCCGCCGACCGTCTGGCGCATGCTGATCCAGGCGCAGGGCGTCGTGCGTCCGCGCGCGCTGCGGGAGGTGCTCTCGGCGGGCGAGCCGCTGAATCCCGAGGTCATCGGTCGCATCGAGCAGAGCTGGGGCCTGACCATCCGCGACGGCTACGGCCAGACCGAGATGACGGCGGCGATCGCCAACACGCCCGGCAGCGTCGTCAAGCCCGGTTCGATGGGGCGCCCGCTGCCCGGCGTTCCGGTGCTGCTCGTCGACCCGCTCACCGGCGAGCGCACGCAGGAGGGCGAGATCTGCCTCGACCTCAGCGAGCATCCCTTCACCCTGATGGCCCGGTACCTCGGCGATGCCGAGCGGAACAGCGCCGTCACGCGCGACGGCTACTACCACACGGGTGACATCGCCTCGCGGGATGCGGCCGGCGACATCACCTACATCGGGCGCACCGACGATGTCTTCAAGTCCTCCGACTACAAAGTGTCGCCGTTCGAGGTCGAGAGCCTGCTGATCGAGCATCCGGCGGTGGTCGAGGCCGCCGTGGTTCCCGCACCCCATCCCACCCGGCTCAGCACACCGAAGGCCTACGTCGTCCTGGCCGAGGGCTGGGCTCCGGATGCCGAGACCGCACAGGCACTCTTCGCTCACTCTGCGGCGACGATGCCCTCGTACATGCGGGTGCGGCGCATCGAGTTCAGGGAACTGCCGAAGACCATCTCGGGCAAGATCCGCCGGGTCGATCTGCGCACCCTGGAGGAGGAGGCCGACCGCACGGGAGTGCCCCGCGAGAGCGAATGGCGCGAGGAACAGTTCAGAGGCCCGAAACCGGGTGCGGCAGGCAGGGTATGGTGATGCGATGAGAGAGCTGCACTACGGTTCAGGCGTGATCACGGTCAGCTTCGACGTGTGCTCCGCCGTGTTCGACTACACCGTCGCCCTGGCCAACGCCGGCGTCACCGATCGCATCACGGTGCCCGTCTACTTCAACGGCGAGCGCGGTTTCTCGAACCTGTTGCTCGGCCCGAACACGCAGCTGTACTGCACGGCGGGTCCGGATGCCGCCGCCGGGGCCGACGCAGAGACCGTCCCCGAAGACGCCGAACTCCTGGCCGATCTCGCCCGCAAGACGCGGCTGCTCGGGGCCCAGCACACGGTCACCCCTTCGGACCGCTCGCTCGGCGTACACCTCTCCGACATCGACTGAGGCGAGTCGGCGCGCTGGGCTCAGCGCGCCTCGGCGCGGGCCACGGCCGTCTTCTCGGCAACCAGTTCCAGTCCGCCCGAACCGTTCGCGCGATCCATCAACGCCTCGATCCAGACGCGGTTCAGCGGAACCCTCTTCGACCCGTGGAAGGTGAACTCGAGGTGCATGGCCGGGTGCATCCAGAGCACGCTGTGCCCGCTGCCGAACTCGGCAGACCGCGCCCAAGTGAACGAGAAGCACTCGCCACGACGCAGTTTGGCGATCATCACCGCCTGCAGATGCGCGAGATCGCGGTCTTCGATGGCGATCGGCTTCAGAGAAGGACCGTAGCTGAGAGTGCCCAAGGCTGTTCCTAACCGTCGCGAGTGCAGGAGTCGAACACACGAGAGGTCTGGCCGCACATTCCGTCCCAGCCTAGACGGGTAGAGTTTCGTCGGTGAACAGCTCGCGCAGACCCTTCGCCACCCGCTGGAACGACAACGACGTCTTCGGGCACCTGAACAACACGGTCTACTACACCGCGATGGACACGACGATCACATCGTGGCTGATCACGAACGGGCATTTCGACATCGAGACGAGCGAGACGCTCGCGTTCTGCGTCTCCTCGTCGTGCCGGTTCATCGAGCCCGCGTCGTTCCCCGACACGCTGGAGGTCGTGCTCCGCGCGGGCAAGGTGGGCACGACGAGCATCGTCTGGGCGCTCGACCTGTTCCGCACGAGCGACGGCCTACAGGTGGCGGCCGGCGAGTTCGTGCACGTCTTCGTGGGCCGCGACACGAAACGGCCCGTGCCGATTCCCGCGACCCTGCGGGAGGCCGTCGAGGCCGAGCTCGTCGGCTGACCCCGCGCGGCAGCCAGTACGCTTTCGCTCATGACGAGCATCCTGAGCCGCCTCGATCTCCGCCCGATCCGGCCGCGCGACAAGCACGAGCCGCACCGCGTCGCCTCCACGCTCGAACTGTTCTTCGACCTCGTCTTCGTGGTCGCCGTCTCGCTCGCCGCTCAGACGCTGCACCACCTCGAGACCGAGCAGCACATCGCCGTCGGGGCCGGCGCGTACCTGATGGTCTTCTTCGCCATCTGGTGGGCCTGGATGAACTTCACCTGGTTCGCGACCGCCTTCGACAACGACGACTGGCTCTACCGGGTCACGACGATCGCGCAGATGGCCGGTGTGCTGGTGCTCGCAGCGGGTGTCGAGACCGGGATGGTCGACGGCGACTTCACGCTGGTCACCTTCGGGTACGTGATCATGCGACTCGCGATGGTCAGCCAGTGGCTGCGGCTCGCTGTGAACTCGCCCGAATACCGCACCGTGGCCGTGCGGTACGCGGTCGGCATCACTGTGGTGCAGGCCGCCTGGGTGCTGCGACTGCTACTGCCCGAATCCGTGGGGGTCGTCAGCTTTCTCGTGCTGGTGGTGGCCGAGGTGTGCGTGCCCGTGTGGGCCGAGCGGCGGCAGGTGACGCCGTACCACAACCACCACATCGCGGAACGGTTCGGGCTCTTCACGCTCGTCGTGCTGGGCGAGGGCCTGCTCGGTTCGGCGAACGCCATCATCGATTCGCTGAAAGACAGCGAGCACATCGTTCCGCTGGTCGCGCTGGCGGTGTGCTCCCTGCTCATCGTGGCGGCGATGTGGTGGCTCTACTTCGCGACGCCCCTGCACGGCCGGTTCGGAACACTTCGCCAGTCGTTGACCCTCGGCTACGCGCACTACGTGATCTTCGCGGCAGCCGCGGCCATGTCGGCCGGCATCGAGGTGCTGGTCGACCTCTACGGCGACCAGACCGAGCTGCCGCCGGTCGCCGCGGCCGCGACGCTCACGGTGCCGGTGGCGGTGTTCGTGCTGGCCGTCTGGCTGCTGGCGGTGCGGCCGGCCGCCACGGGAGCGGCGAATGCGATCATCCCGCTCGCCGGCCTGGCGATCGCGGCCAGCGCCCTGCTGCCGGCGGCCGAGGTGTTCACCGCGGCTCTGCTGGTGGTGATCGTAGCGACGCTGGTGGTCACCGGGCGCGACGGCACCGTGCGGAATGCGCGGCGGGCAGAGGGGTGAGCATGCGACTGGGCGTCACGATCGACTACGCGGAGGACTTCGCGGATGCCGCGGCCGAAGTCCGCCGGCTCGAAGGCGCGGGGGCCGAGGTCTTCGCCGTCTCGGAGGCCTACTCGTTCGACGCCGTCAGCCGGCTCGGCTACCTCGCAGCGATCACCCGCACCGCGACCCTCATGTCGAGCATCCTGCCGATCTACTCGCGCACGCCCGCCCTGCTCGCCATGACCGCCGCGGGGCTCGACTCGCTGTCGGGCGGGCGGTTTGAACTCGGGCTCGGCAGCTCGGGGCCGCAGGTCATCGAAGGGTTCCACGGTGTTCCGTTCGCCCGGCCGCTCGGGCACCTGCGCGAGACGGTCGACATCTGCCGCACGGTGTGGCGGCGCGAGCGGCTCGAACACCGGGGGCGTGAGTACACGGTGCCGCTGCCTCGGGAGCAGGGCGGCACCGGCCTCGGCAAGCCGCTGAAGCTGATCAATCGGCCGGTTCGAGCATCCATTCCCGTCGCAATCGCTGCTCTCACGCCGCGCGCCGTCGAGCAGACGGCAGAGATCGCCGACGGCTGGTTCCCGTTCCTCTACCACCCCGAGCGGGCAGATGAAGCGTGGGGCGCCTCTCTCGCCGCGGGGGCCGCCCGGCGCGACCCCGCGCTCGGGCCGCTCGACGTGATCGTCGGGGTTCCGCTCTTCGTCGGGCGCGACGACGGCAGCGACGACGCACTCATCGAACGCATGCTCAGCGCCTACCGCGAGCGCATGGCGCTGTACGTGGGCGGAATGGGCGCCCGCGGCGCGAACTTCTACACCGACCTCGCGGTGCGCTACGGCTACGGAGCCGACGCCCTGCGGGTGCAGGAGCTCTACCTCGCGGGCGAGAAGGCGGCGGCTTCGGATGCCCTGCCCGACGATTTCGTGCTCGCGACGTCGCTCATCGGCAGAGCCGGGCGCGTGCGGGAGCGGCTGCAGGCGTTCGCGGCGTCAGGTGTGACGACCGTGCTGGCGCAGCCGCTGGCTCCGACGGCGGGCGGCAGGGTGGCGTCGTTCGAGGCGCTGCGCGGGATGCTCTGAGCCGGGCAGAGCTGCGCGAGACTTTGCTGTGCTGCGCGGTTCCGCTAGAGCGCGAACCGGTCGCCGAAGAGGGCGGCGAGCCGGGCATCCAGAGCCGCAGTGTCGTCGTCGAGGTAGGCGTTCACGGCCGCACGGGCGTGGGCGGCGGCCCGGTCGAGCGGAACCTGCGCCTCGATGCGCCGGGCGAGGGACTCGGTCGCGCGCACCTTCTGCACCTGCGAGGGGCTGGAGAGGTCGGGCAGGTTCATCAGGTCGTCGTGGGCGGCCTGCTCGAGAACCCAGCACAGGTCCCAGAGCAGACTGAACGACGGCTGCCGGAGGGCCTGGCGGATGACCGCCGTCTCGAGGTAGTACGACGAGACGGGCACGCGGTTGGCGTACTTCCAGGCGAGCACGAGCCGGATGAGCGTTCGCAGGTGGGCGTCGCCGATGCGCTCGAGCAGCTGCTCGCGCGCGCCCGGGCGGTGCAGCACCCACCGCCGGGCGGCGTCGGGCACGGCGAGGGTGGCGCTACCGGCGTCACCGGGCGCTTCGTACGCGGGGATGAGTCGGAGGCGGAGGGGCCGCGCCTCGGCGTCGCCGGCGTTGCCGTCGTTGCCGCCGCGCGCCGCCGCGCCTCCATCGTCGCCGCGCAAGTCGGCGTCCGTGTTACTCGCTGCCGGGCCGCCGCCGCCACGCGCGCCGCCGTCCACCAGCACCGAGTCGGGCGCCAGCCGCACCCCCGCGTCCGGCAGAGCACCCGCCACCTTCGCCCGAAGCCCTTCCAGCGCCCGCGCCAGCGACCTCGGGCGCCCTCCGTCGAGCACCACGAACACGTCGAACCGGCTCGCCCCGTGCACCGCAGTGCCGTGCCGGAACGACCCCGCGTCCACCACCCGCAGCACCCGCGCGCCCCCGCTCCCGGCGCCCTCTCGACCAGCCGCACCCTCACGCCCGGCCACACGACCCGCTGAGCCACCCGCCGACCCGCCCGCCGGCGCCAGCGCATCCGCCACCCGATCGCGGAAGACCCGGTGCGCCGCAACCTCGTCCTCCGGAACCCGCGCCGCCGCGGCGATCCCCTCGAGCACCGCGCCGACCTCGTTCACACCCGCTCCCGCCTCACGCCCCGAGCCTACGTTCCCCGCCCCTCCGCGTCAC
>NZ_PSTT01000036.1 GCF_002931235.1 Subtercola sp. Z020 | reverse complement strand
GGAGCGGGCGGCGCGGCGGGCGGCGAGCTCGTCGAGGGGGTCGGCGACGTCGGTACCGAGGTCGACGAGGGAGTTCTCCACCTCGCGCAGCACCTTGCCGACCGCGATGCCGAAGACGCCCTGGCCGCGGCTCACGAGGTCGATGACCTCGTCGTTCGAGGTGCAGAGGTAGACGCTCGCGCCGTCGCTCATCAGCGTCGTCTGGGCGAGGTCGGTGACGCCCGACTCGCGCAGCTGCTCGATGGCGGTGCGGATCTGCTGCAGCGAGATGCCCGTGTCGAGCAGCCGCTTCACGAGCTTCAGCACGAGGATGTCGCGGAAACCGTAGAGCCGCTGCGAACCCGAACCGGCAGCGCCGCGAACGGTGGGCTCGACGAGGGAGGTGCGGGCCCAGTAGTCGAGCTGGCGGTAGGTGATTCCGGCGGCACGAGCGGCCACGGCGCCGCGGTACCCGGCCGCATCGTCGAGCTCGGGCAGACCGTCGGTGAAGAGCAAGCCCTGGTCGTAACGAGCTTCCTCGCCGTGGACATGCTCACTCATCGTCTGCCTCTCTCGTACTTCTGTGTCCACGCTATCGACGTGAGGTGGTGCGGGCAACGACATCCGCCCAATCGCCCCGGCGTGTCGCGCGAACCCACTCTACGGCGCGAGCTTGCCGAGCGCCGAACGGATGAGGCTGGTGCGCACGACCTCGAGCTGCCCCGAGATCTCGCTCGCGCGGTCGGCGATCTGCGCCCGGCTCGACACCGTGTTGCGCCGCGCGACCGGCAGCAGGGCGCTCTCGATCAGCCCGACCTCTCGGTCGGCCGCCGCCCGGAAACCCCGGAGGTGCCGCGGCTCGATGCCGACCTTCGACAGCTCGACCATCGCCTTCAGAACGCCGACCGCCTCGTCGCCGTAGGTCTCGCTGGCGGTGATGAGCGATGCGCTGATCGAGTCGTTCAGCAGCTGGGCCGACGCGCCCGTCTCCCGCAGCAGGTCGTCACGCGACAGGCGACGCGCTCCGCTCAGCATCGACGGAACGGTGACCGTCGTACCTCCCGGCATGGGCGGGTTCAGCCCGGCATCCACATCGTGCAGGTACTGCTTGATGACGTTCAGCGGAAGGTAGCAGTCGCGCTGCATGGCGAGCACGAGCCGCAGCCGCTCGACGTCGGCGTTCGAGAACTTGCGGTACCCCGACTGGGTGCGCGCCGGCGAGACGAGCCCGCGCTCTTCGAGGAAGCGGAGCTTCGACGGGCTGATGTCGCTGAACTCGGGGCTCAGCTGCGAGAGAACCTGGCCGATGCTGAGCAGGCGGGCAGACGCGCCGCCGTCAGTGTAGGAGCGCGCCGATGACGCCGCCACTAGGCTTCTGCGTTCGCCGCCACGTCGCGACGTGAGGGATAGAAGGTGAGCCGGAACTTGCCGACCTGAATCTCCGAGCCGTCGGCGAGGAGGGCGTCGTCGACCCGCACCCCGTCGAAGTAGGTGCCGTTCAGCGAGTGCAGGTCGCGAACCGAGAAAGTCGTGCCCGAGCGGCTGAACTCCGCGTGGCGACGCGACACGGTCACGTCGTCGAGGAAGATGTCGGCGTCGGGGTGGCGGCCGACGACGTTGGTGAGCTTGTCGAGCAGGAAGCGAGCGCCGGCGCTCGGCCCGCGGCGCACGATCAGCAGGGCGGAGCCCGAGGGCAGGGCCGCGATCGCCTCGAGCTCTTCGGGGGTGACACCGCCTTCGAGGGCGGCCATCTGAGCGGCGAACTCCCCCGTGAGGTTCATGGTGTTGTCGTTGCTCGCGGTGCCGATGGCGCTGGTGCCGAGCGAACCCGGCCCCTCATCGTTCGTGCCGGGCGTCTGCACGATGCGGTGCGACCGAGTGAGCTCTGAATCGCTGTCGTCTGGCATTGTCGATGGCCTCCTTACTGCCCCCCAGCGTAGCCGATAGCCTCTCGTGAGAATGCTGGGTGTGGATAAGTCGCTGCGACGAATCCGACCGCCCGTCGACTAACGTCGAGCCGTGACTTTCGATCGCTACGGTTCCGATGTTCTCGCCGATTTCAACCGCCGCCCGGTGCGCCAGAAGGCTCCCGATTGCGCGGCCGTGTTCGATCTCGTCGTCGAAGATGTCGCCAGCGACTTCTGCGGGTCGGTCACCCGTGTGGAGGGGAAGATGGTCGAACTCGAAGACCGTCGGGGCAGGCGGCGCATGTTCCCGCTCGGCGGCGGCTTTCTCTACGAGGGCCAGCCCGTCACCCTCGTGGCTCCACCGGCGGCCCGGCCCGCGGGCGCCCTCCGCACCGCGTCGGGTTCGGTGAAGGCTCCGGATGCCCGTGCCCGCGTCGCCCGCGCCAGCCGCATCTTCGTCGAAGGCCGCCACGACGCCGAACTGGTCGAGAAGGTCTGGGGCGACGACCTCCGCGGCGAGGGCGTCGTCGTCGAATACCTGGAGGGCGTCGACCACCTCGACGCGGTGCTCGCCGAGTTCCGTCCGACACCGGCCCGTCGCGTCGGAGTGCTCGTCGATCACCTCGTCGCCGGCTCGAAGGAGAGCCGCATCGCCGAACAGGTGATGCGCACCCAGGGCGAGAACGCTGTGCTGATCGTGGGGCATCCGTACATCGACATCTGGCAGGCCGTGAAACCGGCCCGGCTCGGCATTGCGGCCTGGCCGAGCATCCCGCGCTCCATCGAGTGGAAGCACGGCATCTGCGAGTCGTTCGGCTGGCCGCACGACGAGCAGGCCGACATCGCCGCGGCCTGGCAGCGCATCCTCGGCCGCGTACGCAGCTACGCCGACCTCGAACCCGAGCTGCTCGGCCGCGTCGAGCAGCTCATCGACTTCGTGACGACCGGCGACGACAGCAACAGCGGCGAAAACCACGGCAACAGCAACAGCACCAGAGCAGCCGAGGGCCGATAATGAGTGGCATGCCCTCCCCCGTTCTGCTGCTGCTCCGTTCGCCTGCCGCCCGTGACGGCGCCCCCTCCGGCTACGACCAGGTCGACCCCGCCGCGCCCGTCGCCAACGCCCTCGACCTCGGCATCACGCGCGGTGACGGCATCTTCGAGACGATCACCGTCATCGGCGGCATTCCCCAGGCTCTGGATGCCCACCTCGCCCGCCTCGAACGCTCCGCCGCGATGCTCGACCTGCCCGCCCCCGACCTCCCGGCGTGGCGATCCACCGTCTTCGCAGCCGTCGACGCCCACACGGACGTACCGGAGGCCTTCGTCAAGCTCCTCTACTCCCGCGGTATCGAGGGCAGCGACGCCCCGACCGGCTGGGTCTGGATGCAGCAGAGCGGCGACTTCACCCGCGAGCGCAGCGAGGGTATCGACGTCGTGCTGCTCGACCGCGGCTACCCCTCCACTGTCGCCGAGACCTCGCCCTGGCTCTTGCAGGGCGCCAAGACCCTCTCGTACGCGATCAACCGCGCGGCCCTCCGGGAGGCGAAGCGCCGCGGAGCCGACGACGTGATCTTCGTCTCGTCTGACGGCGTGCTGCTCGAAGGGCCGACGGCCAACGTCATCCTGAAGCTCGGCGACCGGCTGGTGACACCGAAGCCCGATCTCGGCATCCTGCCGGGCACGACCCAGCACAGCGTCTTCGACATCGCCAAGCTGAACGGGTACGCGACGGCGTACGAGACCCTCACGCCCGCCGACCTGCGGCGTGCGGATGCCGCCTGGCTGGTGTCGAGCGTGCGCAACGCAGCGCCGATCCGCTCGGTCGACGGTGCGCCCCGGGCTCTGGATGCCCAGCTCACGGCCTCGATCAACTCCGGCCTCGCCGCCCGCACCACCTGACCCGTGCGGCGCACCGTCGGTCGGCTCTATTCCATCGCCGACCACGCGGCGACCGCCCTGTTCGCACTCGAGGGCGCCCGGGCGGCGGTCGCGGCCGATCTGGACCTGCTCGGCATCCTCGTCGTCGGCTTCAGCACGGCACTGGTGGGCGGCATCCTGCGCGATGTGTTGATCGGTGACGTGCCGCCCTCTGCCTTCCGGTCGCCCTCCCGCATCATCGTCGCGCTGGCTGCCGGGGCGTTCGTCTTTCTCGCGGCCGGCGAACTCGACCTGCTGCCCGACGAACTGTTCGTGCTGTTCGACGCGGCCGGGCTGGCGCTGTTCGCCGTGACCGGAGCGCAGAAGGCGATCGACCACCGGTCGAACGGGGTCGTCGTCGTGTTGCTCGGCACGATGACCGGCGTCGGCGGCGGCGTCGTGCGCGATGTGCTGCTGAACCGGGTTCCGGCCGTGCTGACGGGCGACATCTACGCGACCGCCGCGGCGCTCGGTGCGCTCGGGGTGCTGGTCGCGACGCGCTGCAGGGTGTCGGCCGTCGTCGCGCTCAGCATCGGGTTCGCGCTCTGCTTCGGGCTCCGGATGATCGCCTTCACCCTCGGCTGGCAGCTGCCGCACGCCCTCTGAGCGCCCGCCCCTCCTCGCAGCCGCCTGCCGCACGCCCTCTGAGCACCGCCCTCCTCGCGGCGGCCGCCGCGCGGGCCGAAGGGACGCAGATCGTTCCAAGGCCGAACGCGCAGGACGATCTGCGTCCCTTCGCGCCCGCGCCCGGCCGCGGTGGAGCGGTAAGGGGCGCACGAAGAAGGGGCCGGCAGACGCGTCGCGTCTGCTGGCCCCGTGAGGCATCCCGCTCCCGAAGGTCGCCGCTAGGCGACGGGGCCCTCGACCAGCGTGGCCTTCACCGTGTGGCTCGCGCCGGCGGCGTCGGTGTAGGTGATCGTGACGGTGTTGCCGGGCTCGTAGCCTTTCAGGGTGGTGGTCAGCGCGCTGCCGCTGGCGACCGAGGTGCCGTCGACGGCGGTGATCACGTCGCCGGCGACCAGGCCGGCGGTCTCGGCGGGCGTGCCGGCGATGACACCGGCGACCGTGGCTCCGGCGACGGAGCCTGCGGAACCGGCCGAGCCGGCCGACCCACCCGCGCTGCCCGCACCGCCCGCGCTGCCCGAACCGAGCGAGCCCGAACCGAGCGAGCCCGCGCCGCCCGAGGTGCTCGCGTCACCGGCGACCTCGATGCCGAGGAAGGCGGGGTACCCGAGCGTCACGGTCGACGTCTCCGTGCCCGACGCGATCTGCTTGGCGATGTCGAGAGCGTCGGTGATCGGGATGGCGAACCCCGTGACATCCGCCGACCCGCTCGATGCCGCCGTGTCGATGCCGACGACCTCGCCGTCGGCATCGTAGAGGGGGCCGCCGGAGTCGCCCGACTGGATGTCGGCCGCGACCTGGATCATGCCGTCGAGCGTCTCGCCCGCACTCGACCCTTCGGCCTGCGTGGTGACGCTCTGGTCGAGACCGGTCACGGTGCCGGCCGCAGCGGAGAGCGTGCCGGTTCCGCCCGCATTCCCGACGCCGGTGATCTGGTCGCCGACCGCGAGGGCCTCAGAGGTGTCGAGGGTCGCCGGAGTGAGACCGGATGCCCCCTCGAGCTTCAGCACGGCCACGTCGTTCGTCGCGTCAGTGCCGACGACCTTCGCGGTGTAGGTCTTGCCGCTGGTGGCGACCGTCACGGTGATGCTGGTCGAGCCCTCGACGACGTGGTTGTTCGTGAGGATCTCGCCGTCTGACGTGAGGATGATGCCGGTGCCGGCCGCTGCAGCGCCCTCGTACTTCAGCTCGGTGTCGATGAAGACGACGCCGACGCCCTGCGCGTCAGTGGCGTCGGTCGCTGCGGGGGTGCTCGAACCGGTGCCGGTCGATCCGCTGCTGCCGCTGCCGCTGCTGCCGGTCGACCCGCCGCCGAAGCTGTAGCCGTGGCCACGGCCGCCGGTGCTGCCGCTGCTTCCGCTGCCCGCGCCGCCGTTCGGAAGCGTCGTCGTACCCGATCCGCCCGTCGTGTCGAGGTAGCGGGATGCCGCGCTGCTGTCACCCGTCGACGTGACGGCCGATGCGGCCTGCAGTGCGAGGGGAACACCGACCCCAAACGTGACACCGACGCTGGTGCAGGCGACCGCGATGGCGGCCGCCGAGGCACCCAGGATCAGAAAGTTGCGGGGGCGCCAGAAGCGCTTTCCCCGGGTGGTGGCCCCCGCAGCAGCGGGTGCCGACGTCTGCAGCTCTGACTCGGGCTGCGGTGCGATTTCGGGCGTTTCCATGATGTCCTCTCGGTGCCCGGTGCGGGCAAGATCAAGACAACTCCGCGACCCTATGAGGAGGCTATGTACAGCAATCGGGGAACCTGAGAACTTTCGGTGGGGAGTCTGAGGGTGCCCTCGCCAGGATTCTGTAGGCTGGAACCATGACTGACGAGACCCAGACCGACGCCTCCGAGGCACCCCCCGTGGTGCCAGCGGCTGAGACGGGTTACGTGCTCACGCGGCGTGACCGAACAGCCATCCACTTCATCGACTGGGCCGTGAAGATCGGCACTCCGGAGTTCCAGGAGCGCTACCGGCCCGTCACCGACGAGCTCTTCACGCACGTCTACATCGACCCGACCGCGAAGCCCGCATTCGTGCCGCCCGCCATGGCCAGCGTCGAGCAGCTGAACGACGAGAGCGACCCGCTGGAGATCATCCGCTCGCACCTCGGGCTCGTGATCGACGACCGGCGGGCCCGGGACAAGGCGAGAGTCGACCTGCAGGTGCACTACGAGCAGTCCGAGCGCGACCTCGCCGACGTGCGCGCCCAGGCCGCCGACCTGCAGCAGCGCCTCACCGACACCACCTCACGGCTCGAGGCCGCCGACGCCCGCGTCTCCGAACTCGGTGAGCAGCTCGAGGCCGAGGTCTCCGGGCTGCACTCGAGCCACGCCGCCGAGCTCGCAGCGACCCTCGCGGCCCACGAGGCGCGCATCGCCGAACTCTCCGAGGAACGCGACCGCGCGCTGGCCGAGCTCACAGCCGAGCGGGATGGCGCCGTCGCCGCGCTGACCGCCGAGCGCGACTCCGAGATCGCCCGGCTCGAGGCCCAGCTCGACGGTGACACGGCAGCGCAGCGGGCCGAGCACGAACAGCAGATCGAACTGCTGCGCTCGGAGCACGCGTCGACCATCGACACGCTCACGGTCGCCGGCGCCCTCGCCGCAGAAGAGGCCGAGACGCGCCACGCCGCTGCCGTCGTCGAACTCGAAGCCGGCCACGCCGCGGCGATCGCGGCCCTGCACGCGACACTGGCCGCCACGGCCGCCGCTGCAGAAGCGACCACGGTGCAACTGAAGGAGGCACGGCTCGAGGCCGGCAGCCTCACCGCCCAGCGCGACCGTGCGATCGCCGAGGGTTCGGAATGGCGCAACCGCCTGCACCAGACCGTCGGCGCGCTGGCGACGAGCGCAGACGTGGGCGAGTGGACGAACGACAACGCTCCGGATGCCCGGCTGATCGAATTCATCGAGCAGACGCAGCTCGCCCTCACCTCCGAACTCGAACTCGCCCGGGCCACCCTCGATGAGATCGAGGAGGTCGCGACGACGCAGCTGGTCGACGACGAGGAGACCAGCGACTATGCGATCGGCGCCAACGACGCCGCGGTGCTGGTGCTGAACTCGCTGTACGGCTCGGCAGACGAGGGCGACGGTTCGGCAGACGAGGGCGACGGTTCGGCAGATGACGTCGACGGCCCGGCCGTCGGGGATGCCGGCTCGGCCCTCGGGGGTGCGGCAGGGGCTGACGCCTCCGACGACGCCCTCGCCGAAGTCGAGGAGGCCGACGCCGAATTCGAGGCCGAGCTGCGCGACGAGGTCGACGTGGAGTTCGAAGCGGAGGGTGATCGCGACGGGGAGTACGCGGCATCCGGTGCCGACCGCCCCGCCGACCCGCAGGCCGACGGATCGACCGCCGCTCAGCCCCCCATCGGGCACACAGCGGTCATCGAGCACACGATCGTGCGGAACGACGACCCGGAGATCGACGATGTCGACGCCCTCGGCCGCCTGTTCGCCGACGACGACACCCGGGAGCAGCGACGGGCCTCCTGACCGCCCGGCGGGTGGTCGGCCATGGCTGAGCTCGCGAGCGCCCGGGTCGACAGCTGGGCGTGGGCGGTGCGCATGTTCAAGACCCGGTCGGCGGCCACGGCGGCCTGCCGCGCCGGTCACGTTCGCATCAACGGCGAGAAGGTGAAGGCCGCGCAGACCGTGCGGGTCGGCGACGAGGTGCGCATCCGGAGCGCCGGCTTCGACCGCATTCTGGTGGTGAGCCGGCTCGTGGTGAAACGGGTCGGCGCGGTCGTGGCGGCGGAGTGCTTCGTCGACCGCACTCCCCCGCCGCCGCCCCGCGAGACGGTCGCGCTGGTCGCGACGCGGGACCGGGGTGCGGGCCGGCCGACGAAGCGTGAGCGTCGCGAGGTGGATCGGCTGCGCGGGCGCTGACGCGCGCGAGCGGCCCTCAGCTGCCTGGGCTCGCGGGAGCCGCGGCGTGGCGGGCGCGGGCGATCGCCGCCAGGAGGTCGCGGCGCAGCGCGTTCGAGCGGTCGGCGAACGAGCGCTGCTGCTCGGCGTAGGCCCGCTTGCCCTCGCGCGTCTCGATGCGAACGGGAGACAATCCGTAGGCCGAGACGTCGTAGGGCGAGGCCCGCATGTCGAGCTGGCGGATGTCGCGGGCGAGCTCGAAGCAGTCCAGCAGCAGCTCGCCGGGAACCAGCGGGCCGAGCTTGATCGCCCACTTGTAGACGTCCATCCCCGCGTGCAGGCAGCCGGGCTGTTCGAGGTCGGGCTGGGACTCCCGGGTCGGCCGCAGCTCGTTGGTCGGGATGGCGTCGGGTGTGAAGAAGCGGAACGCGTCGAAGTGCGAGCAGGCAATGCGGTTCTGCTCGACGACGGTGTCGGTCTGCTCTGCGGTGAGCCGCAGCGGCAGCGACTCGTGCCGGGTCTCGCCCTCGGCGACGTGGTAGACCATGGCCCACTCGTGCAGCCCGAAGCAGCTGAAGCGGGCGGGCCGCGCCGCGGTCTGGGCGAGGAGGCGCTCGAGAAAGGCGACCGTGGCCGACTTCGCGGCGAGGTAGGCGGCGGCGTCGACGGTGCTGGCGGTGCTGGCGGTGCTGGCTGCCGCGGGTCCTGCCGCGCGCGCGGGGTGGGTCGAGGCATCCAGAGTCGACGGGTGCTGGCCGACGGAGATGTACCAGCGCCACTCGTGACGGTCGAGGCCTGCGGTGTTCTCGAGCGCGACCCCGGCGCCCGGGTGCCAGCGGCGCAGCAGGCTGGGCTTGTAGGGGTAGTAGGTGAAGAGGAAGTCGTCGATGGGATGCGTCTCACCGGTCTGCCGTCGCGCGCGCCAGGCGACGGTGAGGGTGTCGGCGCGGGTCTGGTGGGCGGCCTCGCGAAGGCGCCACTCGGTCTCGCTGAGCAGTTCCGGGCGCGGCAGGGCCGTCTGGTGCCGAGACGGAGCGGTGAGGGTCACCCGTCGAGTCTACGAGCCGGGTTCGTGGGCCGGGGTCGTCGGCCGGGTCGTCGGCCGGGTCGTGGGCCGGGGTCGTGGGCCGCTGCGTGCGGCCGGGCAGGCTGCGCTCACGGCACCCGCAGTTCGCGGAGAGGGTCCCGGGTGGAGGCGACGAACGCCGGCAGCACGGCAGCGACGACGCTCGTGAGAACGGCGAGCACCCCGACGGCCGCGACGAAGGGCGGCGACGGAAGAGGGGATGCCGCGGCCGCGAGAGCACAGAGGGCGCCGAGGATCCCGGCTGCGGCACCGAGCGTCGCGAGCATCCCGGTCTGGGCGAGCAGCAGCGTCACCACGAGCGACCGAGCCGCTCCGAGGGCTCGGCGCCGACCGAAATCGCGGCGGCGGAGCATCACGAGGGCGTAGAGGATGGCCGCGACGAGCGCGGCGGACGCACCGAAGCTCGAGAGCACCATGGCCCGCCCGAAGCCGCCGAGCTGCTGTTCGACCTCGACCCGAACGGCGGCGAGCTGCTCGCTGGTCTCGACGGTCACGGTCGTCGGGTCGTCGACTCCGAGGAGCGAGGTGACGGCAGCGGCGACCGGACCGACGAGGGCGGGGCTGGTGGCGCGCACGACCAGCACGGCGACCGGCTGCGGCAGATGGTCGCCCGTGGTGCCGCTCGGCCCGGCGGGCGACTCCCCCGGGGTACCGCTCGGCGCGGCGGGCTGCGGTGGGTGCTGCTGCGGCGCGGGCGCCAACACGATCGGCTCGAGAAAGCGCAGGTCGGGCGGCAACTCCAGTCGGCCGCCCACGAGCCACACGGTGCCCGAGCTCGGCGACGCGACGGCGCCCACTCCGTCGGCGAGCCCGAGCTGGCGAGCGGCCTCGGGCGTGACGACGGCCGCCGCCGGGAGTTGGGTGGCGGGCGCGGGCGTGGCGGGAGCGGGCGCGGCGGGAGCTGGCGCGGCGGGAGCTGGCGCGGCGGGCATGGGCGCCGGGTCATCCATGCCGTAGGTCGGCCTGAGCGCGATGCGGGGACCGGCCGGGATCGCGGCGTTCGTCACATCCTCCGCCGGGCCGAACGCCGCGACCCAGGCGACGTCGCGGAGGGGCCGGAGACGCTCCAGCACCGAGGTGTCGAGCGCGGCGGCGGGCTGGGCGCGGACGATGATCGAGCGCGTGCCCGACGCATCTAGGGAAGTCAGCACCGCCGTCGCGCTGCCCTCCGTGCGTCCGGCGGTCAGCAGCACCGTCGAACACAGCGCCGCGACGACCGCCATCGTCAGCACCGTTGCGACCTTCTGACTGCGAGCCGAGGCCGCTGCTTCGCTGGCGATCGCCCGAGTTCGGCGCATCCATCGACCGGCTGCGCCCGGCGGGAACCGCCGCACCGCGCCCGCAGGTGACCCGGACGGTGCCATCTCAGAGCTCCCGTCGCCGGTCGCAGCGCGCCACGAGGTCGGCGTCGTGCGTCGCGATCACGACGGTGGCGCCGCCGTCGGCCGCTTCACGGAATGCCGCCAGCACGACCGCGGCCGACGCTGCGTCGAGGTTGCCCGTCGGTTCGTCGGCGAGCACGATGCCCGGGCTGTTCAGCAGCGCCCGGCAGAGCGCGATGCGCTGCGCCTGCCCGCCCGAGATCTGGCCGGGGCGGGAGGCGCTCCGATGCTCGACGCCGAAGCGCGCGAGCAGGGCCAGGGCGCGGTGCTCGGCAGGGCGTCGTGGCTCCGACCGGTAGAGGCACGGCTCGAGCACGTTGTCGAGCACCGTGCGGGATGCGTCGAGGAGGGCGTCCTGGAACACGAAGCCGATGCGCGCGGCCCGGATGCCCGCCCGCTCGGCGTCGGCCAGGGCATCCATCGGCACACTGTCGACGAGCAGCGACCCGGAGGTCGGCCGCACCATCAGCCCCAGCAGGTAGAGCAGGGTCGACTTGCCGCGGCCCGAGGCGCCGGTCAGCGCGACGATCTCGCCGGGGTGGAAGTCGTCGCTCCAGCCGTCGAGGAGCGGCTCGGAGCTGTGGCTGTAGGCGAAGGTGAGGTCGCGCGCTTCGAGGCGCGGGGCGCCGGCCGGCGGCGTCATCGGGCGCCCGGGGTGGTGGCGGGGGCGCCGCGGGCGGGTTGGGCAACAGCCGCGACGACGCGGGCGGGCAGGGTGGTGGCC
>NZ_PSTT01000120.1 GCF_002931235.1 Subtercola sp. Z020 | reverse complement strand
CGGGCGACCTGCCCGTCGCCGACACCCCCGCGTGGATCACCGCGACCCTCTGCGCGCCGCCGCCCGCTCCGCGTACGCGCCTCAGCTGCCCGCACGGGTCTCACCGGCCGTGGGAGGGTGACGGCGGCGGCGCGCAGAGGGTCGCGGTGATCCACGCGGGGGTGTCGGCGACGGGCAGGTCGCCCGAGAGCACCAGGGCGGCGAACGCGATCGCCTGCTCGCCGAGGCGACCGTCTGGCGAGTCGTGCGGGTCGCGACGCAGGTGCACAGACACGAAGCGGGTGAGGGATGCCCCGAGGCGCGCTGCGGCCGCTGCGGTTCCGGCGAAGTGCCTGGCCTGCCCCGAGGTTCCGTCGTCGAACGCGGCGGCGAAACCCCGGCCCGGCAGGCGGTTGCGGCCCGCGACGGCGGCATCGAGCATCCAGAGCGGGCCTCGGCGGATGCCGGCACCCTCGGTTCCGAGCCGCACCAGGAACTCGCGACCCGTCGGCCCGTCGGCCCCGATACGGCCTGCGAGGGCGGAGAGTTCGGCGCACGCATCCATGTCAGAGAACGCTACGGCATTCGACAGATCGCTCGTTCGTCGTTTGACTGGAGCTATGGAGAAGACACAGAGAGACCTCAGACAGATTGTCGGAATCGCTTCTGTAACGCTCGTCGCCGGGATGCTCACGGCGTGTACGGGAATGGATGATCGGGGCTCCGACGCGGGGGCGGAGACGGGTGCGGGCACGGCGTCTGCGTCTGCGGCACCCCCCTCTGCGTCGGCGTCTGCCGTGCCGACGGAGCCCGGGTCGGCGGGGTCGGCAGCACCGACGTCGGGCGCGCAGTCGGCCGCCCAGCCGGGCGCTCCCTTCGACCCCGACGAGGCCGCCGCGTGGACGACGGACATCGCCCGGCAGATGCTGGGCAGCCGGGAGCCGGGCGCTCTGGAGGGCTCGGCCGGCCACCTCGACGACGCCACCTCGCAGAACAGGGTCGAACGCTTTCTCAGCCTGCCCGCCGGCGACTACTCGTACGCCTTCGCCTGCCGCGGAGGGGGCGAGGTGACGCTCGGCGTCGCCACCGGTGCCGCCGTGGGCGACGGTTCGGGAGACCTCGGAACGGAGTCCCCGCTGCTGGCGGGGAGCTGCTCGGGGCAGATCCTCGGTGGAGACTTCACGGCCGAGGAGGGTGGCACGGAGTTCCGCCTCCGCGCGAGCGGCGCGGCGGTCGACTACGTGCTGCGCTACGGCGCTCCGATCGCGCGGTAGCGGTAGCGCTAGCAGTAGCAGTAGCGGTAGCAGTAGCGGTAGCCCCGCGCCCGGCCCCGGCGCGGTCACGCGATGGGGCGGGGCGCGGCGCGGTCACGCGATGCGGCGGGCGGTCAGCGGCGGCGGGCGCGCTCGAGGGTGCGGTTCGCCCACACTTCGTCGCCGTCGCCTCGGTCGGCCGCCAGGCTCATCGTGTTCCACGCGGCGTACACTGCGGGCAGCGGAGCGGCCGCGGGGGCGCGAGCGGCGGTGCGGGCGAGTCCGGGCGCCGACCGCGAAACCGACGCACCCGCAGCCGCAGCCGCAGCCGGAGTCGGAGTCGCAGCCGCAGCCGCAGGCACAGCCGAGGGCGCCAGCAGATAGGCGCCGCGCGCGGTCACGGTGCCGACGAGGCTCCGCACCTCGCGCTCGAGGGAGGCCGGCGCCCCGGGCCCGAACGGCGGGTCGAGAAAGACCAGGTCTTCTTCGGCGACCTCCGCGACGATCGCGTAGAACGCGCGGGTGTCGAACCGCACGTCCCGTTCGGCGAGCAGAGCGGACACCCGCCGAACGTTCGTCTCGTCGAACGCGACGGCGGCAGGGTCGCGCCCCGCGCTGCCGCGCAGGTACAGCAACCGCGCGGCGCGGTCGACCGGCTCCATTCCGACCAGCTCGTCGCCCCGCAGACCGGCGAGGGCGGCCCGCTTCGCCCGGTCGTGCCGGTCGCGGAGGGCGAGGGTGCACGCGACCAGCCGGTCGGCATCCGCCTGCAACACCTGCCAGGCGTTCACCACCTCGGGGTCGTCGCTGCTCAACCGGAAGGTCGACTCGGCGAACCGCTCCATGAAGGCGAGCGCAACGGCTCCCGATTCGAGGAACGGTTCGACGTAGCTCCCGAAGACGCTTGGAGCCTGCGCGAGCACGAAGTCTGCGTGCCGGCGGGTTCGGGCCGGCTGCAGGAAGAGCGGCGAGAGCGGCTTCGGGCGGTCGGGCACACTCCATTCTGACAGCGCGGCGGTTCTGGGCGGCGCCCCGACCCTGCCAACGCGAAGGCGCGATTCCCAGCACCCACGCGGCCCACCCACAGCGGCAGCGCACCCCGGCCGAATATCGTGGGGGCGATGCCCGAGCCCGAAGAACACGAACCCGCCGCGACCCCGCCCCGCCTGCACCTGGCCGCACGCGCCCTGTTCCGCGGCACACCGGTCTGGGCCTTCCGCGCGGGCATGTTCCTCATCCAGCGCGGGGAGACCCGGCGCATGAACGTCGACCCGGTCGGCGGCGTCGCGCACACCGACGACATCGACTACGCCGGCTCCGGGCATCCCGCCCAGCGACTCGATGTGATCGTGCCGACGGATGCCGCGGGCACCCTGCTGCCGGTGTACATCTACCTGCACGGCGGCGGCTGGACCTCGGGTGACAAGTCGACGGTCACGAAATACTGTGCGCACCAGGCAGCCAGCGGAATGGTCGTGGTGAACGTCAACTACCGGCCGGCCGGCCGCTTTCAGATGGACCACCTGATCGACGACGCCGACCGTGCGGTCGCCTGGGTGCACGAGCACATCGGCGACTTCGGCGGCGACCCGGGCCGCATCGTGCTCGGCGGCGATTCCGCCGGCGGCCACATCGCAGCCCTCCACACCGCAGCGGCGGCGAGCCCCGAGCTGCGTGAGCACTTCGGCATGTCCCCCGAGCGCCGCACGCCCGCGGTGCAGGGCCTCGTTCTGCACTGCAGCGCGGTCGACTTCTCGATGTTCTTCGGCCGCGCCCCGATTCTCAGCCGGAGCTTCGTGCGCCTGTTGAGCCCGCGCTCCGGTGGTGCCCGGAAGGCACTGAAGGCGGCTGCCGCCTACCTCTCACCGATCGAATGGATCGGCCCCGGGCATCCTGCTGTCTTCGTGACGACGAGCGCCCGCGACTACTTCTACGAATCGAACCTGCGCTTCATCGAACGCTTGCGTGCGGCCCTCGTGCCCGTCGAGACGATCGTCTACGGCGGCGCGAACCGCAACACCCTGCACACCTGGCAGCAGAACTACCGGTTTCCCGAGTCGCAGACGGTCTGGGCGCGGGTGACCGCCTTCGTCAACCGGGTGACGGCGCCCGTTCAGAGCGCCGTCACCACCGACTGAACGCTACTTCGCGAGGAAGTCGAGCACCGCCGCGTTCCACTCCTCGGGGTGGCTCACCGTCACACCGTGCGGTGCGTCGTGGATGACCACGAGCTCACTGCCCGGGATCGCTTCATGGGTGCGGGCACCGGATCCCTCGAACGGAACCGTGCCATCGCCGTCGCCGTGGATCACCAGCGCCGGCACACTCACCTTAGTCAGATCGTCGCGGAAGTCGGTGCCGGCGAACGCGGCCATGCAGGCGAGGGCGGCGACCTTGCTCGACTGCAGGGCGAGGGCGATGGCCTGCTGGCGCTGCTCCTCTGTGACCTTCAGAACGCCGTCGACCGAGAAGAACTGCGTGGTGAAGTCGTCGTAGAACGCGTTCTCGTCGGCGGTCAGACCGGCCGTCATCTTCGCCGCCTGCGCAGCGTCGAGGGGGCCGTCGGGGTTGGTCGGCCCCTTCAGGAGGAACGGCGGAACCGCTGAAGAGAAGACCACGCTGTGCAGGCGCTCGGCGCCGTATTTCGTGAAGTAGCGCGCGACCTCACCCCCACCCATCGAGAACCCCACGAGGGTTACATCGTTCAGGTCGAGCTCGGTCAGCAGCGTGTGCAGGTCTTCGGTCAGCGTGTCGTAGGTGTATCCGGTGCGCGGCTTGTCGCTCCGGCCGAATCCACGGCGGTCGTACGTGATGACCCGGTACCCGGCGGCTTCGAACGCCGGAACCTGCTCCGACCACGACTCACCCGACAGCGGCCAGCCGTGGATCAGAACGACCGGTCGGCCCGATCCGCCCGTGTCGTCGACATGCAGGTCGGTGTTCTTGAACAGTCCGTGGTGTGCGGTGATCTCCGTCATCGTCTCTCCTCGTTCTCGTGTGGGGTTCTCATGTGTCGTTCTCGTGTGTCGTTCTCGTGCGGTGTTCTCGTGAGTCGGCGCCGGCGCAGGGCCCGCACGCTCGTACCTTGAGTTTCGGCGCGGTCGACCGCGAGCGTTTGGCGAGGGCCGGGGGGTTGACAATGTCCCGATGAGGAGCAGTGATGTCTGCAAACGCTCTCACGGGCATCCGGAATCTACGGCACTATAGGAAAGAGGATCGATCGACCGTTCCCGTTCTTCGGGTTGTGAGGATGCCGTGACACCTGACCGCAACACGCTCGCCGACTATCTGCGCGCACGGCGCGAACTGCTGCAGCCCGAAGAGGTGGGCCTGAACCGCGACGACCACCGCCGCGTTCGCGGGCTCCGCCGGGAGGAGGTCGCTCACCTCGCCGGCATCAGCCCCGAGTACTACCTGCGCCTGGAGCAGGGCCGCGACCACCAGCCCTCCGAGCAGGTGCTCGAGGCGCTGGCCGGGGCGCTGCTGCTCGACACGGCCGGCCGCACCTACCTGTTCCGGCTCGCCCGGCCTGCCCCGGCTCCGGATGCCCCACCGGCGGCGCCGGCGGGGAGACGGGTGTCACCCGGGGTACAGGCGCTGCTCGCCGAATGGTCGCGCCTGCCCGCCTACGTCTCCGATCGCAACCACGACATCCTGGCGGTGACCGGCCCGGGCGCCCTGCTCGCGCCGGGATACCTCGTTCCCGGCAACAACCTTCTCGCCGCCGTCTTCGACCCGGCTGTTCGAGCGCACTCCCCCGACGACTGGCAGGCCACGGCGTCGTCGCTGGTGGCGTCGCTGCGCTTCCACTCCGACCCGCGCGACGAACGACTGCACCAGCTCGTCGGTGCTCTGTCGGTTCGCCACCGCGAGTTCCGGCGGATGTGGGCGAGGCACGAGGCGCGCCCCCAGGTGTCGGGCACGACCCTCGCGCACATCGACGAGCTGGGCTGGATCAGCTTCCACTGGCAGACGCTCGAAGTGCCGGGCTCGTGCGGACAGTTCGTCACGACCTTCTTCGGCGCCCCGGGCTCACCGGCCGCTGCTGCGAGCGCCTACCTCGCCGTGCGGAGCATCCAGAATCAGGCCTCTGTCGGGCCCGACGCGATCTCGATCAGCTGAGCGAGCGCGAGGTGGGAGGCAGGATCACTGGCACGAAAGACGAAGAGCACGTCGTCGTACTCGTCGGGCACCCGGAGCCGTTGGTAGGTGAGGTCGAACGACCCGACGACCGTGCCGGTGAACCGCACCCGGGCGCTGGCCTCCGGCCGGGTCTCGTCGGCCCACGCCTCGGCGAACTCCCGGCTGCGCGCCGAGAGCTCGCCCACGATGTCGCGGAACGAGGCGTCTTCTTCATGCTGGTCGAGCGAGTCCCGCAGCATCGCCGTGACCTGGTCGGCGACGGGGGCCCACTCCGGGTCGCCGTGTCGCACCTGCGGCTCGAGAAAGGTGAACCGCACCAGGTTCACGCCCTCGACGAAACTGGGCGACACCGCGCGGGCGGCGTCGTTCGACGCGACGACCGTGAGGTGCCGGTCGCTCAGGAAGGCCGGCACCACCTGCCAGGAGTCGATCAGTTGGCGGATGGCGGCCCGCCGCGCCGCACGCCCGGTGTTCTCCTGCATGGCTTCACGATAATCGGCGGGCCGCAGAGCGAACTGTCCCTCCGAGGGCCAGCCATCCGTCCCATCGCAGGAGTACGGCGGTGACGCCCCCGCGCTCCCACCTCGGCGCGTACCTGCGGGCACGGCGCGGTCTGGTGCAGCCCGAAGACGTGGGCCTGGCGCGCGATCCCTCCCGGCGGGTGGCCGGGCTCCGCCGCGAGGAGGTGGCCGCCCTCGCCGCCATCAGCCCCGACTACTACCTGCGGCTCGAGCAGGGCCGAACCCACCAGCCGTCCGACCAGGTGCTGGTGTCTCTCGGGCGTGCGCTGGCACTGGATCAAGATGCCGTGACCCACCTCTTCCGCATCGCCCGCCCCCGCGCCGGCCGCCGCCACACCGGTGCCGCGAGCGCCGCCGACGACCCGAACCTCGTCGGGCTGCTGGCGCAGTGGCCGAGCACGCCCGCCTTCATTCTCGACAGCACCCAGACGATCGTTCTGGCGAACACCCTGGCGCGCGCCCTCGGCGCCGGCTACACCGAGGTCGGCTCGAACCTCGTGCTGGCGATGTTCTCCGAGCCGATGCGGCAGACCAGCGCCGACTGGGAGAGCGCCGCCCGGGACAGCCTGGCCGCCCTGCGCTACCACAGCGACCCCGACGACCCGCGACTGCGGCAGATCGTCGGCACCCTCGAGGCGAACGACGCCGACTTCCGTCGGCTCTGGGCCCGGCACGACGCCCGCCCCTACGTGACCGGAAGCACGCGGACGTTCGTCGACGGGGTCGGCCCCGTCGACCTGCGATTCCAGAACTTCGCCGTGCCCGGGCACGACGGGCACACCCTCACCGCGTTCTTCGACGAACCGGGCACGCAGGCCTCGGCCGCGCTCGCCTATCTCGCCGCACAGGGTGAGATAGTTTTGAGCCATGGCCCGCACGCGCAGCTTCGATGAGACCGCACTGCTCGACTGCGCCCAGGAGGTGTTCTGGGCGAAGGGCTACGACCGGGCATCCATCGAAGAGATCTCGGCCTGCTCGGGTGTCGGCAACGGCAGCATCTATGCCGCCTACACCAGCAAGCTCGGCCTCTTCCTCGCCACCTTCACGCGCTACTGCGCCGGCCGGGTCGAACTGGTCGAGTCTGTCGTCGGCTCGCACACCGGCACTTTCGAGCAGGCCGTCGCCCACTACCTCGACGAGATCGTGGCCGACTGCACGTCACGCGCCGACCTCCGCGGCTGCCTGATGCTCAACAGCCTGGCCGAACTCGGCTCGCGCTTCCCCGAGGTGGTCGCTGTCGGCAGTCGCACCATCGGCGAGATGGAGCGCATCCTGAGCGACCGGGTCGCAGACGGTGTCGCGACGGGCGAGGTGACCCTCACCTCAGACGACGAGACCGAGGCGCTCGGAGCACACATCGTGCTGGTCTCGCAGGGCCTCATCTCGTTGAGCAGGCTGGGCGTGCCCGCCGCGCGGCTGCGGGCGATCGCGGCGACGTCGAGCCGCCTGTCGGCGATGCGCGCGGCCTGAACCGCGGCGGCGCTGCGCTGCGGCGCGCGCGCAGACGGCCGCCGGAGACCCCGCCGCAGGGATCACACCGCGCCGGTGGCCTCCCGCAGGCGCATCAGCTTCAGGCTGAGGTGCAGCGTGCTGCGCTTCAGCCCGTCGGCCAGCGCCTCCCGCACCAGGGCCGGCATGTTGTCGAGCCGGTAGTAGAGCGTGGTGCGGTGGATGTGCAGCCGGGCGCAGGCCACGCTCGTGCGGCCGCCCGCGTCGAGGTAGGTCTCGATGGTCTCCCGCTGCACGGCGTCGCCCGACCTCGCGAGGGCCTCGGCCGCCGGCGAGATGTCGGCCAGGCGCGGAGCATCCGCCGCCACCGCGTGCAGCAGCACCCAGCCGCCGAGGGCGTCGATGTTCTGGGCGGGCTGCAGCTCCGGTAGGGCAGCCGTGAGGTCGGCCGCCACCCGCGCCTGCTCGGCCGACTCGAGCAGGTCCCCGGATGCCCCGCGGTGCTCTGCGGAGCCGAGTGCCCGCAGCGGCACCCCGAGGCGGAGCGACTCTGCGCGCATCCACTCGTCGAGCACCTTCTCGTCGAACGAGTCGCGGGTCGCCAGGTAGATCGCGCCGTCGAGGTCGCCGATGAAGGTGGTGTGCGAGGGCGCTGCCGCCGCCAGCCGGCGGCCGGCCACGAGCCGGCGCTCGGCGCCGACCTGCGGGGCGACCAGCAGCGCGCGCACGACGGTGCGCCCCGTCGTGTCGATCCACCGCCGCGCGAGCGCCTCGGAGTACGCCGCGCGCCGCACAGCACGGTCGCGGTGGAGCAGACGGGCGAGAGTGAGCTCGCGGCCCGATGACGGTTCGCCCGCGGCATCCGTCGACAGCAGGTCATGTGCCACCAGATCCTGCAGCGTCATTTCGTGTCTCTCCGATCGACCGTCGAGTGCACCGCGTCTGCGGCACCTTCACCGTACAAACAGCAGCGCCCGGGGGCGTGGCCCTCGCGTGGCCACCCACCCGGGCTGCTCAGGCGGGCGCCGTGCCGCCCGTGGTCTGGAAGCTCCGCTGGTACGCCGAGGGCGTGACGCCCCGGCGCGCCACGAACGCCCGCCGGAAGGCGACGGCCGTACTGAACCCGGCGAGGCGACCGGCCCCGGCGACCGTGTGCCCCTGTTCGAGCCAGCCCGTGGCGACCTCGAGGCGCATCGAGGTGACGTACTCGAGCGGCGACATGCCGAGTTCGTCCCGCACCACCCGGGTCAGATGCCGGGTGCTCACGTTGGCGTGCGCCGCGAGGTCGCTGAGGGTGCTCGGCCGGCTCGGGTCGGCACTGACGTAGTCGGCGACGGCGCGGGCGACAGAGGTGCGGGGCGGGGTGGCCCGCAGCGACGCCGAGAACTGCGACTGGCCGCCCGGGCGCTGCATGTAGACGAGCAGCAACTGCGCGATGCTGCGGGCGACGGCCGCGCCGTGATCCTCTTCGACGAGGGCCAGGGCGAGGTCGATGCCCGCCGCGACCCCGGCCGAGGTCGCGATGTCGCCGTCGCGCACGAAGATCGAGTCGGGGCGCACCACGACATTCGGGTACGAAGCGGCAAGCCGGGCCGCGAACTTCCAGTGGGTGGTCGCCTCCCGCCCGTCGAGCAGGCCCACCGCCGCCAGGGCGAACGCCCCGCTGCAGATCGAGGTGACGCGGCGGGACCGCTGGGCGAGATCGGTGACAGCCGACAGCAGCGCAGGGTCGTCGAAGACCCCGGGCGCACTCTCGCTGCCCGGCACGATGAGCGTGTCGAAGTCTCCCGGGGCGCTCGTTCCGGCCTGCACGGAGACCTGCACGCCCATCGAGCTCGTGACCGCCCGGCCGTCGAGCGAGAGAAAGACCAGCTCGTACCCGTCGACCAGCTGGTTGGCTTCGAGAAACACTTCGGCCGGGCCGACGAAGTCGAGCATCTTCACGTGGTCGAAGAGCAGCACCCCGATGCGCCTTCGCCGTTTCGCGCCACCGGCGCTCGCGGGCGACCCCGTCATGCCGAGCTCCCTCCACCACTCCGTCCCCCAGTCTGACGGCATCGACCGCACTCTGGGCGGCACTGCTGCGCACCCGGCGGCAATTCTGGAATGGTGACTCCATTAGAGCAGAATCGACGCCTCGGCGCGCGCTGCATGGTAGCGCGCTGCATGGTAGTCAGAGGGTCAGGCGCGGGTTCTGGATGCCCGACTATCGTCGGCAGCATGAGAGTGCGCCACGCAGCCGGCTTCTGGATCGTCGCCGTCACCTTCCTGCTGGTGATGGCCTACTCGACCGTTCCGACGCCGCTCTATCCCCTCTACCAGCAGCGCGACGACTTCCCCACCCCGGTCGTCACCGTCATCTTCGCCGCCTACGCCGTCGGCGTGATCGTCAGCCTGTACCTCGCGGGGCACGTGAGCGACTGGCTCGGTCGGCGGAGGGTGCTCGTGGTGGCCGTGCTGGTCTCCGCACTCTCGGCGGTGCTGTTCCTCGCCTGGCCCGACGTTCCGGGGCTCATCGTCGCGCGCGTCGTGAACGGTGCGAGCATCGGCATCCTCACGGCAACCGCGACGGCCCACCTCACGGAGCTGCGGGCCGAGGCCCGGCCCGACGAGAACACGATCATCGCGGCATCCGTCTCGGGCGGGGCGAACCTCGGCGGGCTCGCCCTCGGCCCGCTGATCGGTGGGCTGTTCGCCGAGTTCCTGCCCGACCCGCTCGTTCTGCCGCACATCGTCTTCCTCGTGGTGCTGCTGGTCGGCGCCATGGTTCTGCTGCTCGTTCCCGAGACGGTCGACATTCCGGCCGACCCGCCGCGCTGGCGGCCGCAGCGGCTCTCCGTTCCGCGCGACGGTCGCAGGGCCTTCGCCATCGCGGCGTTCGGTGCGTTCTCCGGCTTCGCTGTGTTCGGCCTCTTCACCTCGCTGGCCCCGACGTTCCTGGTCGTGACCTTCGAGCAGCACGACCACCTGCTGGCGGGTGCGATATCGTTCTCGGTCTTCGCCGCCGCGGCCACCGGCCAGATCGTCTTCGCCCGCGTCTCGCCCCGGCGACAGCTCACCCTCGCGCTGGCCTGCTGCGCGGTCGGCCTGGTGCTCGTCGCCCTCGGTGCGGTGCTGCCGCTTCTCGGCGTCTTCATCCTCGGTGGAGTGATCTCGGGCCTCGGGGTGGGGCTGCTATTCCGCGCGGCGATCGCGACGGCCGTGCGCATCGCCGACCCCGCCCGCCGCGGTGAGACGCTCGCGCTGATGTTCCTCATCGCCTACGCCGGGCTCGCCGTTCCGGCCCTCGCCGTGGGCGGCGCGCTCGGTTTCGAACCGGCCACCGAGGTTCTGCTGGTCTTCGTCGTCGTCGTTCTGGCGGCGACCCTCACCGCCGGTACCCTCATGCGCAGGGGCACCCCCCGGCGCTCGAACACCCCAACAAGGAAGGCATGACCATGTCAGACGAGAACGCAGACACTCACCTCAGCCCCCACCACCGTGACACGCTCGAGAAGATCCTGTCGCACCCGGTCAGCCACAACGTCGAGTGGAGCAGTGCTCGCAAGCTGCTGGAGGCCGCCGGAGAGGTGACCGTGCGCCACGACGGCAAGATGGTGGTCACCCTCGGCGGAGAGACGGAGGTCTTCGAGGACTTCGGCCGCAAAGACCTCGACACCCAGCAGATCGTCGACCTGCGGCGCATGCTGCACGCGGCCGGCTACGGCCGAACCGACTGAATCGGTAACTCCGCCGAAACACCCGGGCGGTAGGGTGATCCCACGTTCTGAGACGGGGGAACCATGCAGAGCTGCGACCTTGCCGCCACCGGCTTCGACTCCTGGCCGGTGCTGGTCGCGCTGGCGTTCGTCGCGACTGGACTCGGCGCTGCCACTCTGCTGCTCCGCTGCGGCCGGGGCGGCGAGCAGCATCCCGGCGGGCGCCCCGGCCAGCGTGGCGGCCGGCGTGGCAGCCGGCGTGGCCCCGGTCGTGCGCTGTACGCGGCGATACCGCTGCTGCTGCTCGCCCTCGTCGTGTCGGGCGGGGTCTCGCCGTCGTCGGCCTCCGCGGCCGCGTCGTGCCCGGTGGGGGCGCCCACGCCACCACCGAGCTCGGTTCCCGGCCCGACCGGAACCGCCACCCCGACACCGACGGCTGCGCCCACCCC
>NZ_PSTT01000116.1 GCF_002931235.1 Subtercola sp. Z020 | reverse complement strand
CAGCGGGGGGCGCGGCGGGGGAGCTTCGGCAGCGCCTGCTGGTCGAGCCAGGCGGCGAACAGGCCGCCGAGCGGCTCGGCCGCGAACCGGCCGGCCAGCGCGATGAACTCCGGCGTCGAGACCGTGCCGTGCCGGTGTTCCGCCGCCCACTCCCTCAGCACCCCGAAGAACCGGTCGTCGCCGAGCGTGCGCCGCAGCGCGTGCAGCGCGAGGGCCCCGCGCTTGTAGACCCGGTCGTCGAACATGCGGGCCGCACCGGGGTCGCCGATCATCAGGTCTTTCGGCAGGCGGTTCAGCCGCGTCCACGCGGTCGTCGCGCAGGCCTCGGCCGTCGGCCCGCCGCTCTCCTCCGACCACAGCCACTCCGCGTAGCAGGCGAACCCCTCGTGCAGCCAGATGTCCTTCCAGCTCCCGAGGGTCAGGGAGTTGCCGAACCACTGGTGTGCGAGCTCGTGCGCGATGAGCCGCTCCGACCCGCCCACCCCGTCGACGTGGTTTCGGCCGAAGATCGAGAGCCCCTGTGCTTCGAGCGGAATCTCGAGCTCGTCGTCGGTCACGACGACTGTGTAGTCGTCGAACGGGTACGGCCCGAACAGCCGCTCGAACAGCGCCATCATGCGGGGCTGGGGCTCGAAGTCGGCGAGGGCGTTCGGCCGCAGGTCTTCGGGCAGCAGCACGACCTGGGGCACGCCCTCCTGCGACACGTGCAAGGTCTCGTAGAGCCCGATCTGCACGGTCGCCAGGTAGGTCGCCATCGGCACGGCCGAACGGAATTCCCAGCGGGTTCTGGATGCCCGCTGCGACATCTTCACCAGACTCCCGTTGCAGAGCAGCCGGTACGGTGTCTCGGCCGAGAACGCGATCGTGTACGTGGCCTTGTTCGAGGGATGATCGTTGCACGGGAACCACGAGGGCGCCCCGCTCGGCTGGCTGGCGACGATCACGCCGTCGGTGAGCTCCTCCCAGCCGACCTCGCCCCAGGGGCTGCGCACCGGTCGTGGCTGGCCGCTGTACTTGACTGTCACCGTGAACTCGGTGCCGCGGTTCAGGGCGGTCGCCGGAGTGATCACGAGCTTGCGGGCGGTCTGCGTCAGGTTCGCCGAGCGCTGCCCGTCGACCGTGACCTTGCTCGCGACGAGCCCGGCGAAGTCGAGGCTGAAGCTCGAGAGCCGCTGCGTCGCCACGGCCGTGATGGTGGCGGTGGCGACCAGCCTGTTGCTCGCCACTCGGTAGTCGCCGTCGATGTCGTAGTGCAGCACGGTGTAGCCGCCGTTGCCGCTCGTCGGGAGGTAGGGGTCGCCGAGCGAGCGGGCCCCGGCCGCCGCCAGCGCGGTCGAGGTGGGGCGCGCCATCAGCCGCCCACCGTCGAGAGACCGGCCTCGGGTGCGGTTTCGAGGCGGAGGCCCGTGCCGTCGTCGGTCTTCGGGCGAACGGCGCCCGCGGCATCCGGAACCGAAGCGGCAGCCGCAGCAGCCCACGGCGCGATCGGGTTCCCGGCCCAGCGCGACCCGGCGGGCACGTGTTCACCGCGCATCACCAGTGATGCCGGCCCCACGGTCGCGTCGCTGCCGATCGACGCGGCCGGCAGAATGACGCCGTGCGGCCCGATCGTCGCCCCGTCGTCGAGCGACACGCTGTCGAGGCTCATCACCCGGTCGTGGAAGAGGTGGGTCTGCACCACGACCCCGCGGTTCACCGTCGAGCCGGCTCCGAGGGTGATGAGGTCGGCCTCGGGCAGCCAGTACGTCTCGATCCACGCGCCGCGACCGATGCGCGCACCGATCGACCGCAGCCACCATACCAGAGCGGGTGTGCCGGAGGCGGCGTTCGCGAACCAGGGTGCGGCAACCATCTCCACAAAGGTATCCGACACTTCGTTCCGCCAGACGAACGACGACCAGAGGGGATGTTCGCCCAACCCGATCCGCCCGACCAGCGCCCACTTCGCCACCGTCGTGACCAGGGCGGCCACGGCGCCACCCGCCAGCAGCACGGCGCCCGAGAGCACGACGGTGTAGCCGAGGCCGAGTGTGCCGAGCAGCAGCTCGAGAACGACCGCGATACCGAGCCCGATCGCGACGCTGATCATCACCGGCACGATGCGGCAGATCTCCCAGAGCGCCCGGGCGAGCTTCAGCCAGCCAGACGGGTGGAAGGTGCGGCCCTCGTCGAACTCGGTGACCTGGCGGCGGAGGCGCACGGGCGGGTTGCCGAGCCACGACGACCCGCTCTTGGCCTTCTTCGGGGTGGCGCTGAGCACGGCCACGAGGCCGTTGCGGGGCACGGAGCGCCCGGGGCCGGTCATGCCGCTGTTCCCGAGGAACGCGCGCTTGCCGATCTTCGCTTCGTCGATGCGCAGCCAGCCACCGCCGAGTTCGTAGGAGGCGACCATGGTGTCGTCGGCGAGAAAGGCCTGGTCGGCGATGGTCGTCATGCGGGGCAGGAGCAGCACCGTCGAGGCTTCGACGTTCTTCCCCACGGTGGCCCCGAGCATCCTGAGCCAGACGGGCGTGAAGAGGCTTGCGTAGAACGGGAACAGGATGGTGCGGGCCGCGTCGAGGAGGCGCTCGGTCGCCCAGACCTGCCAGCCGACGCGGCTGCGAACGGGGTAGGAACCGGGCCGGATGCCGATGCCGAGCAGTCTCGTCGCGATCACGGTGAGACCGGCGTAGACGACGCCGGCAGCGAGGGTGGCGAGCGGCACGGCGGCCAGCACCCGCAGTGCGGCGTCGCCGAGCGTCGGCAGCGACGACGGCAGGGCTCCGGATGCCGCGGCGGCGGTGGTGACGGCTGCGGCGCCGACGGCTGCTGTGCCACTCGCGGCAGCGGCCGGCACGTCGCCGAACTGCAGCCCGAGGAACAGGCTCACCACCCACGCCCCGGCGAGCACAGACAGCACCGGAAGCAGCGAGAGCGCGACCGAGCCGAGCCCGAAGGCGACCAGCCAGCGCGCATTCCGCGGCGGCCGCCCCTCTGGCCAGTCGGGTCGCGCCTTGCCGCGCCGCTCCGCCGGGGAGCCGGCCCAGAGCTGCCCCGCGGGAACCCGGCCGGAGACGGCGGAGCCGGGCGCGATCTCGGCCCGCCGCCCGACGCGGGTGCCCGGCAGCAGCGTGCTGCGCGCGCCGACGGCCGCATCCGCCCCGATCTGCACGGCGCCGAGGTGCAGCACGTCGCCGTCGATCCAGTACCCCGAGAGGTCGACCTCGGGCTCGACCGAGGCCCGCGCGCCGATCTTCAGCATTCCCGTGATCGGCGGCAGGGTGTGCAGGTCGACTCCCGGCCCGATCTTCGCGCCGAGGGCCCGGGCGTAGGTGATGATCCACGGGGCGCCCGCCAGGTTCGTGGCGCCCACGAGCTGGGCGATCTGCTCGGCCAGCCACAGGCGCAGGTGCACGCTGCCCCCGCGCGGATGGTCGCCCGGTTCCACCCCGGCCAGCAGCGCCCGCGCGGCCAGCACCGAGATCGCCATGCGCCCGAACGGCGTGATCAGCACGGCGAAGCCCGCCAGGATGTACCACCACGAGATGGTGGGCGCCCACGGGAAGACGCCGAAGGCGCTCAGGATGTTGTTGGCCGCGAGCACGTAGACGAGCCAGCGCAGGCCGACCAGCACGTAGAGCGGGATGCCGAGCAGCGTCTGGGCGAGCTGCGTCGTGGCGGGCGTGGGCCTGACCGGGGCGCGCCGGGTGGTCGTGACGGGGGAGCGGGCATCCAGTTCGGCGGCCAGCGCACCGATGCGGGGGTGGTCGTAGATGTCGGCGACCGTCGTCTCGGGAAAGCGCTCACGGATGACCGAGACCAGTTGCGCGGCCGAGAGGCTGCCCCCGCCGAACGCGAAGAAGTCGTCGTCGGGGCCGGTGACGGGGGCGCCGAGAATGGCGGTGAAGTGCCCGGCGATCCAGTGCGCGGTGTCACTCAGGCCGCCGAAGGCGCTCTCGAGCGGCCAGGGCAGGGCCGCTTTGTCGACCTTGCCCGAGGTGCGGGTCGGGAGGGCGTCGACGACGGCGAGCAGCGGGATGAGCGCGGCCGGCAGGGTCTCCCGCAGCAGGGCGGTCGCGGCGACGGTGTCGAAGGCGGCGCCCGGCCGGCCCGCGGCCCCCGGCTGCTCCGGCGCGAGGTACCCCACGAGGATCTGGTTGCCCGCCGCGGTGCGCTGCACGACGGCCGCCGCCCCCGCGACGCCCGGCAGCGCCTGCAGGGCCGCCTCCACCTCGCCGAGCTCGATACGCCGGCCGCCGAGCTTCACCTGGTCGTCGGCCCGGCCCTGGAACAGCAGGCCCGCACGGTCGAAGACCACGAGGTCGCCGCTGCGGTACGCGCGCTCCCAGCCGAGCGTCGGCATCGGCGCATACTTCTCGGCATCCTTCGCCGGGTCGAGGTAACGCGCGAGCCCGACCCCGCCGATGATGAGTTCGCCGGTCTCGCCCTCACCGACCGGATGCCCGTTGTCGTCGACCACGGCCAAGAGCCAGCCGTCGAGCGGCAGCCCGATGCGAACGGGGCCGACCCCGTCGAGCAGGGCGCCGCACGCGACCACGGTCGCCTCGGTCGGGCCGTAGGTGTTCCACACTTCTCGGCCGTCGACGGCAAGGCGCGCGACGAGTTCGGGCGGGCACGATTCGCCGCCGAAGATGAGCAGGCGCACGAGTTCGAGCGACTCCGGCGGCCAGAGCGCGGCGAGCGTCGGCACGGTCGAGACGATGGTGATGCCGTGGGCGATCAGCCAGGGTCCGAGGTCGACGCCCGAGCGCACCAGGGAGCGGGGCGCCGGAACCAGGCACGCACCGTGCCGCCAGGCCAACCACATCTCCTCGCAGGAGGCATCGAAGGCCACAGAGAGCCCGGCGAGCACCCGGTCGCCCGGCCCGATCGGATCGTGCTGCAGAAAGAGGCGCGCCTCGGCGTCGACGAACGCGGCGGCGGAGCGGTGGCTGACGGCGACGCCCTTGGGGGTGCCTGTCGAGCCCGAGGTGAAGATGATCCAGGCGTCGAGGTCGGGCGTGGGCGCGCCGACGACGGGGAGGGTGCCGGTGGGTGTGCCGGTCGCCGCGAAGGGGGCGGGTTCCGGATGCTCGGCGGCGCCCTTGACATGCTCGACGCCGGGCGGGGTGGCGTGCTCGCGCTCTGCGGCGGTGCCCGCGGCATCCGGAGCCTGCCGGGCGGTGCCCGCGGCATCCGGAACCTGCGCGGCACCCGCGCGCAGCACCAGCTCGCCCTCGGCACCGATCACGCCCACCACCTGCGCCTCGCCGAACACCAGGTCGGCGCGCTCGTCGGGGTCGTCGGCGTCGACCGGTACATAGGCCGCCCCAGCGACCAGCGTCGCGAGAATGGAGATGTAGAGCGTGCGGGTGCCCGACGGAATGCGGATGCCCACGCGGTCACCACGGCGCACGCCGGCCTCCACCAGGCGCGCAGCAGAGCGGTTCACCTCCCGCACCAGCTCGCGGTAGCTGAGGGTGCCCGCCGCGTCGGCCAGGGCGGAGGCCTGCGGGTTCGCGACGGCCGTCGCCCGCAGGATGTCGACGAGGGTTCGCGGTTCGGGCTCCGGGCCGGCGTGGAGGATGCCCTGCGGCTGCGGCTGTGGCTGCGCTCGCGTCGGCTGCGCCGCGTGCTGCGCCGGCTGCGAGTGCTGCTGCGCCGCCTGATGCGGCTGCGCCCCGTCGCCGGTTCCGCCCACGGATGCGTTCTCAGCGGGTTCGGTGCCGGGCATCCGTGTTCCCTCCCCTTCGTCTGACCCCCGAGAGGGGCTGCCAGTTTAGGGGCGCCGGGTTAACCGCAGGTGAACCGGCGCGCTCACGCCGGGTTGTCAGGGGCGGCGGCGTTCGCCGTGTAAAACTGGGGCATGCGCACTCCAGCCGTTCTGACCGCCTCCGCTGCCGCCGGGCTCGCCCTGGTGCTGGCGCTCGCCGGATGCAGCGGCTCCTCGTCGCCGGCCCCGAGCGCGAGCCCCGACTGCATGTTCACCGCTCCCGGTCCTGCGTCCGACTCTGTGCAGGTGAGCGGGGACTTCGACACGGCACCGACCACCACCTTCATCCCGCCGCTCTCCACCGACATCACCGAGCGCTCGGTCGTGATCAGCGGAACCGGTACGGTCGCGACCTCGGGTTCGCAGGCCACCGTCGACTTCACCCTCTACAACGCGAACACCGGCGCGCAGCTGTTCAGTACCCTCGACGCCGGCGGCCAGCCGCTGCCGATCATCGTCGACGAGTCGCAGTTCCTGCCCGGGCTCGTGAAGGCGGTCGCCTGTGCGGCGGTCGGCTCGCGGGTCGTCGTGGTCGTGCCACCGGGCGATGCGTACGGCTCCGACGGCAATGCGGCCCTCGGCGTGGCACCGGCCGACGTTCTGGTGTTCGTCGCCGATGTGACCGACGTCGGCCCTGCGCCCGCACCGACGACGAGCGAGACCCCCACGGGCGGCGGCGCGGAGTAGGGTTGCCGCCGGTCATCCCTGCGAGACCTGCGAGGATGGCAGGCATGAGACGCGTCATCATCCTCGGTTCCACCGGCTCCATCGGCGTTCAGGCCCTCGACGTGATCAGGGCGAACCCCGACCGGTTCGACGTCGTCGGGCTGGCCGCCGGCACGAACAGGGCGGCGATGGATGCCCAGGCCGACGAATTCGGCGTGGCCGACACCGCGCTCGGGGCCGACGAGGCCGAGCAGCTCGTGCGGGGCGTCGAGGCCGACGTCGTGCTGAACGGCATCACGGGATCCGTCGGGCTCGGCCCGACACTCGCCGCACTCGAGACCGGTTGCACGCTCGCGCTCGCGAACAAGGAGAGCCTGATCGTCGGCGGCGAGCTCGTGAAGGGCAGTGCGGCGCCCGGCCAGCTCGTGCCGGTCGACTCCGAGCACTCGGCGATCGCGCAGGCGCTCCGGTCGGGCACCGCCGACGAGGTCGACCGGCTCGTGCTGACCGCTTCGGGCGGACCGTTCCGTGGGCGCTCGCGCGCGTCGCTCGTCGACGTGACCCCGCGCGAGGCCCTCGCGCATCCCACCTGGGACATGGGGCTCGTGGTCACGACGAACTCGGCGACGCTGGTGAACAAGGGGCTCGAAGTCATCGAGGCGCATCTGCTGTTCGACGTGCCGTATTCGCGCATCGCGGTGACCGTGCACCCGCAGTCCGTCATCCACTCGATGGTCGAATTCATCGACGGATCGACGCTCGCGCAGGCCTCGCCGCCCGACATGCGCCTGCCGATCTCGCTCGGTCTCGACTGGCCGCACCGGGTCGCCGGGGTCGGTGTTCCGCTCGACTGGTCGAGCGCCCACTCGTGGACGTTCGAGCCCCTCGACGACGAGGCCTTCCCGGCGGTCGAGCTGGCGAAGCAGGTCGGCAGGGCCGGCGGAACCGCGCCCGCCGTCTTCAATGCGGCAAACGAGCAGGCGGTGGCGGCGTTCCATGAGGGGCGGATCGGGTTCCTCGGCATCGTCTCCACGATCGAAGAGGTGCTGCAGGCGCACGAGCCCGCCGACGGCGCCCTGACGCGCGAGGCGCTCTTCGACGCCGAGCTCTGGGCACGCCGCGAGGCCGACCGCCTCATCGCCCGCGCCTGACCGCCGCCCGCACGCTGCCCGGCTGGGCGGGCCGCGGGCGGATTCACAAGCCGCGTTCAGCGACTGCCCAGCGCGGCGCCGCACCGGGCGGCTACTGTGTGCAGGTGGATAACGTGCTCCTCTACATCATCGGCGTCGTCATCGTCGCGCTCGGCCTCGCGACCTCGATCGCGCTGCACGAGATCGGGCACCTCGTTCCCGCCAAGCTGTTCGGCGTCAAGGTCACCCAGTACATGGTCGGCTTCGGCCCCACCGTGTTCTCGAGGCGCCGCGGTGAGACCGAGTACGGGCTGAAGCTGATCCCGTTCGGTGGCTACATCTCGATGATCGGCATGTTCCCGCCGCAGAAGGAGGGCGGCACGGCTCGCCGGGCGACGACCGGCTTCTTCCAGACGCTGGTGCAGGATGCCCGCAAGGCCAGCCTCGAGACCATCGGCGACGAGGATGCGCGCTCGTTCTACCGCCTGCCGATCTACAAGCGCGTGATCATCATGCTCAGCGGCCCGTTCATGAACCTCCTGCTCGGCGTGCTGTTCTTCGGCATCGTGCTCTGCGGGTTCGGCATCGCCGCCCCCAGCACCACCATAGGCAGCGTCAGCGCCTGCGTGCAGCCCGCCGGCAGCACGAGCACCACCTGCGAGGCCAGCGACCCCGTCTCACCCGGCGCGAGCGCCGGCATCCAGCCCGGCGACCGCATCGTCTCGATCGACGGAACGGCGATCTCGAGCTGGGACCAGGCGACCTCGATCATCCGCCAGTCGCCCGGCACCGCCCTCTCGGTCGTCGTCGAGCGCGCGGGCGCCGACCAGACACTCAGCGTCACCCCGCTGCTCACCGAGCGGGCCGTCACCGAGACGGTGAACGGCCGGTCGGTCGTGAAGACGGATGCGAACGGTGCGGCGGTGACCGAAGACGTCGGTTTCGTCGGCATCGGCTATGCGACCGAGCTGCAGCCGCAGCCGGTGACCGCGGTGCTGCCGTTCGTCGGCGAGAACGTCGCCGGTGTCGCCAACACGATCATCAACCTCCCTGCGCGCATCGTGGGCGTCGCGAACGCCGCATTCGGTGGTGGGGAGCGCGACGTCAACGGCCCCATCAGTGTCGTCGGGGTCGGCCGCGTGGCCGGCGAGATCGCGACCATCGACATCCCGCTCGCCAGCAAGGTGGCGACGCTGATCGGCCTGCTGGGCTCCGTCAACATCGGCCTGTTCGTGATCAACCTCGTGCCGCTCATGCCGCTCGACGGCGGCCACATCATCGGAGCCCTCTGGGAGGGCCTCCGCCGGCAGCTCGCGAAGCTGTTCCGCCGCCCGAACCCCGGCCCGGTCGACACGGCGAAGCTGATGCCGCTGACGTTCGTGGTCGTCATCTTCCTCGGTGGGCTGAGCGCGCTGCTGGTCTACGCCGACATCGTGAACCCGGTCAACCTCTTTGGCTAGGCGGATGCTCGTGACCGGTTGCGCGGGGCCAGCCGCCGCTGGGACTGGTGCACCTCCCGGGGGAGTAGCACGCAGCATCCGGCTGCCGGATGCCGGGGGCCTCCGCTCTCGCTACGATCGGTGTCATGACCTCCCCTGACCGCGCACGCCGCCACCGTCGGTTCGCCCCGGGCGGCCGCGCGGCAGGCTCGCGGGGCGGCACCGGAGCAGGCACGGGCCGTGGGGCGGGCGCGGCGTCGGCCCGCGACTCCGGGTCAGCGAATGGCCGCGGTTCGGGCAGCGGTGGTGCCGCCGCCGGGCGGGAGCGCGCCGGCCGAGCCGACCACCCCCGCCTGCACGCCAGCATCGGGCGCTGGCCCTTCGCCCCGCCACAGGAGCCCGAGCATCCTGCAGCCTGGGCCGCCGCATCGCCGCCCTGGGCGCAGAGCCTCCGACAGGCCGGCCCGCCCGTGCGCTGGGGGCCGCCGCGTGCCGTCACCCTCTGGGTGCCTGTCGTCGTCGCGTTCCTCGTGCAGGTCCTTCCCGCCTTCGTGGCCTTCAACCGCGGCGGGCGCACCGTCGAGGGGCTGTTCGTCATTCTGCTGGCCCTCGTCGGCCCGCTCGCCCTCATCGGCGCCCGGCGCTTTCCCGGGCCGGTGGTCGCGGTCGCCGCCGCGGCCGCCTGCGCCGACCTGCTCTTCACCCCCGGTTCAGGTGCGCCCTACCTCGCCCTGGCCTTCGCGATCGTCTCCGCCATGGTGCGGAGCGCCCGCAACTGGGCCATCGGCTCCGTCGCCGTCGGCTGGGTGGTCACCCTGGTCGGGGCCATTCTGCTCGGGATCGACTGGCATCCGTTCCGCATCATCGCGACGTCGCTCGGCGTTCTGCTCGTGGTGCTGGTCGGTGAAGCGATCCGCACCCGGTCGCACCGGGTCGCCCAGTTCCAGGCGGCCGCACGCCGGCGCCGAGAGGAGGCGGCGCAGGCCGAGCGGGAGCGCATCGCGCGCGAGTTGCACGACGTGCTCGCGCACTCGCTCTCGCAGATCAACGTGCAGGCGGGAATGGGGCTGCACCTGATCGAGGCCCACCCCGAGAAGGCCCGCGAGGCATTGTCGAACATCCGGGCGACCAGCAAGACGGCCCTCGACGAGGTTCGGGGGGTTCTCGGCTTTCTGCGGTCGGAGGGCTCGACGGTGGGCAGTACGGCTCTGGATGATGCACCCACCCTCTTCGACTACTCCACGATCCCGGGGGAGGTGGGGTACGCGGGTGACTCGGCGGACGACGCGGCTGCGGTCGCCCCGCCCTCGCCGGCCGCGGCCGCGACGCTCTCCTCGGAGGCGGCGTACCCGGGCTCCTCGGCCGCAGCCGGCCAGGCCGAATCCTCGGCGCCGCTCGCCCCGCAGGCCGACCTGTCCCGGCTGCCGGCGCTCATCGCGTCGGTCAGCACGAGCGACCTGCACGTGGAGCTCGAGAACCGGCTGCCCGCTCTGCCGCCGCCGGGCATCCAACTCGCCCTCTTCCGCATCGCCCAGGAGAGCCTCACGAACGTGACGCGGCACTCCGGCGCGAGCGAGGCGCGGGTCGTGCTCGAGCAGCGCGGCGACGACTACGTGCTGCGCGTGAGCGACAACGGCCGCGGTGGGGCGCCGCACCGTGCGGCGGACTCCCGGGCATCCGGAGGCCGCGGCCTGCTCGGAATGAAGGAGCGGGCCGACCTGCTCGGCGGCCGGCTCGAGGCGGGCCCGCTCTCGACCGGCGGTTTCGCGGTGGTGGCGACGATTCCCCGGGTGGCGCGCCGGTCGCGCCCGTGACCGGTGGCGGCGCGGTCGGCCCGCCGGGCGACGCCGCATCCGTGATCCGGGTGGTGATCGCCGACGACCAGCAGCTGATCCGCGCCGGGTTCGGTGCCCTGCTCTCGAACGAGCCTGACATCGAGGTCGTGGGGGAGGCCGGCACCGGTGCCGAGGTGGTCGAGCTCGTGCGGCGGGTGCGGCCCGATGTGGTGCTGATGGACATCCGGATGCCCGACGGCGACGGCCTCTGGGCGACCGAGCAGCTCGTGGCCGACCCGCGCCTGACGGGCGTGCACATCGTGATCGTCACGACGTTCGAGCTCGACGAGTACGTCGGGCGGGCGATCCGGGCCGGCGCGAGCGGGTTCCTCGTGAAGGACACGGAGCCGGTCGAGCTGATCCGCGCCGTGCGGGTGGTCGCGGGCGGGGATGCCCTGCTCTCGCCGAGCGTGACGCGGCGTCTGCTCGAGCGGGTGGCCGCGGGGCTCGCCGACGGTGCCCGCGCGCCCGCGCTCGACGTGCTGACCGACCGGGAGCGCGAGGTGCTGGCGCTGGTCGGCGCCGGGCTGACGAACGCCGAGATCGCGCTGCACCTGTTCCTCAGCCCGCTGACGGTGAAGACGCACGTCTCGCGCACGATGACGAAGCTCGCCGCGCGCGACCGCGCCCAGCTCGTGGTGGCGGCCTACGAGGCCGGCCTCGTGCGCCCCGGCTGGCGCTGACGCGCCCGCCCCGCCCCCGCGCCCGGCGCTGACGCGC
>NZ_PSTT01000121.1 GCF_002931235.1 Subtercola sp. Z020 | reverse complement strand
GGGGGGAAGCGCGGGCGGGGGTCAGCGGAGGCCGGCGGCGGCGAAGAGGGTGGCCAGCAGCGGCTCGAGGCGCGCGGCCAGGCCGGGCTCCGCGGCCAGCGTGAACTCCACCGACGCGGGTGCGCCGTCGAAACCGGTCACCACCGCTCCGGCCTCGCGGGCCACAAGTGCGCCCGCGGCGTGGTCCCACGGCTTCAGCCCCCGCTCGAAGTAGGCGTCCCACCGCCCCGCCGCGACGTAGCAGAGGTCGAGGGCCGCCGCACCGATCCGGCGGATGTCGCGCACCTGCGGCAGCAGTTCCGCGAGCACGAGGCCCTGCTGCGCCCGCACCTCGGCGCTGTACGCGAACCCGGTCGCGACGAGGGCCTGCGACAGCTCGGTCGGCCCATTCACGCGCAACGGCACGCGGCCGAGAAAGGCTCCCCCGGCATCCGTCGCCGTGAAGACCTCGCCGACCACCGGGTTCACGACGCAGCCGGCCAGGGCCCGCCACGTCGACGGGTCGGGTTCACCCTCGACCACCGCGATGCTCACGTTGTAGGCGGGGATGCCGTAGAGGTAGTTGACCGTTCCGTCGATGGGATCGACGACCCAGGTGAGACCCGACGTTCCCCGTGTGGCGCTGTCGGTCGACTCCTCCCCGAAGAACCCGTCGTCGGGCCGGGCGGCCAGCAGGGAGCGACGGATGAACGCCTCCACCTCGCGGTCGGCGAACGTCACGATGTCTTCGGCCGACGACTTGCTCGCTGCCACCTCGACCCCCTCGGCCCTCCGGCGCGCGGCGAGGGCCGCGGCATCCGTCGCCACAGAACGGGCGATCTCGAGCAGGGAGCCGTTCGCGTCGGCGGCCACAGCGGAGGCGCTCAGCCCGCGTTCACGGTGACGCCGACTGTGCCGCACTGCGTGCTGAGGTCGGTGAAGAGCTGCTGGCCCCGCTCGACCGCGTCGCTGCTGGTGTCGGTGCCGATCGCGACGAGGCCGGCCATGTCGGAGGCCAGCGTCTGCCACTTCGGGTCACCGGCTGCAGCGGTCGCGGCCAGCTGGGCGGCCTGCGCCTGCGTCGCCGGGAAGGTGGCCGCGTCTTGGCCGAGGCTGTCCTGCCAGGAGGTGCAGGCGTCGACGACGGTGTCGTAGGCGACCTCTGACGAGGGCACGGCCGGGTCGGTGGGCGTCGCCGGCTGGGTCGGCTCCACGGTCGCCGGGGGCGCGTCGGTGGCGGGCGCGGTGGGGGCGGTGGTCGCATCGCCCGTCGGTCGGGGGCTGGCCGTCACGTTCGGGGGCGTCGTGGCCGTCGCGGTCGGCGTCGCCACCGTGGGGGTCGGCGTCGCACCGCTCGACGCACCCTGGTCAGCGCAGCCCGAGAGCAGCAGAACCCCGATCAGTGCTGCCGGAAACATCCATCGCATCATGCTCACCCCACTCTGTCTGTCGCCCGTCGGGAGGCCCCGGCGAGACATCCCGCACCCCGCATGTCAGTATGAAGCTATCGCATCGTGTTCGCGATGGGGGCACACCGAACCGAAGACCGGAATGAACAACGATATGTCAGACGTACAGAGGCGACGCGGGTGGGCGTCGATCACAGCCGCGATGGTGGTGGTGGGCGCGGTCGTGCTCGGCGTGGCGCCTGCCGCAGCCGGTGCTCCCGCGGGTGTTCCGGATGCCGCGGCGGCGCTGATGGTCGCCCCGACGGCCGTCACCCAGCCTGCGGTGTCGAGCAATCCGATCGAACTCGCCCAGACCCTCGTGCAGGCGAACTCGGCCGGCAAGTTCCGCACGAACCCCACGCTGATCTTCCAGCGGGAGATCGCGCCGCTCGCCAACGGCCAGGCGCAGGCAGGGTGTGCGCTCGACGTGCGCATTCTGCAGGTTCTCGTGCTGACGCTGCAGAACTTCGGCTCGCTCACCGTCTCCGACCTGCAGCGACCCTGCATCGGCTCGAATCTGAACTGCGGCCCGCCGACCTACTCCGTGCACTGCCTGAACCCGGGAGAGGCGATCGACTTCACCAGCGTGGGCGGCGACGGTCTGAACGGTGGCAACGGCGCGACCATCGATCTGCTGCGGTTTCTCGACACGTTCGTGCCGCGCGGCACGAACGCCGGCCAGGTGAACTGTCGCGGCAATCTCCCGCTCGCGAACATCAGCCAGTTCTCGGACTCGTGCAACCACCAGCACGTCGACTTCCGCAACACGAACGCGCCGCTGAACGTGCGCCCTGCGACCGCCGTTCTGCCCTCCCTCTCCGCCAGCGGCGCCTACGTCGCCGCTCTCTACCAGGACTACCTCAACCGCACCGCGTCGGGCGACGACCGGCAGTGGTGGGGCGGCCAGCTCGCCACCGGGTCACCGCGGAACGTGGTCTCCGACGCGTTCGTCAACAGCGACGAGTACCGACTGATCCGCATCGACGCCGCCTACCGCACCGTGCTCGGCCGTTCGTCGGAGCCCGGCGGGCGAGCCCACTGGCTCACCCTGATGCAGGCCGGCACCATCACCACCGACGACATCGAGACGCAGTTCTACGCCTCCGACGAGTACTACGCGGCCCACACCCGGACCGACCGCGGTTTCGTGGCCTCGCTCTACGTCACCCTGCTGCACCGCAACGCGTCGTCGGCCGACCGCGACTTCTGGTCGGCGCTCGTTCAGCAGAACGGCCGCCAGTGGGTGATCGACCAGTTCTGGGATTCGACGGAGACGATCAGCGAGCGCGTGAGCCTGATGTACCAGCGCTACCTCGGGCGGGTCCCTGACCCCGGGGGCTTGGCGAGCTGGGTCGGCCTCGCGCTGAAGATCGGTGACTCCGGCCTGCGGTCGGGCCTGACGTCGAGCGACGAGTACTACGCTCGCGCCGTCGCCGCCTACTCCTGACCCGCGGGGGTCGGCCGTCTCAGCGCAGCTTCCAGCGTTTGGCGAGCATCACCACGGTCGCGTAGTGCCCGATCACCTTCTGCGCCTCGTCCGTGAAGTGGATGACGTCGCGGTGCAGCTGCGGCGGCACCCTGTCTTCGCTGATCGCCGCCAGGTCGGCCGCGGTCGGCGTGAGCCCGGCCTGGGCCAGCCCGTGGTCGATCAGGTAGCGGCGCACATCGAGGTAGTTGCCCGGGTACTTCGCCTCGATCGCGGCGTTGGTGGCGGCGATCTGGCCGTAGCCGACCGACCCGGAGGGCTCGTGCTGGCTGTTCGTCACCGAGAAGACCAGGAACCGGGAGTTCTTCGGAGCGAGTGAGGCGACGATCGCATCGATGTCCCGCAGCACGTCGGCCTGGGCGGCGATGTTGTTCCGCCCCACCCAGATCGTGATCGGGTCGGAACGGTAGGCGTCGCCCTGGGTTCCGCGCAACGTCGACCCGTCGGGAACGGCCACGGCATCGCCCGCGTCGGTGCGGGTGAAGCTCAGCCGCGGCGGGTCGTGTGAGGCGTCTTCGGTGAAGGTGCCCGGGATGCCCATCAGCTCGGCGTCGTACCGGAACGGTTTCGACGTCGCACCTCCCGCGCGGTAGCTCGTTGCCGGATCGAGCGTGTCGACGACGACGGGGCCGCTGCCGGGCATCCGCATTCCGTCGACGGTCACCGCGAGCGGGAGCGCACCGAACCGGAACGCGACCTCTGTGGAGGTCTGCCCCGAAACGCCGAGGTTCGCGTGCTGCCAGCCGAACGCATCCGCCACCACATCGCCGAACCCGCCGTCTGCCGTGAGCGAGTCACCCAGGCAGGCGAAGCCGGTCTCGGGGGTACTGCTCGCGGTGGCCGGCACGGCGACCAGCGCGGCCACGAGCGGGGCCGACCACGCAGCGCCGACGACGGCGCGGCGGGTGACCTGGGGCGTCTCGATGAACACGGCTTCATCGTACTGAGGGCAGAGGGGGATTGACGGCGCGAGGGAGGTGACCTACTCTTTCTAAATCGATTTAGAGCAGGCTGGGGAGACCGGGCCTGGTCCGTACAAGGAGGTATGGGAATGACGCTTGAAGGACTGGAGAGTCCGAAGGTGCAGCGGTTCCAACGGCGGGTGACGTTCCTCTCGGCCGGCGGCACTTTTCTCGACGGGTTCGACCTGACCGTCATCGCCGTGGCACTGCCGCTGATCGCCAGCGACTGGGATGTGGACCCGCTGCAGAAGAGCCTGCTGGTCTCCTCGGCCATCATCGGTTCGTTCATCGGGGCGAGCTGGCTCGGCAATCTCACCGACCGGTTCGGGCGGAAGGCGATGTACGTGGTCGATCTTCTGGCGTTCGTCGTGTTCGCCGGGCTGAGCGCTTTCTCGATGGATGTCTGGCAGCTGATCGTGTTCCGCTTCCTGCTGGGCGTGGGAATCGGCGCCGACTACCCGATCTCGGCCACGCTCGTGTCGGAGTTCGCGTCGAACAAGCGGCGCGGCAGCCACAGCACGTTCCTCGGCGCGATGTGGTTCATCGGCGCGGTCGTCGCGTACCTGGTGGGCCTGGCGCTGCTCCCCCTCGGTGACTTCGCCTGGCGTGGGCTGCTGCTCGTCGGCGCGGTCTTCGCATTAGTCGTCTTCTTCTTCCGCCTGAAGCTCCCCGAGTCCCCTCGCTGGCTGATCTCGAAGGGCCGCGAGGAGGAGGCCCACCAGGTGATGATGCAGATCACCGGAGACGCGACCCTCCCCGCATTCGAGCCCGCGAAGGCGGGCAAGCAGCAGCTGCGGTTCCTCTTCTCGAAGACGCTCAGAAAGCGCACCTTCTTCGTCTGCGGCTTCTGGTTCTGCTACGCCACGGCGTACTACGGAATCTCGATGTACACCCCGACGATTCTCGCGCCGCTCACCAACGGCGACAGGGCGGTCACTCTGATCGGCTCCGGGCTGGTCGCGCTTCTGGGTCTCATCGGCTCGCTGATCGGGATGAATCTGGTCGACCGATGGGGTCGCCGCCCGCTCATCATCACGTCGTTCGCGGGACTCACCCTGTCGCTGATCGTTCTGGCCGTCAACCTCACCCCGACCCTCACCTTTCTGATCGTTCTCTTCAGTGCGGCGGTGCTGTTCGCGAACTCGGGCGGCGGCATTCTGAACTTCGTCTATCCGACCGAGCTGTTCCCCACCTCGATCCGGGCGACCGGTGCCGGATTCGCCACCTCGGTCAGCCGCATCGGATCCATTCTCGGCGTTCTGGTCTTCCCGAACTTCGTGGCGATCTGGGGCAACAACGTCGCTCTGTGGTTCTTCGCAGCGGTCGGGGCCGCAGGGCTCGCGATCTGCGTCGTGCTCGCGCCCGAGACGAAGGGCCGGAGCCTGGAGGACATCAACAAAGAAGAGGAGACCGTGCGTGTCTGAGATCCACCCGACAACCCCGACCGAGGCGGTCGACACCACCGAGCGCGTCATCGTGAAGAGCGCACCGGGAGAGGGCGGCTACCGCCGGCTCGAGTACGCACCCGGGGAGAATCACCTGCGACGCACCGAGCTTCTCGGCGACGAAACCGATGGGACCGACGGCATCAGCGGCTGGGATGCCCAGCGAGAGACGCTCAGCCGGTTCCTGCACATCACCGACTTCCAGTTGGCCGACCTCGCCTCCCCCAGCAGGGTGGAGTTCCTGCAGCGGCTCGCCGGGGATGCCGAATGGTCGCGCATGCTGCCGGCCTACCGACCCCAGGAGTTCCTCCTGCTGCAGGCGATCGAATCGATCATCCGCACGGTGCGGGCCAGTGTCACTCTCGACGGCCGAACGGCGGACTTCGTCGTGACGACGGGAGACAACACCGACTCGGCGCAGATCAACGAACTGCGCCAGTACCTCTCGATGATGAACGGAGGGCGCATCCGCCCCGGCGAGACGACCCGCAACCTGCGGGACACCGTCACCCTGTCGAATCACCCGTCCTACTGGAACCCCGAACCCGGAACGACCGACGAGTGGAAGACGCGCCGGGGCTTCCCCAGCTACGCCGGCGCCATCGAGACGGCGACGTTCCCCTTCGATGCGGCGGGGGTCGGCCTGCCGTGGCTCGCCTGCTTCGGCAACCACGACTGCCTCGTGCAGGGTCGGGCAGCGGCCCCTCGGGGCTACGACGACTTTCTCGTCGGCGATCGTAAACCCGTCGACCGTCCGTCAGCGGCACCGGTCGACGGCGACGCCCTGGCCGATTATGTCGACGACGCAGGCGTCTTCTCGACAGGACCGTCGGTCGGCATCGAGGCGCGGAACGACCGGCGCATCGTCAGCAAGCAGGAGTACGTCGCCGAGCACCGCGCCGCCGGCGGCACCCCCGACGGGCACGGTTTCACAGTCGACAACGAGCGGAACGGCACCGCCTACTACTGCCACGACGACGTACCGGGCCTTCGCGTCATCACCCTCGACACGACCAACCCGGCGGGCCACGTCGACGGCTGCATCGACGATGCCCAGCTGCGCTGGCTGGAGGAGCGACTGCGCGAGGTGCACTCGACCTGGGTCGACGCAGACGGCAGCATGCAGTCGGGCGACGCGACCGATCGCCTGGTGCTTCTCTGCTCGCACCACGGAATCTCGACGCTCACCAATGGGTACCGGCCCTCGGCCGAAACAGGGCCGCTGCACCTGGCCGACGAGGTGGAGGCCCTTCTGCACCGCTACCCGAACGTGATCCTCTGGGTGTCTGGGCACACGCACAAGAACGCAGCCACTCCGCGGCCCGGCGGGTCGGGCGGCTTCTGGGAGCTCTCGACGAGCTCGGTGGCCGAATGGCCCGTGCAACTGCGGAGCATCACCGTCGAGGTGGCCCCGGGGCGGGGTGCGATCATCCGGAGCACCATGATCGACTCACAGGTCGATCCCGCTCCGAGCGGCGGCACGACGCTGGCAGACCTCGCCGCACTGCACCGGGAGGCCGCCGCCAACGACCCGTACTCGGTGGGCGGCCTGAGCGCCGAAGGGCACGCGAGTGACCGGAACGTCGAGCTGTACGTGCCGCTGCCCGCGTCGACCCTGCACTCCCTGTTGCAGACCGGCGGCCTGTCGCTGGCGGGCTCGCCGACCGGCAGCACCCGCGCGGGAGCCTGATCTGCGATGACCCTGATCAGCGTGTTCTCCGAGACGAGCGGGGTGGAGCTCGAGCTTCTTCTGGCCGCCTTCGCGCTGTGCTCCCTGATCGGCATCGAACGCCAGATGCGCCAGAAGAGCGCGGGATACCGCACCCATGTGCTCGTCGGCATCGGGGCGTGCGGATTCACGCTCGTCTCGGCCTACGGCTTCGATCTGGTGCTCGGCCAGGAGGTGAACCTCGACCCCTCGCGCATCGCGGCACAGGTGGTCAGCGGCATCGGCTTTCTCGGGGCCGGGGTCATCTTCAAGGGCAGGGATGTCGTGCGCGGCCTGACGACCGCGGCGACGATCTGGGAATCGGCGGCCGTGGGCATGGCCTGCGGCGCGGGCATGCTCTCGTTGGCCCTGTTCATCACGGTTCTGCATTTGGTCACCCTCTTCGTCATCGGCCCCTTGGTTCGCCGGATACCGAGCGCCGACCGCAAACGGGTGCTCCGGATCACCTACCTCGACGGGCAGGGGATACTTCGGAACATCCTCTCCCTCGCGACCGCCATGGGTTTCGCGACCGCCATCCGGCGAAGTGACAGGGTGACCCGGGCCGGGCAGGCGGTGATCTCGATGGATGTGCGGTTCATCGGCCGGCAACCGCTTCGCGATCTCGTTCCACCCCTGCTCGAGTTGCCCGGTGTGGAACGGGTCGCCGTGACCGGCATCGCCACCCGGCCCGGCGACGAGGACGAGGAGGACGACGACTGAGCACGCCGTTCCGAGGGGCAGAATGGCTGACTATGGACGACGACATCTCCGCTCCGGCCGCTCAGCCCGGCGAGACGGCCGTACCCGCGCTTCGGCGCCGCGCGACGCTCAAGACCGTCGCCCACGCTGCGGGGGTCTCCCCCGCGCTCGCCAGCTTCGCCCTGAACGGCAAACCGGGTGTCTCCCCGGAGAAGCGCGAGGAGATTCTGCGGGCCGCGCGCGAACTCGGCTACCAACCCGACACGCTGGCGCGGGAACTGCGCACAGGCAAGACCGCTGTGCACGGCCTCATCGTGCGCAACATTGCGAACCCGTACTTCAACGACGTGCTGGCCGGGATGCAGGAGGCCGCGTTCGAGCACGACATCACGGTTCTGGCGATGGATTCGGAGTACTCCGAAGACCGCGAGCGCCGACACATCCGGCACCTGGCGGCCCGCCGGGTCAACAGTCTCGCCATCGCCCCGGTCGGGAGCGCGCACGTGGTGCAGGAGTGGCTCACCCTGCGGCCCGGTGCACGCACCGTTCTGATCAACTCGTCGACACACCTCGGACCGGGCATCCCGCGCGTCTCGCCCGATGGAGGCAGGGCCGTCACGATGGCCTTCGAACACCTCCGCGCCCTGGGTCACCAGCGCATCGGCTTTCTCACTGCTCCCGAGGCACTCCGTTCCGACGAGGACCGGCTGACCCGATTCGTCGAACTCTGTCGGGAGGCCCGAGCGGAACCGGTGGTCATCAGCGCCGAGTTGCAGGGAGCCGCCATCACCACGGCGATCGTCTCGGCGCTGCGCTCCCGGCCTGCACCCACGGCCATCATCACGAACTCCGACTTCGCCGCCCACTACGTGTACATGGCAGCACACGAGCTCGAGCTCCGCATCGGCGACGACCTCTCGATCGTCGGCCACGACGACCTCCCCACCTCGCAGCTGCTGAATCCCTCTCTCACCACCATCGCCGTGGATCGACGACGGCTCGGCCGCGAGGCGTTCCGTCGACTGTTCGGGGCAGCCGACGGCGACTACCACGGAGGGGTCAGCCTCGTCGCACGGGACTCCACCCGGCCCCCTCGGCCGCAGCCCTGAACCGAGACGCCCCACGCGGCCTGCAACCCTCACAGCCTGCGCAGCCTGCGCAACCCCTCACAGCGCGCGGCCCGCTCGGGAGGAGAATCGATGAAGACGCGAGCGCACTCCGCGCTCGACCGAGGAGACCCCATGACCCTGCCCGACACCCTGCTCGACCTGCTGCGGAAGCCGAGCCCGTGCTTTCTGTCGACCATCATGCCCGACGGTTCGCCGCAGGTGACGGAGACGTGGGTCGACACCGACGGCGTCAACGTCATCATCAACACCGTGGTCGGCTACGTGAAGGTGCGGAACGTCGAGCGCGACCCTCGGGTGGCGCTCGCCATCCAGGACCCGGAGAACCCGTTCCGCTACATCCAGGTGCGGGGCAGGGTGACGAACATGACCACGGAGGGCGGCACCGAGAGCATCGAGGCCCTCTCGCAGAAGTACACCGGCCGGCCCTACCCCTGGTACGGCGGCCGCGACCAGCAGCGCATCGTGCTGACGATCGAGGCGACGAGCGTCAGCGGCCAGGGCTAGGCGGGCTCAGTACATCGATTCGGAGTAGTCCACGTCGTACGGGGCGTCGAGATCGCCGTCGTCACGATCGTCCCGCGGAACCTGGATCGACTCGAACTGCACTGACACACCGGGTGACACAAGGGCCGTCACCGACTTGTTGCCGACGACCACGAGGTCGAGGAGGCCTCCGCCGTCGTGCACAGCCTGGAGGGCCTGGGTCTTTATCGCCTCAAGGTCGGCACCCTGTGCCAATTGGTGTATCTCGCTGTCGATCAGTATCAGGTCTCTGCGCATCGATGTCCCTTCCGTGCCTCCATTCAACAGGCCCGGGGCGCAGGCGGGTCAGGCCTTGACCCGGGCGCGGTCTGCCTCTAGGCCGACAGGTGGCGGCCGAGGTAGGGGGCGGTGCGGCTGCGAGCCTCGGCGGCGACGGCGTGCGGAGTGCCCGAGGCCACGATCCGCCCGCCCTCGACACCGCCGGCGGGACCCATGTCGATGACGTGGTCGGCGGCGGCGACCACGGGCATGGAGTGCTCGACCAGAACCACCGTGTTGCCCGCGTCGACGAGGCGCTCGAGTTGCACGACGAGCAGTTCGACATCGGCCGGGTGCAGGCCCGTGGTCGGCTCGTCGAGCAGGTAGAGGGTGTGGCCCGAGCGGGCGCGCTGCAGCTCTGTCGCGAGCTTGATGCGCTGCGCTTCGCCTCCCGAGAGCTGGGGGGCGGGCTGGCCGAGCCGCAGGTAGCCGAGCCCGACCTGGTGGAGGGTCTCGAGCGCCCGGGAGGCGGCCGGCACCTCGGCGAGGAAGGGCGCGGCCTCTTCGACGGTCATGCCGAGCACGTCGGCGATCGATGCGCCGTGCCACAGCACTTCGAGCGTCTCCCGGTTGTACCTGGTGCCGTGGCATTCGGGGCAGGGCGCCCAGCTGCCGGGCAGGAACAGCAGCTCGACAGACACGTATCCCTCGCCCTGGCACACCTCGCATCGGCCGCCGACGACATTGAACGAGAAGCGCCCCGCCGACCATCCCCTCGCCGCCGCATCGGGTGTCGCCGCGAATGCGGCGCGCACCGCGTCGAACAGCCCCGTGTAGGTCGCGAGGTTCGACCGGGGCGTTCGCCCGATCGCCCTCTGGTCGACCTGCACGACCCTGTCGACGAGTGGATGCTCGGTGCCACGTTCGGCGAGCACCCTCCCCACGAGCGTCGATTTGCCCGAACCCGACACTCCGGTGACCGCGGTCAGCACGCCGAGCGGCACATCGGCGTCGAGATGATCGAGGTTGTGCAGCGTGACATCCCGCAGGCGGAGCCAGTCGACCGGGGCCCGCAGGGCATGCCCGGCAGGCCGATGCGGCGTCGGCTGCAGGAAACGCCGCGTCACAGACGCTTCGATCTCGGCGAGACCCTCGACAGGCCCGCTGTAGAGCACCTCGCCGCCGCCGGCGCCTGCGCCGGGCCCGACGTCGACGATCCAGTCCGCCCGCCGCACGATGTCCATGTCGTGCTCGACGACGAAGACGCTGTTGCCGCTGGCGCGGAGGCTCTCCAGAACCTCGATGAGAGGTTCGGCGTCGGCCGGATGCAGGCCGGCGCTCGGTTCGTCGAGAACGTAGACCACACCGAACAGGCCCGACCGCAGCTGGGTGGCGATGCGCAGCCGCTGCATCTCCCCGGGAGAGAGGGTGGGGGTCGCCCTGTCGAGGCTGAGGTACCCGAGGCCCAGCCCGGTCAGCACCTCGACCCGGCCCAGCAGGTCGCGGGCGATCGCCACGGAGACCTCCGTTCCCTCGCCCGACGACGCGCGCGACGTGGCCGGGGCGGCGTGCTCGAGCGAGGCGATGGGGTTCAGCATCGCCGCGAGGTCGGCGAGGGTGAGCCCGTTCACCTCGGCGATCGTCAGCCCGGCGACGGTGACCGCCAGCGCCGCTCGCGTCAGCCCGCTTCCGCCGCAGAGGGAGCACGGCCCCGATTCGACGAACTGCAGCACCTTGGTGCGCTGCGACTCGCTCTGCGAGTCGGCGAGGGTGTGCATCACGAACTGCCGGGCGCTCCAGAACCGGCCCTTGTAGGGTTTGGCGACGCGGTCGCGCTGCGGGTGCACCTCGACCACGGGCTGTTCTTCGGTGAACAGCAGCCAGTCCCGCTCCTCCCGGCCGAGTTCCCGCCACGGGCGGTCGATGTCGTAGCCGAGGCCCGCCGTCACATCGCGGAGGTTCTTGCCCTGCCACGCTCCGGGCCACGCCGAGATCGCGCCCTCGCGGATGGTGAGGGAGTCGTCGCGAACGGCGGAGGCCTCCGTGACCTCGTGGGCGACGCCCATGCCGTGGCAGCGCGGGCAGGCACCCGCGACCGTGTTCGGCGAGAAGGAGTCCGATTCGAGCCGCGCCGCCCCCTGCGGGTAGCTTCCGGCCCGCGAATACAGCATGCGCACCGAGTTCGACAGTGTCGTCAGCGTGCCGACGGTCGACCGAGAGCTGGGCGCGCCCCTCCGCTGCTGCAACGCGACGGCCGGCGGCAGGCCCGTGATGGAGTCGACGTGCGGGGTGGTGCCCTGCGCGATCAGGCGCCGGGCGTAGGGCGCCACCGATTCGAGGAACCGGCGCTGCGCCTCGGCGAAGATCGTTCCGAACGCGAGCGACGACTTACCCGAACCGGAGACGCCGGTGAAGGCGACGATGCAGTCGCGCGGCACGTCGACATCCACATCGCGCAGGTTGTTCTCCCGCGCGCCGCGCACACGGATGAAGCCCTCGTTCTCGGGGTTCGCGGGAGGGCTGGCAGGGCGGACGCGGGGGGAGGGCATCCAACCGATCCTAAGCGAGAGCGCCGATGTCGCCGGGCGCGGGTAGCGTTGCAGCATGAGTGATACAGACGACCGACTCGACCAGGGCACCGAACGCCGCGCCATCGTGCTGGGCGGAGGGGGCGTCGCCGGCATCGCGTGGGAGACCGGCCTGCTGACCGGCCTCCTGCAGCACGGCATCGACCTGCAGGGCGCCGACGTCGTGGTCGGAACGTCGGCCGGGTCGGTCGTGGGTGTCGGCCTCCGCGCCGGCTCCCTCGACGCGACCTATGCCGCCCTGGTCGCCGATGACGCGGCTGCCGGCGCCACCGATGACGCGGCCGTCGCTGATGCGGCCGCTGCCGCTGACGCCGCCGCCGCTGACGCCGACGGGCGACCCGTCGTCGACCCTGCGCCCGACGGCGCGGAGGACCGCGACCTCTCCCGCACGATGAAGGTCATCATGGCCGGTGTCGCCAGCACAGAGGGCGAGGCGGCCGCCCGCCGCACGATCGGCGAGTTCGCCCGCGAGGACTACCAGCGCTCCGACGACGCGGCGAGCCGCGCCCGCATCGCGCCGCTGCTGCCCGAGGAGGGCTGGCCGGCCGGCGAGTTGCGCATCACCGCGGTCGACGCCGAGAGCGGGCACTTCACCGTCTTCGATCGCGACTCGGATGCCGACCTCACCAGCGCGGTCGCCGCGAGTTGCGCCGTTCCGGGCGTCTTCAAACCGATCACCATCGATGGGCACGTGTACATGGACGGGGGGATGCGCTCCGCGACGAACGCCGACGTGGCCGCCGACTGCACCCGCATCCTGGTGATCGCCTGCTCCCCCGAGCCGCCCGTGAGCGGGATGGGCCCGACGCTGCCGGGCGTCGTCGACACCCTGAGGGGCACCAGCGAGGTGCTCGTGGTGGAGGCCGACGATGAGAGCACCGAAGCGTTCGGCGCGAACCCGCTGCTCATGCACACCCGCCGAGCCTCCGCCGAAGCCGGTCGCCGCCAGGCCGACCTCGTGGCAGACGACGTGCGGGCGTTCTGGGGCTGAGCCGCCCGGCCAGTCCCAGCTGCGCGGCAGACTCCAGGTACGACACAACCGTTCGGCCGCGGCGCAATGGGTAGCGGCCGCGAGCGCCCGGCCGTACAGTTCGGGTCATGACGACAGACGAGACACAGGACGCCCCCATCATGGCCGGCGCCGACGAGACGACCCCCGACGACGATGCGCAGGCGCGCGACACGCGAAGCGGCGACGCTGAGCAGCTGCCCGACGGCTCCGGCTCCGACGGGAGCGACTCCGAAGACGGCGAAGACACGGTCTCGGGCGGAGGCGCCGACGATGAGTGACCCGCGCCCCGACAACACCCCGAAGCCCGACGAGATCGACCCCGAAGAGGGCACCGAGCAGAACGGGACGCCCGTGGAGAACCCCTCGGGCTGATCCCCCGGGGCTTGTCCCACCTGTCGCGCGGCCGACCAGCCAGGCGCAGCAGCGGGCGGGCGGGTGGCGTCAGCTGCGGGCGGGGACGCCCCTCGTTCGCAGCTGCTTCAGGTAACGATAGATGGTGGGCTCCGACACGTGCAGCGCGTGCGCAGCGTGAGCGACCGAGCCCTTCATCAGGAAGATGCCCGCCGCATCGAGTTCGCTCACGGCTTCGAGCTTCTCCTCCTGCGTCATGCGGCTGCCCTCCACGCGCAGGCGCGCGACGGTGCGCGCCACGCTGTCGTGGGTGAGCTCGTCGACGCTCAGCGTGAGGCGCTCGGCCACCTCGTGCGGCCCCTCGTCTGCCGAGGGTTCGGATCGGGCATCCGGAGCCAGCCCTGTCGACTTCAGCAGACCGGTCGTCTGCGTCAGTGCCTCGAGCAGCTTTCGGGCCTCGTGCAGGGGCCCGTCGTCGACGTTGAGGCAGAGCATCCCGATCACCTCGCCCCGCTCGTCCCTGATGAAGTAGGTCGACGAGCGGAAGTACCCGCCCGACTGCCCCTGCGCCAGGTAGTTCGTGAGGTAGTCGCGTTCGAGGTACTCGCGGTTCTGCAGAATCTTCAGCACCAGGTCGGTCGCCGGCCCGCCGACGCTCCGCCCGCTCATCTCGCCGTTCACCACGGCGATGATCGAGCGCGAGAGGTCGCTCACGTCGTGCAGCACGATCTCGGTGCGCGGGCCCAGCAGAGCGCCGAGAAAGTCGAGCAGCCCCAGGTAGGGAGCGAACTCGGGCCGGATCTCACGCTGCGGAGGGTTCGTGCGTTGGTCGGGCATGGCGACATCCTGTCGCACCGTCGCGTCTCTTGACAATGTGTCCTTCATGTAACAGAAATGCATCACCGTGATAAATAACTATTATCATGCTGATAACGCTCGTCAGGAAAGATCAAAGGGGATTCACATGCACGTCACTCGCAAGTCCGCTCTTGCCGCCACCGTCGCGGCCGTTTCGCTGGCCGTCGTGCTGACCGGTTGCGGGGGGCCCTCAGCGCCGCAGCCCGGCTCGTCCGATTCCGCCTCGGGCGGCAGCTCGGCCAGCAGCATCCCCGACACCTCGGCCCTGCTCTCCGCCGTGAAAGAGGACTCGGCTCTCTCGGCGATGGTGCCGAGCGCCATCGCCAGCACCAAGGAGCTGAAGGTGGGCTCGAACGTGCAGTCGGCCCCGAACAACTTCTACGCCGCAGACGGAGCCACGGTGGTCGGCTCCGACCACGACCTCATCACCGCCATCGGCACCAAGCTCGGCCTCACCGTGACCTACTCGAACCTCGACTTCGGCGCACTCATCACGAGCCTGCAGTCGGGTCGCGTCGACACCACCATCGCCGCGATGAACGACACCGCCACCCGCCAGCAGTCGATCGACTTCGTCGACTACCTCACCAGCGGCATCACGCTCATGGTGCAGAAGGGCAACCCCGCCGGCATCACCGGCCCCGACACCCTCTGCGGCAAGAACATCGCCGTCGTGACGGGCACCAGCCAGCAGACCTTCGCCGAAGACACGAGCACGAAGTGCACCACAGACGGCAAGGCCGCGCTGAACATCTCGGTCACCGACAGCGACAGCCAGAACCAGACCCAGCTGCGCACCGGGCGTATCGACGCGATCGTCAACGACCTGCCGAGCGCGGTCTACATCTCCAAGACCACGCAGGACGGGAACGCCTTCGAGGTCGTGCCCGGCGATGTGATCGACGGCGCCCCCTACGGTATCGGCGTGAACAAAGACAACCCCGGGCTCCGCGACGCGATGGCCAAGGCGCTCGACGACCTGATCGCCGACGGCACCTACGGCAAGATCCTCGACGCGTGGGGCATCTCCTCGGGCGCCGTCACGGCCGCAGCGGTCAACGGCGGAAAGTAATGACGACTCCCGCCCTTCGGGAACTCCTGCCCCAGGTGCGCCTGCGCCACTGGGGCAGGTGGGTGGTCGCAGCGGTCATCCTCGTGCTGCTGGCAGCGCTGGCATACGGTGCGTCGCAGGGTGACATCTCGTGGCGCGACATTCCGTACTACGTCATCTCGCCGATCATCCTGCAGGGGCTGGTCAACACCATCATCCTGGCGGTGGCGGCCCAGGTCACAGCCGTCATCATCGGCGTGATCATCGCGCTGATGCGCATCTCGGCCAACCCCGTCGCCCGCTGGTTCGCCGGGGCGTACACCTGGCTCTTCCGCGGCCTGCCCGTTCTGCTGCAGATTTTGCTCTGGTACAACCTCGCACTCATCTTTCCCCGGCTGCAGCTGGGCATCCCGTTCACCGACGTGGTCTTCGTCGACCTGTCGACGAACGCCGTGATGACCACCTTCGTCGCAGCCTTCCTCGGCCTCATGCTGAACGAGAGCGCCTACATGGCCGAGATCGTGCGGGCCGGGCTGAACAGCGTCGACCGCGGGCAGATCGAGGCCGCCCAGTCGATCGGCGAGACGCCTCTGCAGCGGATGTGGCGCATCGTTCTTCCGCAGGCGATGCGGGTGATCATCCCGCCCACCGGCAACGATTTCATCAACATGCTGAAGGGTACGGCCATGGCCTCGGTCATCGGCTATGTCGAACTCATCAGGGCCGCGAACAACATCGCCTCGTTCAACCTGCAGGTGATGGAGACGCTGATCGCGGCCGCGTTCTGGTACATGGTGATCGTGAGTGTCGCGAGCATCGGCCAGTCGTACCTCGAGAAGTCCTTCGACCGCAGCGACCGCGCCCGCGGTGGCCCCACCCGCCGGGCACGGCGCCGCCTGGCGCGCGACCTGGTCACGCCACCCCTGATGAGGAGCGAAGTATGACGAACACGGTTCCGGATGCCCGGCAGACCCCGAACGGCGCCACCGCTCCCCTGCTCGATGCCGTGCGCGTGAGCAAGCACTACGGCGCGCACCAGGTGCTGACGGATGTCTCGCTGCAGGTCGCCTCGGGCGAGGTGGTCTGCATCATCGGGCCCTCCGGCGCGGGCAAGTCGACCTTCCTGCGCTGCATCAACCGGCTCGAGGTACCCGACGCGGGCGAGGTCTGGGTCGACGGCCAGCCGATGGGGTTCGAGGAGCGCGGCGGAAGGCTGCACGAACTGAACGAAGCCCGACTGTCGAAGCAGCGCGCCTCGACGGGAATGGTCTTCCAGCACTTCAACCTCTTTCCGCACCTCACCGTTCTGGCGAACGTCACCGAGGGGCCCGTGCACGTGCAGAAGCGCAAGCCCAAGCTGGTAGAGGCCGAGGCCCTGCAGATCCTCGAGCGGGTGGGGCTCGGCGACAAGATCGACAGCTACCCCAGCCAGCTCTCGGGCGGCCAGCGCCAGCGGGTGGCCATCGCCCGTGCCGTGGCGATGAAACCCCTCTTCATGCTCTTCGATGAGCCGACGAGCGCGCTCGACCCCGAGCTGGTCGGCGAGGTGCTGACCGTGATGGCCGACCTCGCCGCCGACGGCATGACCATGCTGGTGGTCACCCACGAGATGGGGTTCGCCCGTGAGGTCGCCGACCGCGTGGTCTTCATGGCCGACGGCGGCATCGTCGAGCAGGGAACGGTCGACGAGGTGCTCGTGCACCCCCGCGAGGCCCGCACCCAGCGCTTTCTCGAACGGGTGCTGAAGTGACCGACGGGTTCGACGCCTACCTCGCCTTCTTCGGCGAGGAGCCGGGGTACCTCAACTTCGCCAGCTACGGCCCGCCCTCGACGGCCGTCGCGCAGCGGGCCGCCGACCTGATGGCGATCGCCGTCGGGGGCGCCGTGGGCGCGAGCGACGTCGTGCACGCCGAAGACGCGCGGGCCCGGGCCGCCTTCGCCCGGCTGAGCGGATTCGGCGTCGATTCCGTCGCCCTGGTGCCGCACACCTCGCTGGGCCTCTTCCAGGTGGCCTTCGGTGTGGGCGGAACCGTGCTCGTCAGCCGGGGCGAGTTCCCGGCGAACCTCTACCCGTGGTTGCGTTCGCGCGAGGCGGGGCTGACGGATGCCCGGCTCTTCGGCGCCGTCGGCGAACGGGTGACCCCCGACGCCGTCGCGGCCGCGCTCGACGATGCCCGCGCAGCCGGGGTGCAGGTGACCGCCCTCGCGGTGAGCGCCGTGGACTTCCGCACCGGGTTCCGCGCCGACCTTCCGGCCCTGCGGGCGGCGATCGGGCCCGACCGGTTGCTCATCGTCGACGGGATTCAGGGATTCGGTGTCGTCGACCTGCCGTGGACGGTCGCCGACGCCCTCGTGGTCGGCGGGCAGAAGTGGCTCCGTGCGGGCTGGGGAGCCGGGGCGCTGGCATTCTCCCCCGCGGGCCTCGAGCGCATCCGACCGATCCTCGGCGGCTGGACCGGGGTCGTCGACCCCTCCCACTACGACGGCGAAGAGCATCCGGTGCGGGCCGACGCCCTGCGCTTCGGCATCTCGAACCTGTCGCCCTTCGCCACCGGCGCCTTCGCGACGGCACTCGAACTCGTCGAGAGCGCGGGGGTCGAAGCGATCGAGACCGCCATCTCCAGCCGCGTGGATGCCCTGCTCGCCGCACTCGATGCCGCCGGCGTCGACGTGCTCTCGGCCCGGGGGCCCGCTGAGCGCGCCGGCATCGTGGCGGTGGGCATCGGCTCCCCCGGCCACGCGCCCGCGGATTCGCCCGGCCGCGCCCACGAGGCGCACGCCGCTCTCGCCGCGGCGGGCTACACCGCCACCCTGCACGGGAACGACCGCATCCGCCTCGCCGTGCACGCCACCACCTCGCCCGCCGTCTTCGACGCGGTCGCCACGATTCTGAAGGACCACTCATGACCCAGCCAGCCACCCCCGTCGCCATCGCGACCCCCGATGCCCCCGCCGCCGTGGGGCCGTACTCGCAGGCCGTTCGGCTCGGCGACCTCGTGTTCGTCTCGGGGCAGCTGCCGATCGACCCCGCGACCGGCGCCTTCGCCGCCGGCGGCATCGGCGCAGAGACCACCCAGTCGCTGCGGAATGCCGAGGCCATTCTCGTCGCGGCGGGCAGCTCCATCGAACGCGTCGTGAAGACCACCGTGCTCACCACCAGCCTCGCCGACTTCGCGGAGATCAACGCGGCCTACGCCGCCGTCTTCACCGGAAACGTGCTGCCCGCGCGAGCGGCGTACGAGGTCGCGGCCCTGCCGCTCGGTGCGCGGGTCGAGATCGAACTCGTCGCTGCCGTCGGCTGATCGGGCCACCGGCAGGGCCGCCTCCCGCGCCCGTGAAGGGCTAGACCCGCAGGCCCAGGGCGTGCAGCGCCTGTGACACCAGCCACTGCTCGGCCCGATCCCACGACCACCCGGAGTCGCGCAGGGCGCGCCAGGCTGCGACACCGAAGAAGAAGAGGAGCACGGTCGCCGTTTCGCTGAGCGGTTGGTCGACCACGCCGTTCAGTTCCCGGATGCGTTCCGCGGCTCGTGCGCAGTTCTCGCGCAGATCATGCTGGGCCGCCTGCACGCGGGCGGCGATGGCGGGCTCGGCGCCGGCATTGTCGTACAGGGTCGTCATCAGCCACTGGTGGCGCTCGGAGACCGATCGCGTGCCGTGGCCGATCGCTCGAACGACCTCCGAGGGAGTCTCCGCCTCGGCCACACGCTGCAGTGCCCGGTCGATCACGACATCTCGGGCAGCCTCGTCGAACAGCGCGATGAAGAGCTGCGACTTTCCGCCGACCGAGGAGTACACCGTGGCGACGGAGACCCGCGCCCGGTCTGCGATCTGCGGCATCGTGACGGCCGAATAGCCCTGCTCGACGAAGAGCGACAGCGCGCTCTGCAGCACCTCGGATCGCGTCAGTGCCGCTCCCTCGGCCCGTCTCTCGGAGGAATAGGTTCGGGGCGTCATCGTGCCATCTTAAGTGATTACACCGGTGTGTATTCAAAAGAGGTATCTATGATCAATTGGAGTCAGCTCAACCCACCGCATTCTCCAGACGGGAACACCCCTCACTGTGACAACCTCCACACACGATCTCTCCGCCGACAACACCGTCGTGGTGGTCGGCGCCGGGCCGACAGGCCTCTGGCTCGCCAGCGAACTCGCCCTGGCCGGCGTGCACGTCGTCGTTCTCGAGAAACGCCTCGAACGCTCGCCGCACGCGCGGGCGCTCGGCATAATGCCCCGCACCCTCGAAGTGCTGGCGCTGCGCGGCGCTGCCTCGCCCTTCCTGGCCGCCGGGCGCCCCGTGCCCGCCTGGCATTTCGGCCTGCTCGAGCAGAGTGTGCGTTTCGACACGCTCGACACGCCCTTTCCGTTCATGCTGCTGCTTCCCCAGACCACGACGGAGTCGTTGCTCGAAGAACGGGCGCGGGGCCTCGGCGTGGTGATCGTGACCGGCGCCGAACTGACCGGCCTCGACCAGCCTGGCCTCGATGAACCCGGCCTCGACCAGCCCGGCCTCGACCGACCCGGCGCGATCGTCACCGCGACGTACACCGAGAACGGCGCAGAGCGGCGGATCGAAGCCGCCCTCGTGGTGGGCTGCGACGGTGCCCACAGCGCGGTTCGCCGCCTCGCCGACATCCCGTTCGTCGGAGAGGCCAGCTCGACGTGGGGCTTCGTCGGCGATGTGATGCTCGACACGCCCCCCGCACCCGGTACACGCATCGTGCGACCGGATGGTGCGCTCATCGTCGCCCCGCTGCCCGACGGGCGCCACCGGCTCACCGGTTGGGACCCTGAACACCAGTCCGAGGGTGAGGAGCTCGACCTCGAGACACTGCGGGCCTTCACCCGTCGGATGGCCGACACGGACTTCGGACTCCGCGACCCCTCGTGGTTGTCCCGGTTCGGCGACGCCAACCGTCTCGCGGCCACGTTCCGACAGGGCCGGGTGCTGCTCGCCGGCGACGCAGCGCACATCCACTGGCCCACCGGCGGGCTCGGCCTGAACGCCGGCATCCACGACGCGATGAGCCTGGGCTGGCGTGCTGCGGCATTCGTGCGCGGGCGGGGCACAGCAGCGCTGCTCGACGACTACGCGTCGGAACGGCGAGCCTCCGGTGAGGCGCTCCGCACCTCCACCCTGGCGCAGGGCGCGCTGATCACGGCGGCAGACCCGGCCGGCCTCGCCCTCCGCGCGACCATGAACCGCCTGCTCGCCACGGCCGAGGGCAACGAGTCCATCGGCACCTGGCTCGCCGGCCTGAGTCGCGAGAGCACTCTCCCTGTCGGCGTCGAGGGCCTTCCCGAGGCATTCACCGGCGGTCGACCCGTGCTGGTGATCTCCGATGCGACCCTCTACGCCACCGTGCGGGAAGCGCTGGAGATCGCCTCAGACGACATCGTGATGCTCTTCGCCGAACCGCGTCGGGAGCATCCGCTCCCGCGCGCGATGCTCGTGCGCCCCGACGGTCACCTCTCGTGGGCGAGCCCGAACGACGGCCCGCTCGCGGCCGGGCTGAACGACGCGCTCAGCCGCGTCGGCATTCCGCTCGGCGAACCGTCAGGCCCGGAGGCGTTCGATCGCGTCGGCCGCCGCGCTGGCGCCTGACTCCGCACCGAGGGCCGACCCGAGCGCGCGGGCCCGCGCCGTGAATTCCGGGCGCAGGAGGTCGCGGAGGGCCGTGACGAGGGTCGCCTCCGACAGTCGGTCGAACGGCAGCCACCTGCCGACCCGCAGGTCTTCGAGGCGCCGCCCCCAGAAGGGCTGGTCGAAGTTCACCGAACAGACCAGCGTCGGAAGACCGGCGGTGAGGCTGGCCGCCGTCGTGCCTGCGCCCCCGTGGTGCACGGCAGCGCGGCAGAGCGGGAACACCGCGCGGTGGTCGATCTCGCCGGTGACCCGCACGCGATCCCCGAACCGGCCCCGGCCGCCCTCGGAGTAGCTGGACCAGCCCGCCCCGATGAGCGCTCGCACCCCGAGGCGCGTCGCGACCCGGCTGATGAGATCGATCATCAGCCGCGGCTCGCGAACCGGCATGCTGCCGAAGCCGAAGTAGACCGGCGGGGAGCCGGCCCTGAGCCAGTCCGCGAGGCCGTCGTCTGCCGCATCCTCGCCCCACAGGCGCCGGTGCAGCGAGCTCGGAGCGATGAATCCGGTCAGCGGCCGCTGCGGTGACCAGTCGACGAGCTGGGGAACGAGCACGCCGCTGTAGGCCTGCAGTTCGAGAGTGCGCTGCCGGCGGAGCCGCACGGCGAGGTTCTCGCGGGTGGGCGGGAGCCCGAGGTCGGCGCGGAAGGCGTTCGCATACTCGGCTGTCGCCTTCCACTCGGCGCGGGCGACGAGGCGGTGGGTGAGCCTGTTGGCCGGCCCGCCGAGACGCCGGGTGGTGAGGGCATACGCCGGAAAGTACGGGTTGCTCCGCCGCGGCGCATAGAAGAGGCCGACGAGCGGGATGCCCCGGGCCTCGGCCATCGCGCTGCCCTCCTCCATCGTGTTGACGCCCGACACGATCACGTCGCTGCCGTCGCTCGCCCGGCTGATGGCCTGGCGGAGACCGGCGCGACGTTCCGTCTTGAGGCGCACGACTCCCTGCAGGAACGCCCGCATGTCGCCCGCCTCCAGCCACGCGGCGCCTTCCGGCGAATCGAGCAGTTCCCGGGTGCTGAACCCCAGCGGCTCCGTCGGCACCCCGAGCTCGGAGCCGAACCGCGTCAGATCGTCGGAGGCGACGAGCACCACGTCGTGCCCGCGCTGTTTCAGCTCATCTGCGAGCACCGCCGACGGTTGCACGTCGCCGCGGCTTCCCGCAGAGAGGATGCTCACCCGCACGGTCAGACCCGCGCGAGCGGCGCGACGGTTCGCGGCGCCCTCCGTGTCGGCGGGCGGAACGCCTCGGTCGTCTGTGTGCGGAACGCCTCGAGCGTCTGTGTGCGAGCAGCAGATGTCATGCATCCAGCGCAGCCCACAGCTGTCAACGGGCGGTCGACGCGGAGTGGAACCGGCCGTCTCGCACCCCGTCAGCCCGGGCGTCTGCGTGCTTCCACCGATGTGCACCCCGACACCCCCCGGCCAGACTGTCTGCTTCACCCCGTACAGAATGGGAGCAGTCATGCGAGTGGCATTCAGCAGCACCGGGTTCGTCGGGCATCTCGTTCCGATGTTTCCCCTGATGAGAGCCTTCGTGGTAGCCGGCCACGAGGTGGCGGTCATCACCAGCCCCGAGTTGGAACCCTTCATCCACCGTGAAGCGTCTGAGCACCTGGTCGTGCTGCCGGCCGGGCCGCCCGCCGGCGTCACCATGAAGAGGATGGGCGAGAGATCGGGGGTCAGCCCGGCGATCGAGCCGGTGCCCCCGGTCATCGCGGAGTTCTTCGCCGGCCAGCAGGTGGATGCGGGGTTCGAACGCGCCCGCCACGAAGCCACGGTGTGGGCACCCGACGTGATCATCGGCGAGGCGATGGACTACATCGGCCTGCTGGTCGCCGGAACGCTCGGAGTGCCCTTCTACCGCCATTCCTTCGGGCCCACGCGCCCCCGCATACTGACCGAGTCACTCGATCGGGTGGCGGCAGGGCGGGCAGCTGCGCTCGGCGTGCCGCTGACAGCGACCGAGGCCCTCATCGACATCTTCCCCGCGGGTCTCCAGGCCGAGGGCGTCGCCAGTCCGCTGAGGCAGATCCCGCTCAGGCCCGAGATCCACCACCGGGCAGGGCAGATCCCGGCCCAGATCCCACCGGCCGGGGATCCTTCTCGGCTGCGGGCCCTGGTGACCTTCGGCACGGTCTTCACCGATCCGCTGGTGAGAGACGCTGCGGTGGACTCGATGGACCCGAAGCACTGGGACCTGGTCATCACGACGGGGACCGACGACGACGGCGCCACCGGGTCGTCGCATCCGGAACGCCGGTACGTACCGTTCACCCCCCTCGGCGACCTCCTGCCCGGCACCGACCTCGTGATCACGGCAGGCGGGGCGGGAACCGTGCTCTCTGCGCTGATCGCCGGCATTCCGATGGTGATCCTGCCGCTCGGGGCAGACCACGACATCAACGCCGCCCGAGCCGAAGCGGCGGGTGTCGCCGTGGTCGTGCACGATCCCGGCGAGATCGGGAGGGCCGCGACCCGCGTGCTGTCCGACCCGCGCCACCACGAACGCTCCCGCATCATCGCGGAACAGATCGCCGCACTGCCGAACGCCGACGTCGTCGCAGCCCGGCTCACCACAGAGCTGGAGGAACGTCATGAGCAGTGATGCACCCGCACGGGGAGCATTCTCCACGTGGCTGAGCGGGGCTCGCCCCCGAACTCTGACCCTCTGCGCCGTGCCCGTCGTGCTCGGCACCGCCGCGGCCCTGCATGCGGGCCGCGCCGACCTCGGGCTGGCCGTTCTCGCCCTGGCGACGGCGCTCTTCCTGCAGGTGGGTGTCAACTACAGCAACGACTACTCCGACGGAGTGCGGGGCACCGATCAGTTCCGGGTGGGTCCGCCGCGGCTCACCGGGTCCGGCGCGGCCCACCCGCGGAGGGTGCTGGCCGTCGCACTCACCTTCTTCGTGCTCGCCGCGGTGTCAGGGCTCGCCCTGATCGTGGTGACCCAGGAATGGTGGCTGGTCGCTGTCGGCGCCGCAGCCATTCTCGCGGCTTGGTCGTACACCGGTGGCACACGTCCGTACGGCTATGCCGGGCTGGGCGAGGTGGCCGTCTTCGTCTTCTTCGGGCTGGTGGCCACGATCGGCAGCGAGTATGTGCAGACCAGAACGTTCAGCCTGCTCGGTCTGGCCTGTGCGGCGGCGGCCGGCTTCTTCGCCTGCGCCGTGCTGATGGTCAACAACATCCGCGACATCGTTCCGGATGAGAGAGCGGGCAAACGAACGCTGGCGGTGATCGTGGGTCTTCGCCGGGCCCGGGTCTTCTACGGCGCGCTCCTCGTGGCGCCCTACGTGCTCGCCGCACTTCTCGTGGTCGAACACCCCGCCGCTCTGCTCGTCGTGGTGTCGCTCCCGCTCACCATCCGGGCGTTCGCGCTCGGCACGAGAAGCGCGAAGGCCCTCGAGCTCATCACCGCGCTGAAGTCGACGTCGTTCGGCGCGCTGCTCTTCGCACTCGCGCTGGGTGCAGGCCTGGTTCTGACGTGAAGCGCACGGGGCTGCTGGTGGCCGCCGGGGGCGTCGTCGTGCTGGTCTGCCTCGCCGCCATCTGGCTGAGTACGCACCCGACGTACGTGCCGACGATCGACGCGGAGTGGCAGCGGCTGATGCTCGCGAACCCGCTCCCACCTGTGCTCGACGTCGCCCGGGTGCTCGACGTACTGGGGCAGGGCGTGATCGGCTTCGTCGTTCTGCCACTGGTCGTGGCCGCCCTCCTGTGGCGGCGCGGGCGCGGCGCCGTCGGCCTGGTGATCCTGTCGTCGCTGGTTTCGCTCGCTGCCGCCCAGCTTCTCAAGCACGTCGCCGAGAGGGCCCGCCCGGCTCCCATGCTCGTACCGAGCGACCTGGGCTCGTTCCCGTCGGGTCATGTCGCGAACATCGCCACGCTCGCGGTGGTCGTGCTCCTGGTTGTACCGCTCCGGCGCGTCGCCCTGCTCGGCGCCCTCGCCGTCGTCGTGATGGCTCTCAGCAGAACGTTCCTGAACGTGCACTGGCTCACCGACACCCTCGCCGGAGCTCTTCTCGGTGCGGCGGTTCCGGTTCTGCTCGCGGCAGCTGTCAGGTTCGGCGAGGGGGCAGGGAAGCGCCCGCCCGAACGCGTTCGACAGCCTGCGCCAGATCACCCGTCCAGAGTTCGCCGTGACCGGGCAGCAGAGTGTCCGCAGAGAGATGCTGCAGGTAGCTGAGCCCCTCCACCGCAGCCGCCGGGTCGTGGGCGAAGAACGAGGGGAGAAGCTGCGGCCCGGTCTGCCGGGTGAGGGGATGCCCGGTGACGAGAGCATCACCGGAGGCGAGCATGCCCACATCGGGGAGGAGGAATCCCGTGTGCCCGCTGGTGTGGCCGCCGCTGAGAACCGGGATCGGCCCTCCCGGCAGGTCGAGCCGACCCTCCTGCGGGAAGGGTTCGGCTGACGGGAGGGAGACGTGCTGCGCGCCGCCCGCCATCGCGATCGCGGCCAGCCAGCGCGCACCGCGGGGCTTCCAGGAGTGACGCACCACATCGCCGACGCTCGCCTGTTCGTGCGCCGACCCGTGCACGTTCGGCAGTTCCCGGGAGTGCGCGAACACCGGAACCTCCCCGCGGCCGAGCAGGGCGGGGAGCCCGCCGACGTGGTCGACGTGCGCATGCGTGACGAGCACCGCGCGAACGTCTTCCCACCGGTGCCCGATCTGTTCGATTCCGGCCACGACCGCGCTCGCGTCGGCCGGATACCCGGCGTCGATGAGGGTGAGATCGCGCCCCTCGCGCAGAACGACGAAGTTCACCGCCGTGCCTCGGCCGAGAAAGACATTGCGCGCTACGCGGTACATGTGGCCTCCGGGAAGAGAGCCGCCTGGTGGGCGAGCGCTGCTTTGGCCGCAGAGAGCGACGTGTGGCGGGCCGCGGTGGTGACATTCCCGTGGGCGCGGGCCAAGGGGTGACCGGGGGCGAGCGCATCCGGCCCGAGACTGCCGAGGAGGCGGGGAACGACCGACTCCGCCTCACCCACGGCACTCACCGCGAGATCGGCGGCGCGGCTCAGGGCCCGGGCGGTCATACCGTCGATTCTGGCACGCGTGGTCAGCCCGGAGGTCGCCGCCGCGAGCAGGGCTTCGGCCCTCTCCATCTGCCGCAGTGCATCCGAAGCCGACAGCCTCACGTCCGGCCTCGACCAGCGCTTCGACGGTGTCTCGGCACCGCGGGCCGCGGTGATCTCCCTGTCGAGGAGGGATGCCGCCGACCGAGCCATGCCGACGACGGACGAGGCGAAAAACAGGGTGGCGAAGAACGTCAGGGGCGCCTCTGCCCTCGGGTCGGCCAGGGAGAGCACGCGCCTGGCCGGTACGGCCACCCCGTCGAGGTGCGCCGTGTCTCCCCCGGCCCCGGTGAGCCCGAGCGCGTTCCAGGTGCATTCGGCGCGCACCTGGCCGATCGGCACGAGCACCCGGCTGAGACGGTGCGAATCGGTGTCTGCCACCGTCGCCATCACCCAGCTCGCGAACCGGAGCCCGCTCACGGGCGCCGAGACCGCCGTCACGACGGTCTCGCCCGCGGTGGTGCTGAGGGTGCCGGAGGGTGCGAGCGTTCCGCCGATCAGTGCGTCGGCGTCCGCGCCCCAGATCTCGTCGAGGGTCGCCTCGGGGAACTGCGCGACCGCGAGGTTCGTGACCGCCGCGATGGCGGCAAGCCAGCCGGCGTCGGCGTTCCAGGCCGACACCTGCGCGATGCGTCGCGCGATCTCCTCCACGGTCTCCGCGCCGCCGCCGTACTGCTCGGGCACGAACGCCCGGAACACCCCTGTGTCTCTCAGCACATCGACGTCGGCCGTCGTCAACACGCTCGCACCCTCGCCCATCACTCCCCCGAGACCGCGGCGAGCAGTACAGACGGGTCGCCTTCGAACCAGACGCAGTCCATGACGAACCGTGCCACGCGCGGGCCGGCGTCGCCGCGCCTGATGAAGAAGGTCCAGCGGTTGCCCATCAGGGCATGCCGGGTGGAACGGGGATCGGGCCCCTCGCCGGGAAGGAAGTGCTGGGCCAGGGCGTAGGCCTCGATCCGGTAGCCGTCGCTCTGCCGCTCGACGAAGACGTTGCTGACGGCGTGCATCGTGTCGAGCGGCCCGACAGCGCCGATCATCGTGGGGATGACCGTCTCACTGCCCGAGAGCACCGGGAACTCCAGGCCGATCTTGATCGTCGCGGGGGTGAGGTCGACGACCACGTCGTCGGTGAGGAGGTCGACGAGGATCGACGCATCGGCAGTGTCGAGGGCGCGTGCCCACAACAGCGGCACGGAGTGCAGATTCCGCTCCTCGTCGGTCAGCTCGGCGGGCAGGGTGAAAGTGTTGATCGTCATGTTCGTTTTCCTTGGTGGGTGTTCAGATGAGGGGCTGCTGGAGCCGGAAGAGGTTCTGCGGGTCGACGGAGTGCTTGATCTCCCGGAGACGAGCCAGCGCATCCGGCGCGAAGAGGTTCTCCGCCGGTGAGCCGTCGACGTCGGGCGTGAAGTTGAGGTACTGCCGCCCCGTACTCCAGGGCCGCATCGCCTCGACGATGTGCTCGGCGTTCTGGATGGCGTCGCTCCGCTCCGACGGCATCCCCACGGCCACCGTCCAGAGCACGAAGGCCGCGTCGTCGCCGGTCAGGGCGCCGGGTGAGGGCACCTCGCGACTCAGGGCGCCTCCGAGGTGGCGCAGTTCGACGATCTCGACTCCCGGGTCTGCCCCGGGGCCGGCCACGGCCAGCACCGCCTGCACCGCGTCTGCGTCGAGAGCGCGGAGGAAGGTGGTGCGCTCGGTGAAGGGTGCCGGGTCGACGGGATCGGAGTGGATGCTGGCGAACTGCTCGTAGGGCAACTCCCCCACCGTGTCGAGCCGAACGGGTGCGGCGCGGCGGATGCCCGCCAGCAGGTCGTCGGCGGCCTCGACGGAGCCGAGGAAGGCGACCCGCAGATGCACGACGAAGCGGCCCGCGAGAAGCTCCGGAATGCCCGGCAGAGGGGGCATCCGCAGCAGTGCCACCGACGTGGTGAGCTCGTCGGGCGCGTTCTCGGTGAGCACCCGGTAGGCCTCCAGCACACGCTCGGCGTCGGCTCCGTCGAAGAAGAGGCCGCCACCCGTGAACGTGCCGACGGGAAAGAGTTCCACCTCGATGGCGGTGACGATGCCGATGTTGCTGCGCCCGCCGCGAAGCGCCCAGAAGAGATCCGCGTGCTCGTGGGCCGAGACCTCGAGCAGCGATCCGTCTGCGACCACGACCCGCAGCGCGGTCACGTGGTCGACCGCCCAGCCGCGCGCCCGCCCGAAGGTCGGGCTGATGCCACCCCCGAGGCTGAAACCGACGACGCCCACCTGCGGCGACGACCCGTGCAGCGGCGCCAGGCCCACCGGCAGCGTCTTCGCGAGAACGTCTGCCCAGACGGCGCCCGCACCGATCTGGGCGCGTCGCGCCTCGGTGTCGACGTTCACGTGGTCGAGTGCCCGGGTGACGATGAGCATCCCGCCCTCGATCGGCCGGGCCGCGTGGTGGCCGGTCGACATCACCGCGACGGGCATGCTGCGCTCCGCCGCGAACTGCACTGCCGCGACGACGTCGGCCGCGTCGGCGGCCAGCACGACGAGGTCGGGGCGACGCAGGGCAGCGAGGTTGTAGCCGGCGGTCGCCGCGTCGTAGCCGGCCGAGTTGCGGCCGAGCACCCGGCCGGCTGTGCGCGCGGCCAGCTCGCTGAAGTCATGGTCGCTGAAGGGCGACGTCGTGCTGTCGATGGACAGGGTCATCCGGTTCCTCTCTCAGGCCGCCTCGTGGATCGAAGCGGGTGAGTCAGATTCCACACCCGTGCTGTGGATGCCCGGTCGACGCGCTGTCGACGGGCCGTGGAATGGTCTCAGGCGAGCCTCTGGCCGGCCTGCCGGCGCGTGTACGCCTGCACGAGGGAGAGGAACGCGTAGCGATGTGCCGGCTCGGAGACCAGCAGGTTGGCGTCGACGAGTTCTTCCAGCAGCCGCGTCACGAGCGCCGGTTCGACACCCGCCTGCGCTGCTGCCCAGGCTGCGTCGAACGCTCCCACCGCGACCACCGCGAGCCGGTGGCAGAGTGCCAGCGCCGCAGCGCTCACGATCGACTCCGCCCGGGCCAGGGGCGCATCGACGATCCGGCAGTCCTCCTGCATGACGACCGGGCTCTGCAGGTCGTCGAGCAGCTGTTGCTCGATCTCCGCCAGCGACCAGTGCGGGCGATCGTTCAGGCGCGCAGCAGCGACTTCGACGGCGAGGGGGATGTTCGAGCACTCCTCCGCCAGCCGGCAGGCCGTGCGCTCCTCCGCTGCCACCCGGGCCGGGCCCGCCAGAATGCCCATCAGGTCGGTGGACTCCCGGGTCGTGAAGGGCGTCAGACGCACCCACGTCACCGCGGGCGAATGCACCACGCGGCGCTGGGCGGTGACGATGATCGCCGACCGGCTGCTCGATGGCAGCAGCAGCGCGAGGTCTGAGGGATCGACGACGTCGTCGGCCACGAGCAGCAGGCGGAGTTCCGACGTCACCGTGCGCCAGAGCGCAGCACGGTGCAGCGCTCCCGCGGGGATGTCCCGGTGCGGAATGCCGAGGGTGGCGAGAAGATCGCCGAGGGCATCGGCGACCGGCATGTCGCCGACTGTCAGGAAGATCTGGCCGTCGGGGAAATTGCCCCGCACGGAATGGGCGACCCTGATCGCCAGGCGGGTCTTACCTATCCCGTCGAGTCCCGCTATGCCGACGTGCCGCACCGTCTGCCCTGTCAGCGCGCCCGTCAGCAGTGCGACCTCCCGCTCGCGCCCGACGAATGGTGCTGCATCGCTCGGTAGTTCTGCAGGAACACGAGCGGGATGCGGGAGACCACGCGTCGCTTCGGTCTCACTCGCGCCTGCAACCGTGTTCTCGGCACGCAGGATGCGCAGGTGCAGCGCCTGCAGCTCGGCACCAGGATCGATGCCGAGTTCTGAGCCCAGCACCTGCCGCACGTGCTCATAGACACCCAGCGCGTCAGAACGCTGGTTCTTCTGCCACAGACCCGTCATGTACAGCTCGGCGAGCTTCTCCTGCGTCGGCTGCTGCCGCCACAGTTCACCGATGATCTCGAGCACCCCGCCGGGTTCCCCGCCAGACTGCTCCAGCGGAAAGAGCGCGATCAGGGCATCCACCCGGCGGCTCTCCAGCCAGGCCCGCCGCGCCACCAGCCACTCCCCGTCACAGCCCTGCAACGCGTCGCCCTTCCACAGCGCCAGAGCCGACCGCAGGGAGTCGCGCGCGGCACGATCGTCGAACCGTCTGACCTCCTCGGCCAGGCGCAGCAGCTCGAAGAACTCAGCCGAGTCGATGTCGACATCCTGGGTCGCGATCCGGTAGGAGCTGGCGGTGAACTGGATCAGGTCACTGCCCGGGGCTGCCGATTCCAGAACGCGGCGCAGGCGGTAGATGTAGGTGCGCAGGGTTCCTCGCGCGCTGCGAGGCGGGTTCTCTCCCCAGACCCGGTCGACCACGTCGTCGACCGTCACCGGCTGTCCGTCGGCCAGAAGCAGCACCGCGAGCACCGCGCGCTGCTGTCGTGTTCCGAGATCGACCTCGTCCCGGCCGATCCAGGCGCGCACCGGGCCGAGGAGCTGGAACGACAGCGAACGGGCGACGGCGGGGACGGAGCGTGCAGAGGGTGCAGAGGGAAGGGCGAAGAGCTGTGCCACAGGGTTTGTCATGTCATCGATTCCTGGGAGGGTGGATGCCCGGTGCGTCGATGAACCGTGGTGGTTGTATTTGACTGATAGGTCAATAATAGGTGCCCTCCTCTGAGGGCGGCCTGTGAACGGCGGAATCAGTTGTTGCCCTTCGTGCAGGTCTGCTCCTCCGCCGTCTGCCCGCTCACGTTGTCGGGCAGCGTGACCGCGGTCGACCCGGGAGTCGGGCTGGAGGGCGCAGCGGTCGGATCGGTCGGCGCATCGGAGGGGGCATCCGTTGGATCGGCGGCGGAGGCGGTGGCGCTCGGCGCGCCCGCGTCGGGGGTCGGGTCGCTCTGCGCCACGGCGGCGACACCGAGCCCGCCGGCGAGCTGCAACGGCTGCCCTGCGGCGAGAGCGGCGACCAGAGCCTGTGCGGCCGGCTTGTCTGCGATGACGCGGGCCCGATCATCCGGATCCGGGTCTGTGGGGTACTGCACGAAGACGAAACGGCTGAGGCTGATGTCTTTGATCGCCAGCGCGATCGACACGAGGCTGGCGGGGTTCGTCAGGGTGTCGGAGGGCGTGATGTTCGCCACCGCCGCGTTGGCGAGGCTGTACAGGGTCACGGGATTGCCGAGCACGCCGGCAGATGTGATCTTTCTCATCAACGCTGAGAGAAAGACCTGCTGGTTGCTGATCCTGCCGAGGTCGCTGCCGTCGCCGACGCCGTACCGCGTTCGAACGAACTGCAGCGCCGTGTCGCCCTGGATGGTGCGCTCGCCGGCCTGCAGGTGGAGGCCCGTGTCGGAGTCGTCGACATCGGAGGCCAGGCAGACCGTGACCCCGCCCACGGCGTTCGACAGCGCGATCACGCCGTCGAAGCTGATGATCGCGGCGAACGGAATGGTCAGGCCCGTCAGCTTCTCGGCCGTCAGCACCACACAGTTCAGCCCACCCTCCGAGAGGGTCGTGTTGAACTGTGCGGCTTCCCGAGCCGGGTGGTCCCCGTTCGTCGGGTCGGGGCAGGCGGGCACCGGGCCGACGAGGTCGCGGGGAATGCTGATGACCGACGCGTTGTCGTGGTCGGCCGAGATGTGCAGCACCATCGTGACGTCGTTGTTCCCCACCCCCGAGCTGCCCGCCAGCTGGTCCTTGCTGGTGAACTCGCCGCCCTGCCCGGTTCGCGTGTCCGTTCCCGTCAGCAGGATGTTCACCTCCCCCTCGGCCGCCCCGATCCCGGGCACGGGAGCTGCCGATCCGGTCGGTGCGGTGAGATGGATGCCCGGCTGCAGCCGCCCCGTCGTCTCCCACACCGCGATCGCGGCCACCGAGACCGTGCTCACGAGAACGACGGCCAGGCCGACAGTCGCGAACCGCACGATGAAGCCGAGCGGGCGCCGCGAGGGTCTGCGGGCATGACGCATGGCGACCGGATGGGAGACCCGCGCGTTCGGGCGGTGGCGCTTGTCAGGGGAGTTCACTCGAGGCGACCTTTCTTCGAGACGGGGCCGTGGTGCGCTCGGTCGACCACGGCACGTGACGATCGAAGGCAAGGAGAACAAGGAGTATGCCGAGACCACCGACGATCAGCCCCTGCGTGTGGAGTCCGGCATCCTCAGCCCGGGCGCCGAACGTCAGGGTGATGAGGCTGGACGAAAAGATGGCACCGACATATCCGAAAGTCCTGAGCAGACCCGAGGCGGCGCCGATCTGGTGCGCGGGCGCCTGCAGGTAGAGCGAGGTCTGGATCGCGATCGTGCCGAAGCCGTTCGCGATGCCGAAGAGCACGAGAACACCGATCACGACGACGATCACCCCGGTCGTCGAACTGCCGACCACGAGGAGCAGACCGCCTGCCGCGACCACCGCGACGCCGCCGATGATCAGCGGCCCCCGCACCCAGCCCCGCGTCGATGCGATCCGGGCGATCACGATCGAGGTGGCGGAGAGAGGGATCATCACCAGTCCGATGGTTTCCGGATCCAGCCCGACCGCCTCACCCATCCACTGGCTCAGGCCGTACAACGCCGTGTACACCGCGAGTTCGGTGACCAACTGGCGCAGGTACGTTCGGGCCAGCGCCGGATTGCCGGCGAGCGCCCGCACGTCGATGAGCGGGTCGAGCGCCCGGCGTTCCCACGCGATGAGCCCGGCGGTGAGAAGCACGGCGGCGGCGAGCATCCACCACACCGGCGAAGAGAGATCGCCGAGGAACACGAGCAGGGCGATCGTCGCACCCGAGAAGAGCACGACGCCCGGGAGGTCGAGCGAACGCACGACGTTCCCGAGAGGCCGGCGTTGCCGCGGCTCGTCCCGGTCGACCCAGACGAGCACGGCGACGGCGGCAGCGATCGCCAGCGGAATGTTGAGAGCGAACAGCGAGCGCCAGCCGAACAGGCCGACCATCAGACCGCCCAGCGGCAGACCGATCACAGTGCAGACCTGCGAGGCGATCGACAGCGACCCGATGACACGAGTCGGAGCACCCGCGCCGGCCTGGTCGGCGCGCTGGCGGATCATCGCCATGGCTGTCGGAAAGGCGGCCGAGGTGCCGATGCCGAGCAGAGCGCGCGAGACGAGCAACCAGGAGAAGGTCGGAGCCACCGTGCCGACGACCCCGCTGACAGACACGAGAACGAGTCCGATCACGAAGACCCGGCGCTGGCCCACAACGGTGCCGAGCTTTCCGATGGTCGGCTGCATGATCGCGCTGCAGAGGTACAACACCGACACCAGAATGGCGGCCGTACCCGGCCCGACAGAGAACTCGTCGGCGATCGGAACCAGGCCCGTCGCCAACATCGAGCTGTTGATCGGGTTGAGTGTCGACGCCAGCATCAGCGGCGCGGTGAAGCGCCAGCCGAAGACGGCCCTCTGCTCACTCATGATGCGCGCATCGCCGGAGTCACGACCCGCGCCGGAACACCGAATCGGGGAAGTGCGGGGCCACGAGCGTCACCCCCTCCTCCGCAAGCCTCCGGGCGATCTCCACGCGCGTGCGCACGGCGTGCGGGGCATCGTGATCGCCGACCCAGACGAGTTCCGGGTGAACGATCTCGGCGGGGCAGTGCACCGCGTCACCGACGACGAGTGCGCGCCCCTCCGTCCCCTCGATCGAGAAGGCGACGTGGCCCGGCGTGTGCCCGGTCGTCGGCACGGCGAACACTCCGTCGAGCGGCTGCGACCCGGCCGTCAGCGGGCGCCGGCGCGAGTCGATGATGTCGAGTTCGTGCCGCCTGGGGCCGACCGGGTCGCCGCCGTTCTCCGGCTTCGCCCAGAAGCTCCACTCCTCCTCGGTCACCCAGTACTCGGCATTGGCGAAGGTCGGCACACTCGAACCTCTCTCATCGCCGAGCCATCCCACGTGGTCGGCGTGCAGGTGGGTCAGCAGAACGGCATCGATCTGCCCGGGTTCCACGCCGAGTGCCCGGAGGTTCTGCAGCAGCGCGCCCCCGCGCATGTAGGCGTCGTGGGTGGTGCCGGGCCTGACGAGCGGGATGTTCCGTGCACCGATGCCTGCGTCGATGAGAACCCGCCGATCGCCCGAACGAAGGAGCACCGCCCCGACGCTGAGCACGAGCATCCCGTTCTCGTCGACCAGGTCGAGACCCTCCCCGACGATGTGCTCGTGCCCGTGCGGATACGCCACCTGCGGTTCGGCACGGAACTCGCCGTCGGGCACGAAGGTGAGGGTGATGCCGCCGAGGTCGAGGTTCTGCACGGGGGCGGGATGCGCGGTCATGATTCTCCTCGTCGATCGGAACGGATGCACAGTGTGCGGCCATGGTCGCACTGCGGCCTACTCCACGGCATGCGTACAAACACGCAAGACGCGAGCTGTTACGTCCAGTCGCCGTCTTCTGTGCCGAGGTGCTCGAGACCGAGCGGCGTGATCGGAACGGTGGCGAGGCTGGTGAACCCGATCTGCAGGAGGGTCGCGCGGGGCACGCCGACCCGGCCGAGCGTCGACATGCCCTCGATGACGGCGCAGAAGTACGTGCCGAGCGCATCGGCGTCGGCGCCGCTGTCGATCTCGCCGGCGTTCTGGGCGTCGACAATGCACGCCGTGTAGTCGGCCCGGATCGAGTCGAACGCGGCGGCGACGGTGGCCGCGACATCCGGCTCCCGGCTGGAGAGCTCGACGGCGGCCCGCAGGAACAGCGACGGCGCGGACTGGGCGGAGCCGTGTTCGATGGCGGCACTCACCAGCTGGGTGCGGATGCGCGCGATCGGGTCCTCCGCGCTCTGCAGAACGGTCTTGACGGCGTCGACGGCGCCGGCGGTGTCGCTGAGGAAGGCGCGCATGAAGAGCTCCTTCTTGCCACCGAAGCTGTTGTAGAGACTCTGTCGGGCGAGACCCGTCGCTTCGAGGAGATCGTCGAGCGACGTTCCCGCGAACCCTGTCTCGGCGAAGGCGCGCCGGGCGCGGTCGATGACCTCAGCCTCGTCGAACATGCGTGGGCGTGGCATCCGAAACCTCCAGGAAAGAGTTATTGACTATTTCATCCAGTATGACCTATCGTTTTAGATCAAGCAGTCAACAACTCACATCGGAGGACATCATGGTCGGAGCATTGCAGGGAAAGACGGCGCTCGTCTCGGGCGGAACATCGGGAATCGGGCTGGCGGTCGTTCGCCGCTTCGTCGAAGAGGGCGCCCACGTCTTCGTCACCGGGCGACGCCAGGAGGCGCTCGACGCGCTTGCTTCCGAACTCGGCGACGCCGTCACGCCGGTACGGGCCGACGCCACGGAGCCCGACGGAATCGCAACGGTCTACAAGGCGGTGGCCGCGCGCGGCACAGGACTCGATGCCGTGCACGTCAACGCCGGCATCGGCGAGTTCAAGCCGCTCGAGTTCGTCACCGCAGAAGACATCGACACCACGTTCGGTACCAACGTTCGCGCGACCACCCTCACGGTGCAGGGTGCGCTGCCCTTCCTTCACGACGGGTCGGCGATTGTGGTGACGGGGTCCTCATCGGCCTCGGGCACGGAGCCGGCGTTCGGTCTCTACGGTGCGTCGAAGGCCGCCGTGGCGACCCTCACCCGCACCTGGGCTGCTGAACTCGCCCCCCGCGGCATCCGCATCAACACGGTCGTTCCCGGCCCGACGGAGACACCCGGCCTCAAGGGGCTCGCACCGGGCAACCCCGACGAGCTGCTGGCCAAGATCGCGAGCGGCCTGCCGTTCGGCCGGGTGCTGCGGCCCGAAGAGGTCGCGTCGGCGGTGCTCTTCCTCGTCTCCGACCAGAGCTCGGGGATGACCGGCAGCGAGCTCGCCGTCGACGGCGGCAGCACCATCGCCTGACCCGAACCCACCAGAGAGAAGGAGCACGATCATGACACGCACACAACGCAACGGCTGGTTCGGGGTCACGGCAGTAGCCGTGGGTTCATTCGGAACGGTCCTCTCTGAGTTCCTGCCCATCGGGCTCCTCCCCTCCATCTCCGGTGACCTCGGCGTCTCGATCGGGGTCGCCGGACTCATGGTGGTCGTGACCGGCCTCGCCGCCGCGGTGGCCGCGCCCGTGGTCACGGTTGCGACCTCGCGGCTCGACCGACGGGTCGTGCTGCTCGGCCTGAGTGTCGTTCTGGTTCTGGCCGACGTGGTCGCCGCGACCGCCGTGGCCTTCCCCGTTCTGCTGCTGGCGCGCATCCTGCTCGGGGTCGCCCTCGGCGGGTTCTGGGCCATCGGGCTCGGAATCGCACCCCGGCTCGTCGCCCCGGAGCACACCGTGCGGGCGGCCTCCCTCATCACTGTGGGGATCTCGCTCGCGACGGTGGTCAGCCTGCCCCTCGGCGCGTTCATCGCCGCGACGTCGAGCTGGCGCCTGGCCTTCGTCATCGGCGCGGCCATCGGCGTGATGGCGATCGTGCTGCAGCTGAGCGCGCTCCCGGCGCTGCCCTCGCAGCAGCGCGTGCGCCCGGCGGCGCTGCTGGAGCTGTTCACGGTTCCCCGTGCGCGGGTCGGCCTGGTCGTCGCGGCGCTGCTGTTCGCGGCGCAGTTCGCGGCCTACACCTACATCAGCCCGTTCCTTGGGGGTGCGGCGCGAATCAGCCCCGATCTGGTCTCTGTCGCGCTGCTCGTGTTCGGTGTCGCCGGGATCGTCGGCAACTTCGCCACCAGCGCCGCGCTCAACCGGTCCCTGCGGGGAACTCTCGTCGGCGGCGGACTGGCCCTGGCGGCGTCCGTGGCCCTGCTCCCGCTCGCCGCCCATCTGCCGGCGGCCGTCTTCGCGCTCCTCATCGTCTGGGGCCTGGCGTGGGGTGGCCTTCCGCTCGCCCTGCAGACCTGGATGGTCAGCGCGATGCCCGAGGGCGCCGAAGCCGGCCTCGCGATGTTCGTCACCACGATCCAGGTCGCCCTCGCCGTCGGCTCCACCCTCGGCGGCATCGCGGTCAGCGTCTCCGGTCTCACCGTCGACTTCGACTTCGCCGCCGTTCTGGCGCTCATCGGCACGGCGGCCGTGGTCGTTCTCGGCCTGCGCGCCGCCCGGGGCCGGGTCGCCGTGGGCACCCGCTGAGACCGCCCACCACTCTCCACTCGCCCACTTCACCACTCACCACCCCCACCACTCACCACTCACACCGTCAAGGAGAACCACCGTGTCGAACACCACCCCCAAGCGCATCCTTCTCATCGGCGGAGGCTCCGGCATCGGCCACGCCATCGCCGCGGCCGCCCTCGAGCGCGGCGACCAGCCGGTCATCGGGGCCCGCGACCCGCAACACACGGCATCCACACTGCCGGAGGCCCTCCGTGACGTGCCGATCGTGCACGCCGACCTCGCCGACGAGTACACCCTCGTCGACCTCCAGCAGCGCGGGCCGTTCGACGCCGTCGTCTCCCTCGCAGCAGCATCGGCGAACGGCCCGATCGACGCCCTCGACCGCACAGCGATCCACAACGCCTTCGACGCCAAGGTCGCCGGGCCCCTGCTGCTCGCCAAGCACCTGCACGGTTCGATGCGGCCCGGAGGCGTGTTCGTGTTCTTCTCCGGCGTCGCCGCCTGGAAGCCGGCCCCCGGCCTCAGTGTGATGGCCACCGTGAACGGTGCCGTGGCCTTCATGGCCGAGGCCCTCGCCGTGGAGCTCGCCCCCGTGCGCGCCGTGGCGATCTCCCCCGGCATCATCGACTCGGGCCTCTGGGACTTCATGGGCGACGACGGCAAGCGCGACTTCTTCGAGGCGACGGCGGCCGCGAACCCCGCGCGACGGGTCGGCACCCCTGCCGACATCGTGGGGGCAGTGCTCCTCGCCGTCGACAACACCTTCATCACCGGCACCACCTTGCACGTCGACGGCGGCGGGCACCTGGGCTGACCGCGCCGATCGCCGCGCGAGCTGACGCGCAAGCTCACGCGCAGGAGCACGCCTCGAGAGCTCAGCGCCCCTGGTGGGCCGCCTCGACCCGCCGGAGGTAGGCCGCGCGCACGGCGAGCCCCGCCCGGGCGTCGTGGATGAGGGGCTGGAAGAACGCCGTGCGGTAGGCGCCGTTGGTCGTGACCGACACAAGAAAGTTGAGCGACGAGACGAAGCTCAGAAAGATCGCCGTGTTGACGAGCGCCCAGGTGAACGGCACCTCCGCGCCGAACAGCTCGACCATGCTGAGACGATCGCCCACCCACTCGCGCAGCACCTCCGGCGAGAACGCGAAGGAGCCGAGAACGATGAGGAACACGCAGACGATTGCTGCGAAGACCAGCGTCTGCAGAACGAGGGCGAGCACGAGCACCGCCTGCAGGTTGACGCGCTCCCGGCGGGCGAGCGGGGGGCCGGGCATCGAGGCGTAGTCGTCGAGCTGCAGGAGGCCCGACGACTGCACGAGGCGGATTCGTTCCGCCGGCTCGATGCTCTCGTCGAGCTCCTTCATCTCGACGCGGCTCACCGGAATCACGAACACGATGCCGAGCACGAGGAAGAACAGCGCCACGGCGACGAGGCGACGGGCCGACATCGTGCTCGTGACATCCCAGAGCGGCTTGGAGAAGAACGCGAACACGACAACGAGCATGAGAAGGGGAAGGGCCCGCGTGACCAGCGCCCCGATCGCCGCCAGCTGTTGCAGCGCCGCGTGCGCCGCCCAGGCGAGCAACGACCCGACACCGAGCCAGGTGAGCAGCACGGCGAGCGCCACGATCGCGAGGTGCACCGCCGCGTGCCAGGCGGCTTCGCCGGGCGAGGCGGTCAGGGCCGTCGCTCCGGGGAGTACGACCAGGTAGCAGACGAGCGCGACGATCCCCGTCGGCAGAGCGGCTCCAGGGCGCGCCCGGAACACCCGCGCCGACAGAATCCCGACGATGATCGGCAGGGCCACGAGCGCTGCCGCCGCGAGCAGCAGCGAGCTGACGAGCAGCACCACGAGCAGCCCCGAATCGAGGTCCACGTCGACATCGGCGCCGACGGCGAGCTGCACGAGCACCCCGAGGCAGAGCGCGAACACGACGAACGGCACCACGCGGCTCACCAGCCGATCGCCCCGCGCCCCGTCGCGCACGAACGACGGCAGGCCCACCGCCCGCAACCATTGCTCCACATCGCGCTCATCAGCAGCCATCACGCACCCCCGGCCCAATTGTGCCGCACTCCCGCCGCCCCGGCACGCGCCGGCGGCGCAGAGCCCCACGCGGCGACGCTCGCCACGGTGGACGACGACGGGGTTCCGGATGCGCGCACCCTCATCGTCAAGGGCGTCGACGGGCGGGGCTGGGCGTTCGCGAGCCAGCGCTCCTCACGCAAAGGCGCTCAGCTCTCCGGCCAGCCTGTCGCGGCGCTCGACTTCTGGTGGCAGCCGGTGATGCGGGCCGTGCGGATGCGCGGTGCGGTGCAGCCGGCGACGCGGGCGGAGAGCGACGCCGACTTCGCAGCCCGCTCACCCGCCGCCCGCGCCGGCGTCGACCCCGCCGACTGGGCGCTCTGGCGCATCATCCCGACCCGCGTCGAGTTCTGGCAGGGGTCACCCGACCGGCGCCACACCCGGGTCGTCTACACCTCGGATGCAGGCCGGTGGGCGCACTCCGCGTCGATCGAGTGACCGGGCGCAGACCACGGCGCCCGAATGCCGTCACCCTCCGGGTGGCGCAAAACGGGTGAGATCGTGTTCGATGGACTTCGTAATTGAGGATGCTCGTGGAGATTGGCAAGGAGATCTGTGACCACCATCTACACGGCAAGCCCGTACGAAGAACCCACCTCCGCTCCGTTCCCACCCGTCGAGCGCATCGAGTGGACGACCACGGACATCGAGGAGGCGCGCAGCCGCCTGGAGGCCGGATACACCGGCCGGCAGTTCAGGGCCTGGCCGGGACCGGGAGCGTTCAGCTTTCGCTTCGCGTCGGCTGGTGACGACCGCCTGAAGCTGCAGTCGGGCCTGTTCACCGGGCATCTGCAGGGGGTCATTCCGTGGTCCCGCAACTACGTCATGTCGTGGTTCCGTTCCGGCTCGGTGACGATCGACTATCCGCAGGGCCAGCTGACCAGCGTCGGCTCGCAGCCGTTCCTCACCCCCACCGAGACGTCGTTCGCGTTCTCCATGACCCCGCACCGGCACGGCATCGTCGACATCGACGCCCGGTTCCTCGAAGACATCGCGGCGGAGCGCCACGCCGGCCCGTCGCAGCGCATCGTGTTCGACTACGCGGCCACGCCCAGCGCAGAGGCGTTCACCCGATGGCGCAACACGCTCGGCGACGTCACGCCGCTCATCGTCGGCGACACCACCCCTCCCCTGGCGAGACTCTCGGCGCAGACGGCACTCGTGCGGGAGTTGCTCGACCTGTTCCCGTGGCGAGCGGTCGACGTGCCCGACGAGTTGCGCACCGAGAGCACCCGGCGCCTCCGCCTCGCCCTCGAATACGTTCACGCCAACGCCGATCAGCCCCTGAACACCGCAGACATCGCGGTCGCGGCGGGCATGCACATCCGCAGTCTGCAGGAACTGATGAGCCGGCACCTCGGCTGCACTCCGTCAACGTACCTCCGCGAGGTGCGTCTCGACCGGGTGCGGCAAGACCTGCTCTCGGCCGATCCCGCCACCACCCGGGTCGCCGATGTCGCCCGCCGCTGGGGTTTCGGCCACCTCGGCCGCTTCTCCTCCTCCTACACCGCCCGCTTCAGCGAGTACCCGAAAGACACCCTCGCCTACTGAGCCCGCCGCGCGCAACGGCGCGGCCGCACCGCCCTCTAGCGGCCATGTCCGCAAGCGGGCTGGAGATGCCCCGGGGCCGGTGCCATAGTTCAGGTATGAACGATTCCCTCCCGCCCGATGACGGCACGAGCGAGATGACGCCCGAGGTGCTGGCCGCGTTCAGTGACGCGTGGGCCCGCCACGACCTCGAGGCGCTGATGAGCCACGTCACCGACGACTGCGTCTACAGCGCCTCTGTCGGCCCCGAGCCCGGCCGCACCTGGTCGGGCAGGGAGCAGGTGCGGGAGGGCTTCGCGCTCATGCTCGCCCACGACACCGGGCAGGAGAGGCACGAGGATGAGGGCCCCATCATCGCGGGGTCCCGCGGTGCGGGCACCTGGTCCTTCACCGGGCCCGGTCCCGACGGGGTGGTCAGGGAGACGCGCGGCTGCGACATCTACGAGTTCCGCGGCGGCAAAATCGCCCGCAAAGACGCGTTCCGAAAGGTCTACCAACCCGAAACGCCTGAGTGAGCGGCATCCCGCGCCCCCGTTCCTGGCTGCTCGTCGCCCCCTCGCTCATCGTGCTGGGGTGGGGTGGCAACCAGTTTCTGCCGTTGCTGCAGTACTACCGGCAGGTGGAGGGGTTCTCGCAGGTGCAGGTGTTCATCCTGCTCGGAACCTATGTGATCGGAATCGTTCCCGGGTTCGCTCTGTCGGGGGCGTGGTCGGATCGGTACGGGCGGCGACCGGTGCTGATCGCCGGGCTCGTGCTCGGCATCCTCGGCAGCGTCGTGCTCGCCGGTTCCAGCGCGAGTTTCGCCGGGCTCTGCGCCGGGAGGTTCATCTGCGGTCTGAGTGTGGCGGCCGGGATGGTCGTCGGCACGTCGTGGATCAAGGAGCTCTCGATCGCCGAGGGCCGGTCTGCGGCCGGCGCCCGGCGCGCGGCGGGCATGCTGACGATCGGCTTCGGGGGCGGAGCCGGCATCGGCGGGGCGCTCGCGCAGTGGGGTCCGTGGCCGGCCGTGCTGCCGTACCTCGTGCAGATCGCCGCGAGCGTGGTGGCTCTGCTCGTGCTGCTGGGCGCATCCGAGACAAGGCGGTTCGACCCGGGCGCGAAGAAGCTCCTCGGCAACCTCCAAGTTCCGCGATCGGCCCGGCCCACCTTCCGGCGGGTCATCCTCCCGCTCGCACCGTGGGTGTTCGCGGCGCCGGCCCTGTCGTTCGCCGTCGGTCCGAGCCTGGTGACCGATCGCATCCCCGGTTTCACCGTCGGCTTCGCCACCCTCGTGACGGTCATCACTCTCGGCACCGGCTGGGTGACGCAGTTCTTCTCGGGTCACCTCGCGAAGGTGCTGCGCGGCCGCATGGGGTTGGTCGGGGGATCCCTCATCGCCGTCGGCGCCCTCCTGCTGATTCCGGCCGCCTCCTCGCCCCAGGTGTGGATCGTGCTCGTCGCCGCGCCCGTCTTCGGTGCCGGCTACGGGCTCGCGATGGTCTCCGGGCTCGCCGCAGCGCAGGCCCTCGCGAAACCGCAGGATCTCGCGGGCATCACGGCGGTCTACTACTCGCTGACCTATGTCGGATTCCTCCTCCCGGCGGCCCTCGCTGCGCTGACCTCCTTCGCTCCGATGTGGCTGCTCCTCGGGGTGACTGCGCTCGCGTGCGCACTGTGCACCGTGGTCGCTGCCCGCGGTCTGCGTCGCACCATCGTCGATGCGGAGCCCCGGATGTCGCAGCCGCTCCCCCAGCAGTAGCGCTCCCCGAGCAGCAGCGCCCCCCTCTCAGCGGCGCTTCGCGTCAGCAGCGCCCCCGCGTCAGCAGCCATCCCGCGATCACCGCTCCGACCACGGCGGCCGGCACGACACGACGCGGCGTTGAGCGAGGTACCACCTCGGCCCTCTGGCGTCGAAGGCGTTTCGGAGGGTCGTGCGGGCGGCAGAGGCGAAGGCCTCAGCCCGCGGCCACATCCGGTTCTCGTAGTTCGCCAGCGCGCGCGATGCCAGGGGTTCGGCGGTCAGTGCGGCAGCGAGGTCAGCGGCGTCGAGAAGGGCCCCGTTCGAGCCGAGCGCGCAGAACGGCGACTGGAGGTGGGCGGCGTCGCCGAGAAGGGTGATGGGCCCGGGACTGCGCCACCGGTGCGCGACGGGAAGCTCGAACACGGGCCGCAGGTCTTCCGACGATGCCCTGTCTGCCAGGAACGGCTCGAACTCGGCCGACCAGCTGCGGAACAGCCCGATGAGATCCTGGCGCACGGCGCCGACATCTCGATTGTTCGTCTCTGACAGCGGCGCGCGGAACGCGACGTACACCCGGGCGTGGTCCCCGAGGCGCTGCGCGATGAAGCCCTGCTGCCCGTCGAGAGCGAACAGCGTGCCGGGCCCGATCAGTTCGGCGAGAGCGGGATGACTGACGGCTACGTTGTCGAACCGACGGTCGAGGAACGTGATTCCCGAGTGGATGGGCACGGCCTCGGAGAGGGAGGGACGCACGCGCGACCACGCGCCATCCGCCCCGACCACGATGTCTGCTGTCGCGGTGCGTCCCGAGGAGAAGCCCAGTTCACATCCGCCCTCGACCGGGCGGAGCCCTGTCAGGGCATGCCCCCAGCGCACCAGGCCGTCGGGGAGAGCATTCAGGAGCATCCGGCGCAGTTCCGGTCGCTCGACTTCGGCATCGCCGCTCCGAGCATCCGCCGGCTGTTCCGCGAGCACGCATCCTGTCGAATCGCGGTGCTGGGACGTGGCTGCCTCGGGGTGCGCGATGAGCGCGAACTCCCGGGCCAGGCCCATGGAACGGATGACAGCACCTCCGAGGTCGCCGTCAATCGCCACGCTCCCGCCCTGGTTCCGTGTGTCGACCGACGCGTCGCGCTCGTACACCTTCACCTCGAACCCAGCGCGTTCCAGGAGCACGGCGGCGGCGAGGCCGCCGATGCCGGCACCGATGATGGCGACGCGCAGGCGTCGGTCAGAAGTCGCAGTCACCCTCCGAGTGTGAGGGCACGGATCATCCGGAGCTTCAGGGAAACCACTGGTGTCTGGAGGTGGCGTGATCTGACAGGGTCGTCACGCTCATCCGTCTCAACCGTTCGGGAGAACCCATGCCCAGTACAAACCCGCCCGTCGTGCCCGACTCAGCGAAGAACGTGGTGGTGATCGGCGCTTCCCGCGGAATCGGCGCGGTCGTGGCATCCACCTTCGCCTCACACGGCCACCGAGTGATCGGCACCCACCGCGGGTCGGGAACGCCCGACGGGGTCATCGGGTTCGAGTTCGACATCACCGACCCGGGAGCGGTGGCCGGGCTGTTCTCGTTCGTCGGTGGATTCGGCAGAGCAGACGTCGTTGTCGTCGCCTCGGGAATCACGCGGGATTCCCCGCTCGTGCGCATGTCCGACAGCGACATCGACGAGGTGATCGCGACCAATCTGGTCGGGCCGATGCGCGTCGTTCGTGCGGCAGCATCGAAGATCGTCAGGGGCGGGTCCATCGTTCTGGTGTCGTCTGTCGGAGCCCGGCTGGGCCACGTGGGCCAGGCGAACTACACGGCCTCGAAGGCGGGCCTCGAAGGCTTCGTGCGAACGGTCGCGCAGGAGTTCGCGTCGAAGTTCCGCATCAACATCGTCGCACCCGGTCCGACCCGCACAGACATGTTCCTCGCGGCGGGAGCCGAGGCGCGGGCGGCGATGGAGCAGGGCACGCCCATGCGCCGCGTCGGTGAGCCGGTGGAGATCGCCGACGTCGTCTACTGGGTCTCGCAGTCGACCTACATGACGGGGGCGACGGTGCCGGTGTCAGGCGGCCTGATCGTCTGATCGCCTGATCTCTGATCGCCTGATCGTGCGGCCGTGGGTCGCAGGGCATCTCAGGGCCGCGCGCCTCGCGCCTCGATCAGGCGTTCGAGCGAAGCGGCGAACCCCGCCACGCCGGGTGCGGCCTGGATGGACTCGCCGATGAGCGCGCTTCGCCTCGCGAAGCCGGGATCGTTCAAAACCCTGTGCACCGCGTGATTCACCGAGCGCGGGCTGGGTCCGCGTGTCTTCAGGTTGACACCGACCCCCGCCCACGCCACCCGCGCAGACGTTTCGACTTTGTCTTCGGTGTCGCCGGCCACGACGACGGGCACCCCGTACCTCATCGCAGAGTGCAGGCCGCCGTAACCGCCGTTCGTGACGAAGACGTCGGTCTTCGGCATCAGAGTGTCGTACGGGATGAATTCCGCTGCAAACGCATTGGCGGGCAGTTCAGGGAGATCGCCGAGCGGCCTGCCTCCGGTTGTCACGACGATGGTCACGTCCTCCGCCGCCAGGGCACGAAGAGTGGGCCGGATGAGTTCGCCGAAGTCCTGGTTGGCGACGGTGCCCTGGCTCACGTGGATGACAGGCCTCGAGTCGCCGAGCTGGGGCCACCACGGGGGAAGTGTCGTCGCAGCCGACGAGCGAGGGAGCAGAGGACCGAAGAACTCCAGGTTCGCCGGCGCGTCGCTTCGGTGGTACTCGAAATCGGGCACGGTGAACTGTGCCAGCAGGTCGTCGGAAGCCAACAGGTCCAGGAAGAAGCGACCGCCGAGCGGTGGGGCGCCGAGTTGCCGCAGCACCTCGTCGGCCTGCCGGTGCACCGGCCTCAGGATGATCGCTCTCGCGACCCACCGCAACAGGCCGTTGCGCATCCGACCCGTGATCCCCGACCGTGGGGGCAGGCCGAGCCCGAACGGGGCCGTGTCCCGGCTGGAGATGCCGAGGGGCAGGATGCCGCACATCACCGTCAGGGGTCTCAGCGCGGGCGCCAGGGACTGCAACCCCGCGATCCCGACGAAGGTGGGCTCGTGGAGCACCGCGTCGACGGTCTCGCGGGCCAGCGCGTCGCGGATGCCGTCGGCCGGCATGCTGCAGAGAAGCACAGAGGGCATCCTCGTTCCGACCCTTCCCAACTCGAGTGTGTGGCGAAAGCACACTCATCATGACCGGTGAAGAGATCCCGAAGCTCGGGATACGCGGCGAAATCGAGAGCGATGATCGGGATTTGAGGGAAAACCCTGACGTCGCCGGTGCTGTTCGGTGACAGATTCGGCAGATCGATCCGCCCACACACCCCAGGACTCCATGACTCCCTCGCACGACGCACACCAGGCCACCCTCGCCGAGAAGGCCGAGGCCGAGTACTTCCGCCGTTTCCTCCTCGGAGCTCCCGAGAGCGTTCGCGAAGAGCTGGGCATCCGCACGGCCCGCATCGGCGGCGGCGTCGTCACCGCCATGCGGAAAGACCCCTCCGGGTACTGGACGAAGGCTCTGGGATTCGGGCCGGGCGACACCGTCGACGCCGCGACCGTTCGCGAGATCGTAGACTTCTTCCGCTCGTCAGGAAAGGATGCCGGGATCATCGCACTGGCACCCGCGGCCGAGCCGCCGGACTGGGCGGCCATCCGTCGCCGGTTCGGGTTGGTTCCCGCCTCGAAGTGGGCCAAATTTGCGCGCCTGACCGGCCCCATCGACGACCGGCCGACCGGGCTCGCGGTGCGGGCGCTGACCGATGAGGATGCCCCCGCGTGGCAGCGGGTGGTACGCGAAGCGTTCGGCATGCTGGAGCCCGACCTGACCCCGATGTTGCGCGGGACGATCGCCGACCCCGACGCGCGTGTCTTCGGCGCCTTCGACGGCGACCTGCTCGTCGGCGCCGGGGCCCTCCACCTGGTCGGCGACGCCGCCTCCCTCAACACCGGCGGCACGCTCCCCTCCCACCGGCGCCGCGGTGTGCAGTACGCGCTGCTGGTGGCACGCGTCAGGGCGGCCGCTGAGGCCGGCTGCCGGCTCGTCTCTGCGGAGACGGGCGCGGCGCCCGACGACACCTCGTACCGCAACCTCGTGCGGGCGGGGTTCGGGCACCTCTACGACCGCACGAACTGGCAGTGGCAAGCAGGGGCGCCCGGGGCATCCGGGGCTCAGCCGGGCAGCGAGGCGCTGGCCTGAGCGAGTTCGGAGACGGCCTGACGCAACCATCGCTCTGGCGAGCGGAGTGCCGCCTCGGGGCTCCCGGCCAGGTCGGCGAGCGACCGACGAAGGGCGAACGGTGTGGACTCGACCGTGATCTGGCCCGCGATGAGAAGCGCAGGCTTGTCGAACCGGTCGGCCAACCGCCGAACGTGGTCAGCCACCTTTCCGCGCTCCGACTGGCTGTCGTAGCGGCCTTCGCCGGTGATGACGATGTCGGCTCGCTCGATCTGGGCCGGTAGGTCGAGGAGTTCACCGACCGCGCGCGCACCCGAGGTGATGGTGGCGCCCCAGGCGACCAATCCGAAGCCCACTCCGCCGGCCGCCCCAGCACCCGGTCGATCCGGGTCGGCCGTCAACGCGGCTTGCACCTGCCGCGCATAGTGCTTCAGGTTGGACTCTGCAGCGGCGGCCGTGGCGGCGGTGATCCCCTTCTGCTCGCCGAAGGTTCGCACGGCACCGGCGGCTCCCAGCAGCGGATTGGTCACGTCCGAGAGAACGGTCACCCGGCCACCTCGAGGAGGGCGGTGCATGGCGCTCACGTCGACGCGCTCAATGGATCGAAGAGCCGAATTGCCCAGACCGACCGGCAGACCCCGACGATCCTCGAATCGGGCGCCGAGGGCGGTCAGTGCACCGTGCCCGCCGTCGGAGGAACCGCTCCCCCCGAGACCGAGCACGAGATGACGGCAGCCCGCGGTCACTGCTGCCCGAATGACCTGGCCGAAGCCGTAGCTGTGGGCTGAGAAGGGGAGAGGCTGCTCGAGCAGCGTGATCCCGCTCGACTCCGCAAACTCGATGATCCCGGTCGCACCGCTGCCATCGCCCGGATCGGCGAGCTGCAACCACGAACTCTCGACCGGTCGGTCGTCCGGGCCGATCACGGTGAGGTGGTGGCGAACAGCCTCCGGCATCGCCGTCGCGCACGCCTCGAGGGTGCCTTCACCCCCGTCGGCCATGGGGACGATGACGGTCTGATCAGCAGGGCGAGTCCTCCGCCATTCCTCGGCGATGATGTGAGCGATTCTCGGAGCGGCGAGGGACCCCTTGAAGGAGTCCGGTGCGATGACGACTTTCATGGTTCGGCAACTCGTTTCAGTGGGGCCGGTTGATCAGGTGACGCTGTAGCCGCCATCGACAGGGATGATCGCGCCCGTGATGTATCGGGCCCGATCAGATGCCAGGAAGGTGACCGTGTCTGCGACCTCGGCGGCAGTCCCGAGGCGCTGCAGCGGCAGCCGCCCGAAGATCCGCTCCTGCACGTCTGCGCGCGCCAGATTGGACGCCGTCATGGGCGTGGTGATGTATCCCGGCGCAACACCGTTCGCCCTGACGCCCAGTGGCCCGAGCTCGGCGGCCAGCCCTTTCGTCAACTGCGAGACGGCCGCCTTCGTCGCCCCGTACGGAGCGATGTCGGGTTGCACATGGGTGGCAGCACTCGATGAGATGTTCACGATCGATCCACCGCTGGCGACGAGATGGGGGGCCGCGGCGCGGCAGAGCGCGAAGAGGGAGGAAAGGTTGATGTCGACCAGTCGCCGCCATTCGTCGTCGACAAGGTCGACGGCGGGCTTGCGGAGCTGCACACCGGCAGCGTTCACCAGCACATCGAGGTGGCCCGTCTCAGACAGTGCCGCCTGAACCACCTCAGCGACCGTCTCCGGTTGTCGCAGGTCTCCTTCGACGGTCGCGACAACGTGCCGAAGTGCACTCGGAACGACCTGCACATCGACGAGGACCAGATCTGCTCCGAGACGATCGAACGCCGCGGCTATCTCTCTGCCGATGCCTCCGGCCGCGCCGGTGACGACGACGGTGCGGCCGGCGAACTCGTCTTCCGAAGGGGTTTCACCCATAGATGCCTCCTCTGCAGTCCCCGTGAGGAGTGCTTTATGTAAGCCTTTACAATCGGCTGTCAGTGACATTAGCCTGCCTTTAGAGGAAGCACAACCGACAAATGTAAGGCCTTACTTATGACTTGCAAGATCACCCTGCCCACCACTGAAGGCCGCGGGGAATCCCTGGTGCTCCGGGCGCCTGAGCACCTCGACGTTCCCGGCAGACCCGTTCGCAGCCGTGCTGCTTTCGCTGCCAGTCACGTGGTCGCCGATCCGCTCAGGGCCGCGCAATCCGTTCGACACGATCACATCGACTGGGACACCACACTGGAACTGCGACACCGCATCTGGGACACGGGCCTCGGCGTCGCCGAGTCGATGGACACGGCCCAGCGGGGAATGGGCCTGGCCGCAGACGACGCGCTCGAACTGGCCCGTCGCACCATGGAAGCCGACCCTCGTGGCGGCGCCGGAGTCGTCGTCGGCATCGCAACGGATGCGATTCAGACGCAGACGGCTTCGCTGATGCAGATCGGCGACGCCTATCTGTCGCAACTGGAATTCGTCGAGTCCCGGGGCGGGACCGCCGTCGTGATGGCCAGCCGACAGCTCGTTCAGGCTGCGCGGACCACCGAGGACTATCTCTCGGTCTATCAGAGGGTGCTCGATGCGAGTGGCGGCACGATCATCCTGCACTGGCTGGGAGAGGTGTTCGACCCCACTCTCGCCGGGTACTGGGGCCAGCCCACACCAGCCGCCGCCCTGCAGACCGTGGTCGACCTCATCGAGGCGAACACCTCCAAGGTCGCCGGAATAAAGATCTCGCTACTGGACCCCGCATACGAGCTCGAGCTGCGGCGTCGACTCCCCGAGGGAGTGCTGCTGTTCACCGGAGACGACTACAACTACGTCGATATGATCGCCGGCGACGGGGCCCGACACAGTCACGCACTTCTCGGAGCGTTCGCCGCCCTCGCTCCGTTCGCCTCTGCCGCTCTCGCCCGCCTCGACGTGGGCGATGTCGACGGATTCCGGAGCATCCTGGAGCCGACGCAGGCGCTCAGCCGGCTCGTCTTCGCGAACCCGACGCCCTTCTACAAGGTCGGGATCGCCTGGATCGCCTACCTCTCGGGCTTCCAGAATCATTTCCGCATGCTGGGCGGATTGGAGAGCGGCCGAACGCTCCTGCACCTCGCCGATATCGTGCGCGAGGCCGACAGGATCGGCCTGTTCCCCGACCCCGAGGTGACGGCGTTCCGCGCCACGCGCTTCTTCGAGATGCACGGGGTGGTCTAGGTGGAGGTGAACCGCTTCAGCCTCAATTCGATCACTCTTCGATCCACGGGTTTCGACGAACTCATACGACGTGCAACAGCTGCAGGGATACCCGGTGTCGCCCTCTGGCGGAACGTCTACGCCGACCGTGGAGCAGCCAGAGCCGCCCGCACCATGAGGGAGTCAGGACTGCGGGTGTCGAGCATCTGCCGCGGCGGCATGTTCACGCACGCCGATCCGACCGAAGTGGGAGCACTCAGAGACGACAACCGCCGCGCCATCGACGAGGCCCACGCGCTCGACGCGGACTGCCTCGTGATGGTGTGCGGCGCCCCGCGCGGCGGGAGCCTGGAACGCGCCAGACGACAGATCCGGGACGGTCTCGCCGAACTCGCGCCCTACGCCACCGCCGCCGGTGTGAGACTCGCCGTGGAACCCATGCACCCCATGATGATTGCGGACCGCTCCGCCATCAGCAGTCTCAGTGAAGCGAACGACCTCGTGGAAGAGCTCGGAGTCGACGTCGTCGGCATAGCACTCGACGCCTATCACGTGTTCTGGGATGTCACGTATCCGGCAGAGGTGGCCAGGGCCGGAGCCCGAATATACTCAGTGCAGGTCTGCGACTGGGTCACCCCGATCCACGGCCAACTGTCCAGCCGAGGGATGCCCGGAGAAGGCGTGATCGACCTGAGAGCGTTCGTCGACCACGCCGAGGCCGCGGGATACTCGGGACTGATCGAAGTCGAAGTGCTCAGCGATCTCTGGTGGGCGCGGCAACCCGAAGAGGCACTGCAGGCAGCCCTGGATGGCTTCGGGAACATTTGACGAGAGGACGCACCGGTGGCAGAGGCCCGTAGCCCCCGCCGAAAACCAGCGTCGCCCGTGACGATAAACGAGGTGGCGCACGCGGCCGGTGTGTCCACAGCGACCGTGTCTCGAGTCCTGACCAGAAGCGGTACCGTGAGCGCATCCCTCTCCGCCAGGGTCACTGCGGTGGTCGCCGAGCTGGGATACACGCCCAACGTGGCGGCGAGGAGCCTTTCCCTCGGTCATCTGGGAAATGTCGGAATCCTCATGCCGTCGATGACGAACCCGTACTTCTACGACGTCGTCGAGCAGGTCGGAATCGGTGCCAGCGCTGCCGGCTTCCGGCTTCTTCTGGCCGACACCGGGGGCGACCCCCATCGCGAAGAACAAGCCGTCGCCGACCTGCGCCCCCAGGTCGACGGGCTCATCCTGCTGTCATCCCGCATCTCCAACGCCGGCCTCCGCAGGCTGGGCGACAAAGGTGAGCCCATCGTTCTGGTGAACCGGCTCGAATCCGGGGTCGGCTTGCCGGCCATCGCCGTGGACAACTTCACGCCGACTCTCGATCTCTGCGGCCACCTTCTCGAGCTCGGGCACACCGAGGTCGCGTATCTCAGTGGACCGTCCCTCTCCTGGCAGGACAGGGAGCGCTGGCGGGCCGTCGAGACAGCCCGTCGACTCGGTCTCGCAGCAACGCGCATCGAAGGTGACGGATCGCTGGAGACGGCGGCCGACGCGGTGGAGGATCTGCTCGCGACGGGGGCATCAGCCATCGTCTGCTTCAACGACCTCTCGGCCGTCAGCGTCATGACCAGGCTGGGCGACCTGGGCGTTCGAGTCCCTGACGACATCTCTGTCACGGGCTTCGACGACATCCCGCTGACGCGACACGTCCGGCCCGCACTCACGACCGTTCGAAGTCCCACCTCGGTGGTCGGGTCGGGAGCATGGAAGCTCCTGCAGGCACGCCTTCATTCGCCCGAGACGCCCGAGCCGGTCATCGTGACGGCAGATCTCGTGATCCGGGACTCCACCTCCACACCGGGAAGGTAGCACCATGGGTCGCATCACTCTCAAAGACGTCAGCGAGCACGCGGGCGTGAGCCGCTCCACTGCGTCGCTCGTGCTCAACGACGATCCGAGCATCCCCGAGGTCACCAAGAAGCGGGTCAGGGCCTCGATGCTCGAGTTGGGCTATGTCTACAACCGACAGGCAGCCACCCTTCGCAGCCAGAAGTCGATGGCTCTCGGGCTCGTCGTGACAGAGATCAGGAACGAGTACTTCGCCGAGTTGGCCATGTCGCTCGAGGGCGCAGCCTACGAGGCCGGGTACACCCTGCTGCTCTGCTACAGCCGAGACGACCTCCGCCGGCAGGAGACCCAGATCGAGAGGCTTTTCGAGCGAGGTGTCGACGGGTTGGTCCTTCTCCCCGCGGCCGAGACGGAGCCCGCGAAGATGGACCTGCTGCTTCGGGGATCGCAGGTACCCTTCGTGCTCCTGGCCAGGCACTTCGGCCTCGAGCACGACTACGTCGGAGCCGACAACATCCGCGCCGGGGAACTGCTCGGCGCCCACATCTCGTCTCTGGGGGCGCGCTCTGTCTCGATCCTCGGCGGGCCGGCTTCCACCTCGGCCGGCCTGGAACGGATCGACGGATTCACGCGTTCGGTATCCGGCGCAGGAATCGAAGTCGTGCCCGAGCAGCGGATCACCAGTCACACGAACGCTTCCGACGGGGCCCGCGCCACGGCCAGGCTCCTCGACGGCGGCACCCTTCCCGACGTGATCGTCGCCTACAGCGACGTGATCGCCGTCGGAGTATACGCCGAACTCCACGCGCGAGGCCTCCGGCCCGGTACGGACATCGCCGTCGCCGCGTTCGACGACATCCCGGGTTCGGAGCACCAGGTTCCGCCACTGACAACTGTCGCGACCTTCCCGAGCGCCATCGGTCTGGCGTGCGGCGAACTTCTCCTCCGACGCATCGCCGAAGGTGTTCCCGAGTCGTACTCGCACACGCTGATCGAGCCACAGCTGAGGATTCGGGCCTCGACAGTCTCCTGGCGACCGCGCCACGGATAGCACCTGCTGTGCCGACCGACCTCACTGGATCGATCTACCACATCACGGGCAATAATTATCGAAAGCGCCCAAATATCTCTTGCACGGCTTGTGGATCGATCCAGTAAAGCGTAGATTCATCCATCATCGGATCGACGAAAGATCGGTTCCGCAATGGATCAGCCGGATCGAGAGCACCTCAATGACGAAGAAGCCCATACTCACCCCTCGCGAGGCAGCTGACCTCGTGAGCGACGAAGACACGGTCTCCGTGAGTTCCTCCTCGGGGCTCGGCTGTCCCGATGCGACCCTGGCCGGCATCGGCCTGCGGTTCGCCGAAACGGGCTCCCCCAGGAACATCACCTCCGTTCATCCCATCGCAGCCGGCGACACCTCGGGCATCACCGGCGTGGATCACTTGGCGGAGCCCGGGTTACTCAGACGCATCATCGCCGGCTCGCTCCCCTCAGGACCCTCCTCCATCACACCCCCGAAGATCTGGGCGATGGTCGAAGAGAACCGCGTCGAGGCCTTCAACCTCCCCTCGGGCGTCATCTACCAGATGCATCGCGCAGGTGCGGCCCGACAGCCGGGTGTCCTGACCACAGTGGGCCTCGACACCTTCGTCGACCCGCGGCGCCAGGGCGCGCGGATGAATGACACGACTCCGCACGATCTCATCGAGGTGACCGAACGTCGCGGTGAGGAATGGCTGTTCTTCGAAGCTCTCCGACCAGACGTCGCGATCATCAGGGCCACCACCGCCGACGAGGGTGGCAATCTCTCCTTCGAAGAAGAGGCCTCGCCACTGGGCGCCCTCGATCTCGCCTACGCAGCGCACAACAACGGCGGCCTGGTGATCGCGCAGGTCAAGCGTCTCGCCAGCGCCGGCTCGATCCCGCCGCAGAGCGTACGGGTTCCGGGCATACTCGTCGACGCGATCGTCGTCGTTCCCGATCAGATGCAGACGACGAACACCTTCTACGACCCCGCCATCTCGGGCCAGTTGCGGCGACCACTCTCGGCGCTCGAAGCTCCGGCCTTCTCGCTGGAGAAGATCATGGCCCGGCGGGCAGCACTGGAACTCCGTGACGGTGAGATCGTGAACCTGGGCTTCGGTGTCTCAGCACTCGTACCGCACATCCTCCTCGAGGAAGGGCATGCCGATGCGGTGAGCTGGGTCATCGAACAGGGTGCCGTCGGCGGCATACCGCTGCTGGACTTCGTCTTCGGTGTGGCCCAGAATCCAGACGCCATCATGCCGAGCAGCGACCAGTTCACCCTGCTGCAGGGCGCAGGCTTCGATCGCACCCTCCTCTCGTTCCTCGAGATCGACCAGGAGGGCAGCGTCAACGTGCACTACCTGCCCGGCCGGCGCCACGTCACAGCCGGCGTCGGCGGGTTCGCCGACATCACCTCGGCCGCTCGGAACATCGTCTTCGTCGGCTCGTTGACGGCCGGTCGCCGTGACATAGCGATCACCGACGGCCGTCTCGACATCCGACGCGACGGACCCCACACCAAGCTCGTGAACAAGGTCCAGCAGGTGACTTTCTCCGGCCGCCGCGCTCTCGAAACGGGGCAGCGGGTCACCTACATCACGGAACGTGCCGTGCTCGAGTTGCGCCCGAGCGGTCTGACCGTCGTCGAGGTCGCCCCGGGTGCCAACCTCGAACGCGACGTACTCGACCGCAGTGAATTCCCCCTCGCGGTTGCCCCCGACCTGCGCCAGATGGATGCACGGCTGTTCCGCCCGGGCCCGCTCGGCCTCGAGCTGCCCGAGCATCAGCGGAACTCTCGCGTCATGACGAAACTCCTCCAACAGGAGTCGGGCTTCGCCCGGGAAGGATCAGCCCTCTCATGACCGAACAGACCGTGACGAACGGCCGCATCGCCGTGTCCATCGATGAACGAGGGGTCGCAGAGGTTCTCATCGACCGCCCCGCGAAGCTCAACGCCCTGACCATGGAGATGGTGCAGCAGCTCGAATCGGCCCTGACGGAGATCCGCACGTCAGATGCCCGAGCCGTCGTGCTCCGTTCCGCCGGCGACCGCGCCTTCTCGGTCGGAGCGGACATCCGTCAGTTCTCCGAGTTCACGCCGCAGCAGATGTGGCAGACGTGGATCGCCGAGGGCCATCGTGTCTTCACCCTGCTCGCAGAGCTCCGTCAACCCACCATCGCCGTCGTCGACGGAGTCGCCATCGGCGGAGGCCTCGAACTCGCCCTGTGCTGCGACTTCCGTGTGGCAGCGGATTCGGCGCGCTTCGGCCTGCCCGAGACCGGACTCGGCACCATCCCCGGCTGGGGAGGCACAGAGAGACTCACCCGCATCGTCGGCGAGTCCCGAGCGAAACAGCTCATCCTCGCCCGCCGCCAGATCGATGCGCCCACAGCGCTGAGCTGGGGGCTCATCTCAGAGCACCACCCCAGCAACACGCTCGATGAGGCCGTCGAACAGCTGACGGCAGACCTCCTGGGCGGCGCTCCCCTCGCCGTGCAGGTCTCTAAACAGCTGGTCCGCGCCGCCTCGCTAAGCGCACCCTCCTCAACTCTCGAAGCACTCGCCAGCGGTTACACAGCCGCGACCGCCGACTTCGCCGAGGGCGTCACCTCGTTCCTGAACAAGACGGCGCCGCGCTTCACCGGGGAATGACCGCACTCGGTCCATCCCGCCATTACACCCTGAGCAGAGAATAGGTAGAACATGTCCACTGACAACGACGTTACGACCCTCGATACCCCCATCCCCGGGATCACGCGCGCAGACCTCCGTCGAGCCGCACTCGGCAGCAGCATCGGCAGCGCGCTCGAGTACTACGACTTCGCCCTCTACAGCCTGGCCTCGGCACTCATCTTCGGCCCACTGTTCTTTCCTTCTGCGAACCCGGCGACCGGCCTCATCCTGAGCTTTGCAACCTACTTCCTGGGATTCGCGGTGCGGCCGCTCGGCGGCATCGTCTTCGGCCGCATCGGCGACAAGGTCGGACGCAAGTTCGTCCTCGTCGTCACGATCCTGTTGATGGGCGGTTCGAGCACGCTCATCGGCCTCCTGCCGACCTACAACTCCCATCCCGGCGACTGGTGGGGCGGAGTGGGAATCCTCGCCCCGATACTCCTGGTGGCGCTACGGATGCTGCAGGGCCTCGGTGCGGGTGCCGAGATGGCCGGCGCATCGATCATCATGACCGAATCAGCGCCCGCCACAGAACGCGGATTCTGGGCGTCCCTCCCGTTCATGAGCATCCAGATCGGTACCGTCGCAGCCGCGCTCGTCTACTTCCTCCTCTTCAACGTCAGCCAGACCATTCCCATCACCGACACCTGGCTCTGGCGCATCCCCTTTCTCGCCAGCGCGCTCCTCCTTGTCGCAGCGATCTTCATCCGGCTCCGCCTCAAAGAATCGCCCACGTTCAAGAAGCTCCAGGCTCACGACGAGATCGACCGGACCCCCATCCGCAGCCTGCTCACGGTCTCTCGGGGCACGGTGCTGCGTGGCATCGGCATCCGTATGGCAGAGAACGGATCGTCGTCCATCTTCCAGGCACTCGCCGTGGCGTACGTCACCAGCGCAGCCGTCGGTGTCACCGGACCGATCGGTGCCCTCTCCCTCGTCTTCGCCGCCTCGCTCGGCGCTGTCGTCGTGCCGATCGCCGGGCGCCTCACCGACCGATACGGACGGGTCAAGGTGTATCGCGCGTTCGCCATCTACCAGCTCGTGACAGCCTTCCCGCTCTGGTATCTGCTCAGCACCGGCAACACCGTGTTGATCATCGTGGCGGTGACCCTTGCGCTGGGGATCGGTTCGTGGGGCATGTTCGGTTCGCAGAGCGCCTTCATGTGCGAGCTGTTCGGTTCGCGCCAGCGCTATCTCGGGGTAGCCACCGCTCGCGAAGTCTCGGCTGTACTCGCCGGCGGAATCGCCCCGCTTCTCGGAGCACTGATCCTCTCCCTCTCCATCACCGCAGAGGGCGGCCCGGGCGTGCCGGGTGCCGGTATCGGTGCGTGGATACCGATCGCCGGCTATCTCTCCCTGCTCTGCCTCATCACCGTGCTCACGACCTTCACCATCGCTGAGCCCGGCGGCAGAGACCTGAACGTGCCCGAAGACGCCCTGAACGACCCCGCCATCCGTGTGGGCGGCCGCGTCGATGCCTGACTCCGCCTCCGCGCCCGTCGATGCGGAATGATCAGGCCGGAAGGGGGCTAGCCGTCAAGGTGTACTTCGTCTGCAGATATTCGTGGATGCCCTCGTCGCCGCCCTCGCGGCCGAGACCGGACTGCTTCCAGCCACCAAACGGGGCCGCGGCATTGGAGACGACACCGACGTTGAGGCCCATCATTCCAGTCTCGAGTCGGTCGATCATGCGTTGCCCGCGCACGATCGACTCGGTGAAGACGTAGGAGACGAGCCCGTATTCGGTGTCATTGGCGAGCCGCACGGCGTCGTCCTCGTCGTCGAAAGGGATGATCGCGAGCACGGGTCCGAAGATCTCTTCGCGCAGGATGTCACTCCCCGGCTGAACGTCGGCGATGACGGTCGGCTGAAAAAAGGTGCCAGGGCCGTCCATCCCGGCCCCGCCGGCGGTGACGACAGCGCCGCGCTCTACGGCATCCTCCACCAAGGTCCTGGCCTTGACGACCGCGCGGTCGTCGATGAGGGGTCCGATCTGCACGCCCTCCTCCGTGCCACGGCCCACCTTCATACTGCGCACGCGCTCGGTGACCCGGCGCGTGAATTCCCCGACGATCGAGCGGTGCACAATGAATCGGTTCGCCGCGGTGCACGCCTGGCCCATGTTGCGGAATTTTGCGAGCATCGCCCCTTCGACCGCCTTGTCGAGATCGGCGTCGTCGAAAACGACGAAGGGAGCGTTGCCGCCGAGCTCCATCGAGGTGCGGAGCACGCTGGGCGCGGCCTGCTGCAGCAGCTTCACACCGACCGGGTTGGAGCCCGTGAAGGAAAGCTTTCGTAGGCGCGGATCGGAGATGATGCGCTCCGAGACCGGGCCGGTGTCTGTTGTCGTGATGACGTTGACGACACCGGCGGGGAGACCGGCGTCCTGCAGTATCTGCGCGAAGAACATCGTCGTGAGCGGGGTGAGCGTCGCGGGCTTGATCACGACCGTGCAGCCCGCAGCAAGCGCAGGCGCGATCTTGCGGGTCGCCATCGCCAGCGGAAAGTTCCATGGAGTGATGAGGTAGCAAGGGCCGACCGGGTGATGGGTGACGATCATGTGGCCGGTGCCCTCGGGATTCGCGCCGTAACGGCCCTGGGTGTGAGCGGTGATCTCGCTGAACCAGCGGAGGAACTCGCCGCCGTACGCGACCTCGCCCCGCGCCTCGGCGAGGGGCTTGCCCATCTCGAGCGTCATGAGCAGCGCAACGTCTTCTGTGCGCTCCTGTAGGAGGTCGAACGCCCGGCGGAGGATCTCGGCACGCTCACGTGCCGGCGTCGCCGCCCACGATGGGAACGCATCGGCCGCGGCATTCATCGCCGCGATGCCGTCATCGACGCTCGCGTCGGCAATCTCGCGGATGACGTCGCCAGTGGCTGGGTCGTTCACTGCGACGGTCCTGCCTCCCACTGCCTCACGCCACGCGCCGTTGATGAGCAGCCCGGTGGGCACGGATGCGAGCAGCTCGCTCTCGCGCGGATCGGTCATCGGTCCTCCTGGATCAGGGCGGGCTTCCGCCTCTTTTCGGCAACTGCGGGCACGGTGAGTGCCCCGGCCAGGAACTGCTCAAGCTCGTCCGAGGCCGTCAACGGGAGTACGTGCGCGACGTACTGGTCCGGGCGCACGAGGACCAGGGCGCCGTCGGCACCGATCCCGCGCTCCGCAAAAATGTCGGCGCTCGTCCAGGCCGAAGGCGCGGCGGCGAACACCTTCTCGAGGTCGGTCAAGCCGAGCGGCCCGGAGCGCGGGCGAAACAGCGACGGCACATCGACGACGTCCTCCCAGCGGCCGGGGAAGATGGCTTTCACGTCGAAGACGGCATCGAGGTCGGAGCCCTCGGGCGTGAACCGCTCGACCATGCCCTGGGCCTTCGACGCCCATTCACGAAGCGCCGAGCCGTCGGCATCAGCGAAGACATACATGCGCCACCGTCCGTCGGCCTTGGCGTGATGCCCGAGGTGCACAGCATTGCCGTCGCACACCCGCACGACCTCGACGCTTCGGAAGCGCTTTCCGACGGGGAATCCGGATGCCAGTTCCTGGGCTGCCTCAGGTGCAACGATGCTGGACGGGGCGTAGTGCGTACCGAAGCCGGAGGGGAACTCGGCGGTGGCGAGGTAGTAGGTCGCGAGCTCGTCGGGGTCGGTGGTCTCGCCGGGCTTGCGCGCCATGAGCGACGACCACTCGCGGTCGAAGTCGATGAGCTGCTGGGCGACAGGGCGACGCTCCGCGTCGTAGGTGCGCAACAGCTCCGCGGGCGCACGGCCGGTGAGCACGTGTGCGAGCTTCCAACCGAGGTTGAAGCCGTCTTGCATCGAGACGTTCATACCCTGACCAGCCTTCGCGCTGTGCGTGTGGCAGGCGTCACCTGTGAGGAAGACGCGCGGTTCGTCGAGGTCATCGACGAACCGGTCAGTGACCCGATGCCCCACCTCGTACACGCTGTGCCACGCCACTTCTTTCACGTCGACGGAGTACGGGTGAAGGATCGCGTTCGCCCTGCGAATCACCTCGTCGATCGACGTCTGACGAACGCGGTGATCGTCGTCTTCGGCGACCTCACCGAGGTCGATGTACATGCGACTGAGATACCCGCCCTCGCGCGGGATGTGCAGGATGTTGCCCGCGGCAGCGTTGATTGCGCATTTGATACGCCAATCGGGGAAGTCTGTTTCGACAAGCACGTCCATGACGCCCCACGCGTGGCGGGCGTCCCCTCCGACGAGCGTGCGACCGATCGCCTGGCGCACCCCGCTACGCGCACCGTCGCAGCCGACGACGTACTTCGCGCGAACAGTGCGCTCGCCCGTCTCGGTCCGCACGCGCACCTCGACCAGACCCTCACCGACCGTGAGGTCGAGAAACTCCACACCGTAGTCGGGCACGATGCGGGCAGGGCCGTGGGCGGCGGCCTCCGCGAAGTAGTCGAGCACGCGAGCCTGGTTGACGATCAGATGCGGGAACTCACTGATCTTGTAGCCGTAGTCCTCGGTGCGGCTGCTCCGGACAATCCGTGTGGGGTCCTCTGGGTCAGGCGACCAGAAGTTCATCCAGCCGATGTTGTACGCCTCGGCGGTGAGGCGGTCGGCAAACCCGAACGCCTGGAAGGTCTCGAGACTGCGGGGCTGGATGCCGTCAGCCTGGCCGAGAGCAAGGCGCCCGCCGCGCTTCTCTACGAGGCGAGTGGTGAACTGCGAGAATTGTGACAGCTGAGCCGCGAGCAACATGCCCGCCGGTCCCGAGCCGACGATCAGAACGTCTACCTCGTCGGGCAGGTCGGCGGGGCGATCGATACCGCCACCCGCGGCAACTTGTATGCGCGGGTCGCCCGAGACGTAGCCGTGGTGGTGGAACTGCATTGTTTCTCCTGACGTCACTGTCACCGTTGCGTCACGTCGCGCCGTGTTCTATATTCGAACACAGCGTTCCGCTATCGAACGAGAGAGTAGTCGAACCATGACTCCACGGCAAGACGCGACACCCGCGTCGCAGACCCTGAGCCGCGGCATCCGCCTCCTCGAAGAACTTGCCGACGCCCGCACTCCCCTTTCGATCGACGACCTCGCCGCTCGCGTCGAGCTTCATCGCTCCGTGGCCTATCGCCTGCTGCGCACCCTCGAGGTACACGGACTGGTTTCACGGGATGCTGCGGGCGCGGTGCGCCTGGGAACAGGCCTCGCCGCGCTGGCCGCCGGCGTCGCTGCCGACCTGCAAGCCGAGGCTCTGCCCGAGCTGACCGCCGCGGCCAACGACCTCGGAATGACGTGCTTCCTCGTTGTGCTCGATCACGACGATTGCGTCACTCTCACCAGCGTCGAGCCCCGGCATGCCACCACGGCCGTGGCTCAACGGCCTGGCGCCCGGCACTCAGTGACGCGAGGAGCGCCCGGACGGGCGATCCTCGCGCAACTGCCGCCGAGACGCTGGCCGGAGGGCATCGATGCCCGACTCGCCGCCGAGATCGCCGACGCCGCCGAGCGCGGCTGGGCGACGAGCCACGACGAGGTCGTTCCGTCTCTGCACGCCGTGGCGGTCCCCCTCGCCGTGCAGGGCCGGACGCCCGCGGCAGTGGCCGCTGTGCACGTGAGCACCGACGCCGACGACGCGACAGTCGCGGAGCGACTCAAGGCCACAGCAGCCGCTATCCGCAGGGCCCTCTAGGCCGCGTTGCTCCGCCCCGTACATTGCGCGGAGCAGCACTGATCGTATACGATCAGTGCTGTCAGACGCTCGAGGTCGAGCGTCGCGGCTCGAAAAAGGAGCATGTAGCGCCACGCCGCGCGAGACACATACGGCCCGTTCCCGTTCCTGTTTCGCGAAAGGCTTCGCAATGCCCATCGTCTCCGCGCATGTCGCCCACGCTCTCGGCCGCCACCTCAACCACGTCTTCGGCGTGATGGGCAACGGCAACGCGCATTTTCTCGACGTGCTGCACCGCGAAACCGATGTCAGCTTCACCGCGATGCGGCACGAGGCGGGCGGCGTGGTCGCCGCCGACGCGCACTATCGCGCTTCGGGCCGCATCGCTGCAGCCACTGCGACCTATGGTGCCGGATTCACCAACACCCTCACAGCCCTGGCCGAGGCGGCGCAGGCCCGCATTCCGCTGCTCCTCGTCGTCGGCGACGAGCCCACCTCGGGCCCTCGCCCGTGGGGCGTAGACCAGGTCGCCCTCGCTTCGGCGGTAGGTGTGCGAACCTACACCGTCGGCGATCGGGATGCCACAGCCACCGTACTCATCGCACTCGAGCACGCGCTGACCTACCGCACACCGGTCGTGCTCGCGATCCCGTACGACGTCGTTGCGCGCGAGGCCGGGCCGATCACGGATGCCGGCACTGTCACCCTCCCCGCGCCGCTCGCGCCGCACGGCGCCGCCGCCGACGCGACCCTCGACCGCATCGCCGAGGCCCTCGCTGGAGCGGAACGGCCGTTCCTGCTCGCCGGCCGCGGCGCGTGGCTCTGCGGGGCCGGCCCCGCACTCGGGCGACTGGCCGAGGCAACCGGCGCGATCACCGCATCCACTGCCCTCGGGCGCGGGATCTTCCCCGAGCCCGCCTACGACCTCGGCGTCACAGGCGGCTTCGGCGCCGCGGGGGCCATGGAGCTCGTTCGCGAAGCCGATGTGGCCGTTGTCTTCGGCGCTGGCCTCAACCAGTTCACGATGCGCTTCGGCGAGCTTCTCGCCCCGAACACGACAGTCTTCCAAATCGACGTCGCCGCCACCGCGACACACGCGCAGGTGGGCGGGTTCCTTCGGGCGGATGCTGCGGTGGCGGCCGAGGCGCTCCTCGAGCGCCTGCGCTCTCGCGGAGCGGTTTCCTCCGGGTGGCGGGATCAGGTGGACGTAGCGCCTCTGCGCGCGCAGGAGGAGGGAGCGGGTCAGGCCCCCGACGGCCGTCTCGATCCACGCTCGGCCGCCGCGCGCCTCGCCACACTGCTGCCGGAGGACCGCGTCGTCGTCTCCGACGGTGGCCACTTCATCGGCTGGTCCAACATGTACTGGCCCGTCGAGTCCCCCGAACGCATCATGATGATCGGCACCGCCTATCAGTCGATCGGCCTGGGCTTCCCCTCGGTGGCGGGTGCCATCGCCGCCCGCCCGGAGTCGACCGTTGTGCTCACCACGGGCGACGGCGGCGGACTGATGGCGATCGCCGATCTCGAAAGCGCCGTGCGCTCGGCGCGCGGCCACGGCATCGCGGTGGTCTGGAACGATGCCGCCTACGGCGCCGAGGTCAACCTCTACGGCCTCAAGGGTCTCGCCCGCGAACCGATGCTCATCCCTGAGGTCGACTTCGCGGCGGTTGCGCGGGGCTTCGGCGCCGAAGGTGTCGTCGTGCGTGAAATCGCCGATCTCGATGCCCTTGAGCAGTGGACGCGGCGCACTCCCTCGGAGCGCCCGTTCCTGCTGCTCGACCTGCGCATCAGCGGCGACGTCATTGCGCCGTACCAGCGCGAGATCATCAAGGCCAACTCGTGAGCGCTGACGGCTTCGACGAGCTCCGCGCCGCCCTCGGCGGCCGCCTGCTCGAAGACCCCGAGAGCCTCATCGCCTACTCGCTCGACAGCTCCCGCGCGAAACCCGGAGGGCGGCCGATCGGCGTCGTCCGGGCCACCTCGACCGAAGACGTGTCCTTCGCTCTCGCCTGGGCGAACGTCCGCGGCATCCCGGTCTCGGTGCGCGGAGCGGGCACGGGCCTCTCCGGCGGGGCCGTCGCATACGCCGGCGGGCTGGTTGTCTCGCTCGAGGCGATGAACCGTATCGTCTCGATCGATGTCGAAAACCGTCTCGCCGACGTGGAGGCGGGTGTGGTGACGGCGGACCTCGATGACGCGGCCCTGGCCCAGGGCCTGTTCTTCCCGCCCGACCCGGCAAGCGCCAGATGGTCGACCATCGGCGGCAACATCGCCACGAACGCGGGTGGTCTGCGCTGCGTCGCGCACGGCGTCACAACCGATGTCGTGGCGGCCCTCGAGGTGGTACTGGCCGACGGGCGCGTCATGCGCACGGGCGCCCGCACCCGCAAGAACACCACCGGCTACGACCTCACCAGCCTCTTCACCGGCTCCGAGGGCACGCTCGGCGTGATCACTGCCGCGACCGTGCGTCTCAAACCTGTACCGCCCGGCGAGCCCCGTACGTTCCGCGCGAGCTTCGACGACATCGAAGACGCCGGCCGTGCGGTCACGGCGATTGTGTCGGGCCCCGCCACCCCCGAGGTGCTCGAACTGATCGATGCGAGAAGCGTGGAGATCATCGAGGCGTTCCATCCCAGCGGGCTGCCCTCGCCCGGCGCCGCGATGCTGGTGGGCCAGACGGTCGGACTCACCGCCCACGAGACCGCCGGCGCGATCACCGAGATCTGCCGCGCGCACGGCGCCACCGAGACCGAGATCTCCGCGTCCGACAGCCTGCTCGAGGCCCGGCGCCTCGCAAACCCTGCGCTCACCGCCCAGGGGCTGCGCGTGTCGTGCGACGTCGGAGTACCCGTGGCGGAGCTGGCAACGGTGTTCCGCGGCATCGGAGAGATCGCCGAGCGCCACAGCCGACGTATCGCGGTCGTCGCCCATGCCGGCGACGGCAACCTGCACCCCACCGTCGAGGCGGGCGAAAGCCCTGAGGAGTACGCCGCCGCCGAGCTCGTCATCGACGACATCACCCGCTTGGCGCTTTCACTCGGCGGCACGATCTCGGGCGAGCACGGCATCGGCTCTGTCAAGCGTCACGAACTCCCCTGGCAGCAGGATGCCGCGGCCCTCGACGTGCAACGCGCGATCAAGGTCGCACTCGACCCCCGCGGCATCCTCACGCCGGGCCGCGCGATCTGAGACCTCGGAGCGTCTCGAGGCGTCCTTCTGAGCAAGGCCGCCCCGATGGCCCCGCTGCACCGAATGCCGCGGGGCCATCAAGCGTGGCGCGTCATGCCCGCGACAGCGCCCGGATCGGGCTGACCGCCTGCTCAGCCTCGTAGTCAGGGCCGAGGGGAATACCGCTGCGATCGCGCAGCAGCAATGTCGCCACGAGTCCGAGCACGGCCATGATCGCCAGGTACACCGTGACCGACACTGTCGTCCCCGTAGCGTCCACAAGCGCCGTCGCGATGGTGGGCGCGAATGCGCCGCCGCAGATGGCGCCGATCGCGTACGAGATCGAAACCCCCGAGAAGCGGATGGATGCCGGAAACAGCTCAGCGTACAGCGCGGCCTGCGGGCCATACGTCAGCCCGAGGCCGACCGTCAACAGCACCAGGCCGAGGGCCAGCATTCCAACACTCCCGGTATTCACGAGCGGGAAGAGCGCCACGATTGCGACCAGCATCGCGATCCACCCGATGACATAGGTGTTGCGGCGCCCGATCTTGTCGCCGAGCCACCCGCCGAGCCACGTGAACACCAACCACGACACAGCCGAGAGCGATACTGCACCGAGCACGTCGGCAGTAGCGAGGCCGAGGGGCCCGGCAGGATTGGTCGCGTAGCGCTGGATGTAACCACCAGTGGTCATGTAGCCGACAGCGTTGTTGCCGGCGAAGACGAATGCGGCAATGATCACGAGCAGCGCGTGCTTGCGGAAGAGTTGCACGATCGGCATCCGGGTCTGCTCCTTGCGCCCGGCCAGTTCGACGAAGACCGGGCTCTCCTCGACCTTCCGGCGCACGTAGTAGCCCACGAGAACGAGCACGAACGACAGCAGGAACGGCACACGCCAGCCCCAAACGAGGAAGGCGTCGCCGGGGGCGATGAGTGCCATGAGCGCCAGCATGCCGCTCGCGAGCAGCAGACCAAGGGGCACGCCGAGCTGCGGCGCGGCGCCGAACAGGCTTCGTTTGGCCTTGGGGGCATGCTCGACGGCCATGAGCACCGCACCGCCCCACTCCCCACCGGCCGAGATACCCTGCAACACACGAAGCAGGATCAGCAGCGAGGGAGCTGCGACGCCGATGGCGTCATACGTGGGCAGTACGCCGATGAGAGTGGTCGACGCGCCCATGAGGATGAGCGTGATCATGAGCACGAAACGGCGGCCGTATTTGTCGCCGAGGTGCCCGGCGATGAAGGCGCCGAGCGGGCGGAACAGGAAGCTCAGACCCACGGTGAGAAACGAAAGGATCTGCGCGACACCGGGGCCCGCGGGAGCGAAGAACAGCTGACCGAAGACGAGACCGGCGGCCGAGGCGTACAGAAAGAAGTCGTACCACTCGACGGTGGTCCCGACAATCGTGGCAAGGACCACGCGGCGGCGGTCTGTGGAGGTGGAGATGGTGCCGGTGGGCGTGAAGCCCTGAGGATGCGAGCTGGACATGAAGTCTCCTTCTGGACGTCGTCGTCGTACCCCTGAGTTCGTCGTCGATGACGAGGCCTGGTTGCTGGGGTGTTCGTTATCGTATACGATTTCGAGCACGACGCAAGGGAGCTTTGATGACCGACACCGACCCCCGGTTTGCCGTTCTCGGCGCGAGGCCCGGCAAGATCGTGGCCGTTCACCTCGCCTACGCCTCGCGCGCTGACCAGCGCGGCCGCCGCCCGGGCGCCCCCTCCTACTTCTTCAAACCGTCGAGCTCCCTCGCCCCCTCGGGTGACGAGATCGTCCGCCCTGCCGGCACCGAGCTGCTCGCTTTCGAGGGTGAGATCGCACTCGTCATCGGCGCCCCAGCGCGGTGGGTGACTGCGGAGGCCGCATGGTCACACGTAGCATTCGTCACCGCCGCAAACGACTTCGGCCTCTACGACCTTCGAGCCAACGACAAGGGCTCGAACGTCCGCTCCAAAGGCGGCGACGGATACACCCCCCTCGGCCCCTCGCTGATCGATGCCCACGAGGTCGACCCCGCCGGTCTGCGTCTTCGCACCTGGGTGAACGGCGAGGTCGTTCAAGACGACACGACGGCAGGTCTCATCTTCTCGCTCGCGCAGATCGTCGCCGACCTGTCGCAGCATTTCACGCTCGAGACCGGCGACGTCATCCTCACGGGCACCCCCGCAGGATCGTCGGTGGTCGTGCCGGGCGACACTGTCGAGGTACAGGTGGATGCTGGAACTCACTCCTCCGGCCGGCTGCGCACCGTCGTGACCCAGGGCGCACACTCCTTCGACGCCGCGGTCGGCTCCCTTCCCGCAGTCGACGACACCCAGCGCACGGAGGCGTGGGGCTCGCCGGAGGCCGCGGGACTCACCCCCACCCCCACACTCACCCCCACAC
>NZ_PSTT01000062.1 GCF_002931235.1 Subtercola sp. Z020 | reverse complement strand
GACGGGCTCCGGATGCTCAGGCCTTCGTGGGAGGAACCGGGCCGGGCTGGGCCGCTCCGGGCGCCGCCGCGTTCCCGATCCCGACGGCCGACGCCGAGAGAACGCTCGCCAAGCGTTTCGCCCGCGGAGACATCGACGAGCAGGAGTACCGCGCCCGCCTCGAGGTGCTGCAGTCGAACCGCCAGGCGCCGCCGCCCAGCGGCCCGGTTCCTCCCACGAAGGCCTGAGCATCCGGAGCCCGTCTCTGCCGCAGGCACGCGAGACCGACCGTTGCGGGCGAGACCGCCACGCAGAACGGTCGGTCTCGGCCGCAGGTGGCCGTCTCGCCGAAGCTAGCCGGGCGGAGCCGCCGCGCCGCCGAGCCCCGCACCCAGCCGCCGCCTGAACGGCAGCCGACCGTTCGGGGCGGGCGGGCCGCGCCCCGAACGCGCAGGGGTAAGCTGAACGCGTGGCAGCAATCAACTTGGGTATGCCCAAAGTCGTCGAGACTCTGGCCCCCCGTCGCAAGTCCCGTCAGATCAAGGTCGGCAAGGTTCTGGTCGGTGGCGACGCCCCCGTGAGTGTGCAGTCGATGTGCACCACCCCGACGACGAACATCAACGCGACCCTCCAGCAGATCGCCGAACTCACTGCGAGCGGGTGCGACATCGTGCGCGTCGCCGTGCCGAGCCGCGACGACGCCGAGGCGCTGCCGATCATCGCCAAGAAGAGCCAGATCCCGGTGATCGCCGACATCCACTTCCAGCCGAACTACGTGTTCGCTGCGATCGATGCGGGCTGTGCCGCGGTTCGCGTGAACCCCGGCAACATCCGCAAGTTCGACGACCAGGTCGGCAAGATCGCGGCAGCGGCGAAGGCCGCCGACGTGAGCATCCGCATCGGCGTCAATGCCGGCTCACTCGAGCCGAGCATCATGCAGAAGTACGGCAAGGCCACTCCCGAGGCGCTCGTCGAGAGCGCCGTCTGGGAGGCCAGCCTCTTCGAGGAGCACGACTTCCACAACTTCAAGATCTCGGTCAAGCACAACGACCCGGTCGTCATGGTGAAGGCCTACCGGCTGCTCGCCGAGCGCGGCGACTGGCCCCTGCACCTCGGGGTCACCGAGGCCGGGCCGGAGTTCCAGGGCACCATCAAGTCGGCGACGGCGTTCGGCATCCTGCTCGGCGAGGGGATCGGCGACACGATCCGCGTCTCGCTCTCGGCCCCGCCCGCGCAGGAGGTCAAGGTCGGCCTGCAGATCCTGCAGTCGCTGAACCTCCGCGAACGCAAGCTCGAGATCGTCTCGTGCCCGTCGTGCGGTCGCGCCCAGGTCGACGTGTACAAGCTCGCGAACGACGTGACCGACGGGCTCGAGGGCATGACGGTTCCGCTCCGCGTCGCGGTCATGGGCTGTGTCGTGAACGGCCCGGGCGAGGCCCGTGAGGCCGACCTCGGGGTCGCCTCTGGCAACGGCAAGGGCCAGATCTTCGTGCGCGGCGAGGTCATCAAGACCGTTCCCGAGTCCGAGATCGTCGCCACGCTCATCCAGGAGGCGAACCGCCTCGCGGCCGAGATGCCCGCGGGCGAGCTCGGCTCCCCGCAGGTCGTCACGGTCTAGCGGAGGGCGCGTGGCCCGCGCAGCGCGCAGGTCTCGGCTCTGGATGCCGCCAGCCGGCCCTGCCCGACCGTGAGCGTTGAGCGGGCCGGGGCCTCCTCGCCGAAGCCTCCCGCCTTCGAACTGCGGGTGCCGACCGCCGCCGATGCTGAGGCGTGGTTCGAGCTCTTCGCCGACGCCGAGGTGATGCGCTTCATCGGCGACGGGAGGGTGCAGCCGCTGGAGTGGTACCGGGCGTTCGTCGCGCGCCAACAGGCGCTGGCCGCCGACACCGGGCTCTGCCTCTTCTCGCTGGTTCTGGATGTCGCGGGCGGCACCACCGCCGTCGCGGGGTTCGCCGGCCTCCAACCGTGGACGCAGCCCTGGGGCCCCACGGGCCGCACGGAGGTCGGCTGGCGCCTCGGCGCCGCCCACCAGGGCCGGGGCCTCGCCACCGCCGCGGCACGGCTCTGCCTCACGCGGGCGGGTGCCCGCGGCATCCACGACCCCGTCGCGATGATCGACGCCGGCAACGCCGTCTCGATCGCTGTCGCGCGGAAGCTCGGCATGGCTCCCGAGAGCGAACACACCTCGCCGACCGGCGCACGCGTTCTCGCCTTCGGTTTCGGATCCGGCGGTCTTTAGCGCGCCTAATGAGCTAAGCTAATGAGGTGACAGCAACCATCCTCGACGCCGCCGCCCTCGACCCCGCGTCCGACACTGGCCTCGACCCAGCCTCCGTTGCCGACGACCTCTCGGCGCGTCTCCGGCCCGCCCTCCTGCGCATCGCGCGGCGCCTCCGGGCCGAGAAGGCCGACGACGAACTGAGCGATTCGCAGTCGGCCATCCTCGGCTACCTGCTGCACAACGGGCCGAGCACCCCCGGCACCCTCGCCGCATTCGAACGGGTCACTCCGCCCTCGATGAACCGAACGATCAACGCCGTCGTCGAGGCGGGTTATGCCGTTCGTGCGCCCTCTGCCGACGATGGGCGCAAAGTCGTCGTCTCGCTCACCGACGCCGGGGCGGCCCTGGTGAAGGAGACCCGCCGCCGACGCGACGAATGGCTGCACCAGCGGCTCGACGAGCTGGCTCCGGATGATCGAGCCACCCTCGAGCGCGCCGCCACGCTCCTGCGGCAGATCGCCGACAGTTGAGCGCCATGTTCCGGTCGCTCAGCGACTACAACTACCGCGTCTGGTTCGGCGGCGCGATCGTGTCGAATGTGGGCACGTGGATGCAGCGCACCGCCCAGGACTGGATCGTGCTCACCATCCTGACCGACAAGGACGCCGTCGCCGTGGGTGTCGTGATGGCGCTGCAGCTCGGGCCGCAGCTGCTGCTCGTGCCGTGGACCGGGCTGGTCGCCGACCGGGTCGACCGTCGCAAGCTGCTGATGGCGACGCAGGGGGCGATGGGCCTGCTCGGCCTGGGTCTCGGGCTGATCGTGCTCGCCGGCGGCGCCCAGCTCTGGCAGGTGTACATCTTCGCCCTGCTGCTCGGCATCGCCAGTGCGTTCGACGCGCCGGCCCGGCAGTCGTTCGTCTCCAACCTGGTCTCTGACAAGAACCTCTCGAATGCGGTCGCCCTGAACTCGGCATCGTTCAATGCTGCCCGCATGATCGGGCCGGCCCTGGCGGGTGTGCTCATCGCCGTGATCGGTTCCGGCTGGGTGTTCCTCATCAACGCTCTGAGCTTCGGGGCGGTGCTGTACTCGCTGACCCGCATGCGCACAGAGAGCCTCCGCGTGCCGAAGAAGTCGAAGGGAGGCCCCGGCCAACTGCTCGACGGGTTCCGGTATGTGTCGAAGCGGCCCGACATCGTGATCGTGCTCGTGGTGATGGCGATCATCGGCGCGTTCGGCCTCAACTTCCAGATCTTCACTTCGACGATGACGACGGCGACCTTCCATCTGGACTCCACGGCCTTCGGGCTGCTGTCGTCTGTGCTGGCGGTCGGTTCGGTGGCCGGCGCTCTGCTCAGTGCACGCCGGGAGAGACCGCGCCTGCGGCTCGTCTTCGGAGCGTCGGCGGCGTTCGGGTTCGCCTGCCTGCTGGCCGCGCTCGCCCCCACGTACCTCACCTTCGCGATCTGCCTCGTGCTGCTCGGTTTCGCGGCCCAGACGCTGATGACGAACGCGAACGGCACGGTGCAGATGACGACGGCCCCGGAGTTCCGGGGCCGGGTCATGGCGCTCTACATGGCCATTCTGATGGGCGGCACGCCGATCGGTGCACCGATCGTCGGCTGGGTCGCGAACTCGTTCGGGCCGCGTTGGGCGATCGGCCTGGCGGCGTGCGCCGGCCTCGTCGCGGCGGTCATCGGTCTGCTCTGGATGATCAGGCACCAGCATCTCCGCCTGAACGTACACCTGCATGGGTCTCCGCACTTCGTGGTGACGCACGACGGCGACACCCGTTCCCTCGACGTGCTCGAGACGCCGCGGTCGGCGGCGGCAGAGCGAGAGCAGCTCGCCGACGATGTCGTCGAGGAGGAGATCGCCGAGCGTCGCTGATGCCCCGCTGATGAGTCACTCACTGATGATTGCTCATTAGTGAGGATTTCTTGATAGTCTCTTTGGGACACCTTCCCGAGCGAGAGGCCGACACCCAGTGAGTACAGTTACGCGTTCCGCCCACGAGCGGTTGAAGCTCGGCGCCATCGGGGTTCTACTGGTCGGAAGCGCTGTCGCTGGGGCCGCGGTGCTGGCCGGGCCGGCCCTCACGGCACACGCCATGGCGGAGCCGACCGCAGACCTGTCCCAGGAGCACCTCGCCGCGATCGGTGAGGCCGGAACGGTGTACCTCAGCGGCACGTGGTCGGGGTACGTGAACTTTCCGCTGCCCGACGGCACGACGGCCTGGTCCGACGAAATCGACACGTCGTTCAGCTGCAGCGGCTTCGTCGCCAGTGCCGACGGCTACGTCGTGACGGCGGGCCACTGCGCCGATGTCGCCGAGGGCAAGACGGCCCTAATCGACCAGTTCCTCTCCGACGAGATCGACAAGGGCGACATCACCGCCGACGATGCCGACGCCTACATCGCGGCCGGGGCAGAAGGCGCGTGGCCGGTCGAGGGGCAGAAGACGGGGGAGCCGCCCGTTCTCACCATGAAGGTGTACCCGGCTATCACCATCTCGAACGACAGCGCCTCAGGGTACTCCGCGGTTCTGCAAGACGACCGCCCCCTCGGGCAGGGTGACGTCGCCCTCTTCAAGATCGACGCGCCCGCTCCGTTGCCCGTACTGGTGGTCTCGGGCGAGCAGCCCGCGACCGGGTCGATGGTCGACGCGATCGGCTATCCCGGCAATGTGACCGACCTCGTCAGCGGCAACCCGCAGCCCACCTTCTCGCAGGGCCAGGTGAGTGGCCGGCAGCAGACCGATGGCGGGCCCTTCACGCAGATCGGCGTCACGATGAGCCCGGGCATGAGCGGTGGGCCCGTCATCGACGGGGCCGGCGACGTGGTGGGCACGATCAGCTTCGGCCCCTCGGGCGACACCCAGCAGCTGAACTTCGCCGCCGCCCCCGAGACGATCACCGCGCTGCTCGCCCGCAACGGAGTGAAGAACGTTCTGGGCGACGCTGACACCCGCTTCCGCGCCGGTCTCGCGGAGTACTTCGCCGGCAAGTACCACCGGGCGGCAGAAGACCTCGCCGCAGCCGTGGCGGCGAACCCCGACAACGCCATCGCCCAGCAGTACCAGGCGAAGGCCACCGAGGCCTTCCCGCGCGAGAACACCACCGCATGGGTGCTGCCCGTCGTGATCGGCGGTGTCGTGCTGCTCCTGCTCGTCGCGGGCCTCGTGCTGCTGCTCGTGCCCCGCGCCCGCCGCTGCGTCGCATGCGCCGGCTGAAGCCTCGCCCGGAATGACCGATCCCGTCGCGAACCCTGCCACTGTCCCGGCCGAGCCAGACCGACCGGCGGCGGTGGCCGCGCCCCACTGCAGCAAGTGTGGAGAGGGCGTCAGCGCCGGGCAGCGGTTCTGCACCGCGTGCGGCCACCCCCTCGACGCTGCTTCCGGCGCCCCGCACCCCGACGCGACCGCGTAACCGGCCGCAATAGACTGTTCCGGTGCCTACTCGCCTCACCAACTATTTCCTGAAGACCCTCCGCGAAGACCCCTCCGACGCCGAGGTGACCAGCCACCGCCTGCTCGTGCGGGCCGGCTACATCCGACGCCAGGCGCCGGGCATCTTCGCCTGGCTCCCGATCGGGCTGCGGGTGAAGGCGAAGATCGAGGCGATCATCCGCGAGGAGATGACGAACGCCGGGGCGCACGAGGTGCACTTCCCCGCGCTCCTCCCGAAGGAGCCCTACGAGGCCACCGGTCGCTACGTCGACTACGGCGACGGCATGTTCCGCCTCGAAGACCGCCGCGGCGTCGGGTACGTGCTGGCCCCCACCCATGAAGAGGTCTTCACCCTCCTCGTGAAAGACCTGTACAGCAGCTACAAAGACCTGCCCCTGTCGATCTACCAGATCCAGGACAAGTACCGCGACGAGGCCCGGCCCCGCGCCGGCCTCCTGCGCGGCCGCGAGTTCACGATGAAAGACGCGTACTCCTTCGACTACACCGACGCCGGGCTCGCGGTCTCGTACCAGGCCCAGCGCGACGCCTACGAGCGCATCTTCACCCGCCTCGGACTCGAATACGTCATCGTCAAGGCCGACGCGGGCGCCATGGGTGGCTCGAAGAGCGAGGAGTTCCTGCACCCCACACCCGTCGGCGAAGACACCTTCGTGCGTTCGGCCGGCGGGTACGCCGCGAACGTCGAGGCGTTCACCACACTGGTCCCGGATGCGCTGCCCATCGAGGGGCTGCCCGAACCCGTCGTGTTCGACTCACCGAACACCCCGACCATCCAGAGCCTCGTCGCGCTCGCGAACGCCGAGCAACCGCGCACCGACGGCCGCGAGTGGACCGCTGCAGACACCCTGAAGAACGTCGTGCTCGCGGTCACCCAGCTCGACGGTACGCGCGAGATCGTCGTCGTCGGCATGCCCGGCGACCGCGACGTCGACCTCAAGCGCGCAGAGGTCGCCTTCCAGCCCGCCGAGGTCGAGGCGGCGAACGACGACGACTTCACGAAGAACCCGGGCCTGGTGAAGGGCTACATCGGTCCGTGGGCTGCCGACGGCAGCGCCGTGCTGGGCAAGACAGACGAGACTAGCGAGTCGAACGACTCCAGCACCGGCATCCGCTACCTGCTCGACCCCCGCGTCGTGACGGGCACCCAGTGGATCACCGGCGCCAACCAGAACGGGAAGCACGTTCTCGGCCTCGTCGCCGGGCGCGATTTCGCGGGTGACGGCTTCATCGAGGTCGCCGACGTGCGCGACGGCGACCCGGCCCCCGACGGATCCGGCCCCATCGAGACCGCACGCGGCATGGAGATCGGTCACGTCTTCCAGCTCGGCCGCCAGTACGCCGAGGCGCTCGGCCTCAAGGTGCTCGACGAGAACGGCAAGCTCGTCACCGTGACGATGGGCTCGTACGGCATCGGCGTGACCCGCATCCTCGCGATCATCGCCGAGCTGAACAACGACGACAAGGGCCTCATCTGGCCGCCCGCCGTGGCGCCGTTCGACGCCTACGTCGTCGCAACGGGCCGTGACGCCGCCGTCTATGAGGCAGCCGAACGCATCGTCGCCGACATCGAGGCATCCGGCCGCGACGTTCTCTTCGACGACCGACCCAAGGTCTCGCCCGGCGTGAAGTTCGGCGATGCCGAGCTGATCGGCGTTCCGAAGATCGTCATCGTCGGTCGCGGCGTGGTCGACGGAACGGTCGAGGTCTGGGATCGGGCGTCGGGCGAGCGAACCGAAGTCGCTCTCGACGGGGTCGTCGCCGCGCTCTGAGGCGCAGGGGCGGAGTTTTCGCGCATAGCACTGCACCCTCGGCGAATCGAGGAGGTAGCGCCCATGGGCGAACTCACACCAAGCTCAACCTAGACTTGACGGATGCGCAGCCTCGGGTGGCTGCTTACAGGCGTAACGCCTCAGGCGCAGAAGGACTCCATTGACTAACTCCAATGCCACGTTCCGGCATCAGAACTCCGCTCTTCTGGCGGTGAAGGCGCGACTGGCGCCACTCGTCGTGACGTCGGAGGAGATCGATGTGCGCCTCGCCGATGCCCTCACGCGCCTCCGCCTCCCCACCGGCCTGCTGCAGCGCGTCGCCGGTGTGATCTCCCGCCGCAACTGGGATGACACCACCACGTTCGACGAGGCCGCCGCCGGGGCAGCGAGTGAGGCTCTGAAAGAGGCGAACGTCGATCCGCAGGACGTCGGGCTGCTCATCAACACCTCGGTCACGCGCAAGCACCTCGAGCCGAGCGTGGCCGTCGGCATCCACCACGCCCTCGGACTGCCCTCGTCGGCGATGAACTTCGACATCACCAACGCCTGCCTCGGTTTCGTGAACGGCATGACGCTCGCGTCGCAGATGATCGACTCCGGCCAGATCAAGTACGCGGTGATCGTCGACGGCGAGGACTCGAACGAGATCCAGGCGAACACGATCGCGCGCCTCTCGCAGCCGGGCATCTCCCGCAAGGACTTCGTCAACGAGTTCGCCTCGCTGACTCTCGGTTCGGGTGCCGCAGCCGCGGTTCTCGGCCCGGCCGATGCGCACCCCGAGGGTCACCGCATCATGGGCGGCATCTCGCGTGCCGGCACCGAGCACCACCTGCTCTGCGTGGGCGACAAAGACGGAATGTTCACGCACACCAAGGAGCTGCTCGCGGGCGGCATGGCGCTCGTCGTCGAGGCCTGGAAAGAGGCGAAGGGCTCCTGGGACTGGCAGAAGATGGACCGCTACATCCTCCACCAGGTCAGCGACGTGCACACCGACTCGATCGTCAAGGCCGCGAAGCTCGACCGCAAGCGCATCCCGCTGACCTACCCCTCCCTCGGCAACGTCGGCCCGGCTTCCCTGCCGATGACGCTCGCACTCGAGGCGTCGAAGCTCGTCAAGGGCAACCGCGTGCTCTGCATGGGCGTCGGATCGGGCATCAACACGGCCATGACCGAGATCGTCTGGTAGTGGGCCGGCCCCTCCGCCAAGCTGCATCCCTGCCGCCGCGGCGTGGCGAGCCGGGGGAGTTCCCCGGGCTCGACCCGCGCTGGTCTCGCCTGGTCACCGCGCCCGACTCGCACGGGGTGCCGCGCACCTGGCACCTGCTCGACAACCTCGGTGTTCTTGCCGAGGCCGGCGTCACGCCGACCGGCACGATTCTCTGCGTGCACGGCAACCCGACCTGGTCGTACCTCTGGCGCCGGGTCGTCGCCGGGGCGACGGATGCGGCCCTGGTCGCGAGTGGCACGGGTGGCACGGCGGGCACGCCGGGTTCGGCTCCGGATGCCCGGCAGGGCGGTGCCGGCGGCGAACCGTCGACCGGGCCGGTGTGGCGGGTCATCGCCGTCGACCAGCTCGAGATGGGCTTCTCGGAGCGCTCGGGCACCTCGCGTTCTCTCCCCGAGCGCGTGGCCGACCTCGGGGCACTGACCGATGCCCTCGAGCTCGACGGGCCGGTCGTCACGCTCGGCCACGATTGGGGCGGGGTGGTCTCGCTCGGCTGGGCCGTCGATCATCCCGAACTCCTCGCCGGTGTCATGCTGCTCAACACCGCCGTGCACCAGCCCGAGAACGAGCCGCTGCCCGCTGCCCTCCGCCTGGTGCTCAAGCGTTCGCTGCTCGCCGCCAGCACCGTTCGAACGACAGCGTTTCTCGACACCACGCTCGCGATCGCCCACCCGGCCCTCGACCCCCGCGTGCGCGACGCGTTCCGCGATCCGTACCGCTCGGCCGCGCGCCGGGCGGGGATCGGCGCCTTCGTCGCGGACATCCCCGTCGACGCCACGCACCCGAGCTTCGCGGAGCTCACCCGCGTCTCGACCGGCGTCGCCGCCCTCGACGTGCCCGCCCTCATGCTGTGGGGCCCCCGCGACCCCGTCTTCAGCGATCGGTACCTCGGCGACCTGATGCGGCGCCTTCCGCACGCGGATGTCACGCGGTTCGAGCGTGCCGGCCACCTGGTGGGCGAAGATGTGCCGGTTGCGCCCATGATCCTGTCGTGGCTCGACGACCGGTTCGGTGCCGCACCGGTGCCCTCGGCGGCTGAGGTGTCTCCCGTCGCATCGGAGACGCCGGCCGCGCGCCAGCCCCACTTCGCGCCACTCTGGTCGGTGCTCGACGAGCGCGCGGGCGATCGCAGCGCGGCCGTCGTCGAGATGGCCCCGCGCGGGATGCGACGCCGTTCCGCCGCCGGTTCAGCGGGCGGTGTGGATGCCCGCAGCACGAACATCCGCACGGTGAGCTGGGCGCTGCTGAAGCGACGCGTCGACGAGCTCGCCGCAGGGCTCGCCGCGGTCGGAGTGAAACGCGGCGACCGCGTGTCGCTGCTGGTTCCGCCGGGAGCCGACCTGACCGCCGTGCTCTACGCCTGCCTGCGCCTCGGCGCGGTCGTCGTCGTGGCCGACGCGGGGCTCGGCATCGCCGGCCTCAGCCGCGCCGTTCGCGGTGCCCGCCCCGAGCACGTGATCGGCATCGCGACCGCCCTCGCTGCTGCGCGCGCCCTCGGCTGGCCGGGGCAGCGCATCTCGGTCACGCGCCTGGCCGCGCCGCTCGCCGCCGCCCTCGGGGTGGCCCACTCGCTGCCCGAGCTCGTACGCCTCGGTGCCGAGTCGCTGGCCGGCGCACGTGTCGCTGCCGGTGCTGCTCCCGCCGCCGGTGCTGCTGCCGCTCCCGCTGCCGGTGCTGCTGCCGCTCGCGCCGCTGGCCCCACCGGTGTCGCTGCAGGTGTCGGGCCCGCCGCCAGCGACCCCGACGCCACCGCCACCGCCGACCCCGACGCGACCGCCGCCGTGCTCTTCACCTCCGGGTCGACCGGGCCCGCGAAGGGCGTCGTCTACACCCACCGGCAGCTCGCAGCGCTTGTCGGCCTGCTCGCCGCCCGCTTCGGCATCGGGCCCGGCACCGGCCTCGTCGCCGGATTCGCCCCGTTCGCGCTGCTCGGGCCGGCACTCGGAGCCACCTCTGTCACACCCGACATGAACGTGACCTCACCGAAGACCCTCACCGCCCGCGCGATCGCCCAGGCCGCCCAGGCCGTCGATGCCACGGTCGTCTTCGCGTCGCCCGCCGCGCTGATGAACGTGCGTGCGACCTCGGATGCCCTCTCCGCCGCCGAGCGGACAGCCCTCGGCCGCGTCACCACACTGCTGTCGGCGGGGGCTCCGCTGCCGGTGCCGCTGCTCGAGGAGATCGCGCAGCTGATGCCCGGGGCGAGCATCCACACGCCCTACGGCATGACAGAGGGCCTGCTGATGACCGACATCACCCTCGAGCAGATCGTCGAGGCCGAACGTGACGCTCAGGTCGAGGGTGAAGGTTCAGGCGGGGTCTGCGTCGGCAGCCCGGTTGCCGGCGTCGAGGTGCGGCTGAGTGCCCTCGACGAGCTCGGCGCCGCAACCGGTGCGCTCAGCACCGCCCCGGGCGTGACCGGCGAGATCGTCGTCTCGGCCCCCCACCTGAAGCAGCACTACGACCAGCTGTGGCTGACCGACCGCGAGGCGACACGCGGCACGCCGTCGGCAGACCCGTCCGCTGCGGGTCGCCGCACCGGCACCACTGCGGCCACACCGCCCGAAGTGGCGGGCAGCGCCTCGTCCGGAAGCGCCGACGCTGCCGCCCGCTGGCACCGCACCGGCGACGTCGGCCACCTCGACGCGAGCGGCCGGCTCTGGATCGAAGGGCGCCTCCCGCACGTCATCACCACCGCCGCGGGCATCCTGACCCCGGTCGGCCCCGAGCAGCGCGCAGAACGCCTCGACCGCGTGCGCCGCGCGGCGTTCGTCGGCATCGGTCCGGTCGGAACGCAGCAGGTCGTGGCGGTTGTGGAGGAGGAGAACCGCGGCCGTCGGGCACGCCCGGTTCGGCTCGCCGACGCGCAACTCGCCGCAGACGTGAGACGGGCATCCGGAGTCGACATCGTCGCGGTGCTGGTCGTCGCCGAGCTGCCCACCGACATCCGCCACAACTCGAAGATCGACCGCATCGCCCTCGGCACGTGGGCCGCAGGCGTGCTCGCCGGCGGACCCCGGAGCGCCCCGTGACCAAGCCCGGCCCCGTGACCCAGCCCGGCAGGGCGACCCAGCCCGGTCGCAGCCCCCAGCACCCTCATGGGGCCAGGCTCCCGC
>NZ_PSTT01000118.1 GCF_002931235.1 Subtercola sp. Z020 | reverse complement strand
GGGCGGAGGGCGGGCGGAGGGCGAGACGCGGATGACCGGCCACCGTGGAAGGTGAGCCGGTCATCCGGAGCCTGAGGAGGCTGGGCGGTGCGAGGCGGGTTACGCCTCGAGCGCGGCGTCGAGCGTGATCTCGACGCCGGTCAGGGCCTTGCTCACGGGGCAGGTGTTCTTGGCGTCGGTCGCGGCCTGGAGGAAGGTCGCCTCGTCGATGCCGCTGACTTCACCGCGAACGCGCAGCGCGATGCCGGTGAGGCGGAAGCCGCCCTCGGGGTCCGGGCCGAGCGAGACGTCGGCCTTGACGTCGAGCGCCTCGACCGTTCCGCCCGCAGCGCCGAGCACGGCCGAGAACTGCATGGCGTAGCAGGCGGAGTGCGCCGCCGCGAGCAGCTCTTCGGGGCTGGTGAAGCCGTTGGCGTCGTCAGCGGCGCGCTTCGGGAACGACACGTCGTAGGTGCCGAGCTTCGAGCTCGACAGTTCGACCTGGCCTTCGCCGGTCTCGAGGCTTCCGTTCCAGGCGGTGCGGGCGGTGCGAGTGGGCATTGTGCTCTCTTTTCGTTGGTGTTGCGTTGCGGTGGATGACCGGCGAACCGGCCGAGAGGAGACGTCGAGGGGGGCTAGCCGGTGGCCCTGAGGTGCAGCGCGACCCCTGCGACCTGATCGCGGAGGGCCTGGATCTCGGGGAGGTCGAGCCCGGTCGCCCCGCAGATCTGGTTCTGGATGTCGCCGGTCGCGCCACGGAGGTCATCCCCGGCTTCGGTGAGACTCACCAGCACCGAGCGCTCATCGTGCGGCTGCCGGGAGCGCGTGATCAGCCCGGCCTGCTCGAGCCGGCGCAGCAGCGGAGACAGGGTGCCCGAGTCGAGCGACAGCCGGCCGCCGAGGGAGGAGACCGAGGTGGGCCCCTCCTCCCAGAGCACCAGCAGAACGAGGTACTGCGGGTAGGTCAGGCCGAGGGGGTCGAGCAGCACCCGGTAGCGCGCGGTCAGCGCCCGCGACGCGTTGTACAGCGCGAAGCAGATCTGATCCTCCAGCAGGGGGCTGGGTGCGGGGCTCGACGACATACATGCCACCCTACTACATTGTGCGCAATTCAGTTGCACACAATGTAGATGGAGTTCAGAAGGCCTTGCCCGGATTGAGCGTGCCCTGCGGGTCGAGCGCGTCTTTGATCGACCGGTGCATCCGGATGACCGCACCGCCCAGTTCACGACGCGCACCGTCGAGCTTCAGCAGCCCCACCCCGTGCTCGCCCGTGACCGTGCCGCCGAGCGCCAGGCAGTCCTCCACGATGCGGTCGAATGCCACCTTCGCCCGCGCCTTCGCGGCTTCGTCGCCCACCGGCGCAATGATCAGCGGATGCAGGTTGCCATCCCCCGCATGCGCGATGTTCGCGATCGTCACGTTCTGCAGCGCGGCCGTCTGCTGGATGCGGTGCAGCATCTCGGGCACGGCCGAGCGCGGCACGCAGATGTCTTCGGTCAAGACCGGCCCCAGGCGTTCGAGCGCCGGGTAGGCGAGTCGCCGCGCCAGGAACAGCCGGGAGATCTCCTCCGGGTCGGTCGCGCGCTCGACGTCGGTGCCGCCCGCGGTCTCGAAGATCGCGGCCACCCGGTCGGCGAGCTCGTCGCCCGCGGCGCCGCGTTCGTCGATCTTCGCCAGCAGCAGCGTGTCGACGTTCCCGGGCAGCCCGAGCTGCTGCCAGTCGTCGACCGCGCGGAGGCAGGCCTGGTCGATCAGCTCCAGGGCCGCGGGAACGATGCCCGCGCGGGAGATGGCCGCCACGGCGACGCCCGCGGCCTCCAGTGAGGGAAAGTAGCCGATGACGGCGCGCTCGTCGCGCCCCGCGAGCGGCAGCAGCTTCACCGTCACCTCGGTGATGATGCCGAGCGTGCCCTCCGAGCCCACCAGCAGGCCGGTCAGGTCGTAGCCCGTGACGCCCTTCGCGGTCGCGCGGCCGAGCGACACGATCTCCCCGCTCGCGAGCACCACCGTCATCCCGAGCACATAGTCGCGGGTGACGCCGTACTTGACGCAGCAGATGCCGCCGGCGTTGGTGGCCGCGTTGCCACCGATCGTCGAGATGGCCGAGCTCGCCGGGTCGGGCGGATACCAGAGCCCGAATGCGGCAACGTGATCGCGCAGGGCGTTGTTGATGACGCCCGGCTGCGTGCGGGCGTAGCGCTCGTCGACATTGACCTCGAACACCTGCTGCATGAGCTCCAGCGAGACGACGATGCTGTTCTGGATGCTGTTGGCCCCGCCCGAGAGACCGGTTCCCGCGCCGCGCGGCACCACCCGCACCCCGCGCTCAGCCGCCCAGCGCACGACCGCGGCGACCTCCTCGGTCGAGCGCGCGAGCACCACGGCGAGCGGCGGAACGAACGGCGCCCACTCGGCCTCGTCGTGACTGTAGGCCGCCAGGGCGGCGTCGTCGGTGAGAACGCGCCCGGGCGCGAGCGCGGCCAGCCCATCGGCCGCTTCCTGGAGACGTGTCGTCATGAGACCCATCGTAGGTCGGGCCGGCGACACCGGGCAGGCCACGAGAATGGCGCCGTGGCGGCATCCATCGACCTACCCGGTGAGCGCCCGGCGCTCGCTCAGCCAGCGCGCATACAACGCCCACGGGTCGTCGACTCCGCGGGCGAGCACTGCGATGTGCTCGTGCAGCTCCGGATGCTCGGCGAACCATTCGCTCCGCGGAACCCTGAATGCGGTGAACTGGGCGTGCCGGCGCTGCTCGAGCATCCGCCCTCCCGGCTCGAACGCCAGCAGCTCGTCGAAGTGCAGGCTGCCGAGCCGCTGCCGCGGGTTCGCCGAGGTGCCGATCTTGATGCGGTGACCGGCGCGCAGGTAGTAGACGACCTCGACCCGGGGCGCCGTCATCTCCCGGTCGGGAACCTCCCCCGCCTTCCATTCGCACACCGCGCACAGCCAGCCTGAGGGGTACCGCACGCCGAGTCGCGATCCGCACGCGACGCACGGCGCGGGCAGCACATCGGTCGAGCCGACCTCCCGGGCCACGAAGTCGTGCGCGAGCTGCAGATGGTGCACGCAGAGCGCGAGCGGAGCATCCCCCTCGACGGGTGCGCCACACGCCTGCCCGGCTTCGTCCACACTGCAACAGGATGCTCGGCTCATGCCCCGACGCTACGCCGCCCCACCGACGCCGCCACCGACGCCGCCACCGACACCGACGCCGCCACCGAACGGGCTCAGAGCGACTCGTTGTGCCGCCAGACGGCGTCGGTCACCCACGACAGCTCGTCGGAGAAGCGACGGAGCAGCCGGGAGAAGTCTGCGCGGTCTTCCTCGTTCCACTTGCCGACCAGGGTGTTGTAGACGTCTTGGGCGATGCGCCGGTGTCGCTCGATCGCGATCGCACCGTCTTCCGTCGCCGAGACGAGTACCGCACGGCGGTCGGAGGGATCCGGTTCGCGGGTGACGAGGCCGGCCTTCTCGAGCCGGCGGATCTCGGTTGTCATCGTCGACTTGTCGACCTCGAGCCATTCGGCCAGACGCGACATGCGAATGGGCTTCGAGCCGACGAGCCGTTCGAGCAGCCACGAGTCCGTGCTCGACAGGGCCGCCCCCTCGGCGTCGTGCAGGCTGCGCCTGTTCTCTGCCCGGGTCGACCAGCGCTGGATGAGCGCGAGCGTCGATTCGATCGATTCGCCGACGTTCACAGGCGTGCCCTCCGGAACAGGCCCCGTTCCCTCTGCAGCCATACCTGAATGTTTCCTGTCTAATCGGGATCACGATTTGGTTGGAGCGCTCCAACCAATATAGTGGGAGCACACCAACTAATTTACACCCCCATTCCCGAACACCCAGGAGATCTGACCACCATGGACATCCCCGGCTACGTCTGGCTGCTGACAGTCGTCGGCATTCTGGCCCTGCTCGCCTTCGACTTCTTCTTCCACGTGCGGAAGGCCCACGAGCCCACTCTGAAAGAGGCGGCCAAATGGTCGGCCATCTACGTGGGCATCGCCGTGCTGTTCGGCGTCGGCGTGCTCGTCTTCGGCGGGCAGACCCTCGGCACCGAGTACTTCGCCGGGTACATCACGGAGAAGGCGCTGAGCGTCGACAACCTCTTCGTCTTCCTCATCATCATCGCGAGCTTCCGGGTGCCCCGCGCCGACCAGCAGAAGGTGCTGCTCTTCGGTATCGTCTTCGCGCTGATCGCCCGCACCGGGTTCATCTTCATCGGTGCAGCCGCGATCAACTCGTTCGCCTGGCTGTTCTACCTGTTCGGCGGGTTCCTGATCTTCACCGCGATCAAGCTGCTGCGCCCCGAGTCAGAGGGCGATGACGCCGACAACGTGATCATCCGGCTGGCCAAGCGCCTCTTCCACACCACGGAGCGCTACGACGGCGACAAGTTCTTCACGATGGAGAACGGCAAGAAGGTTCTCACGCCGATGCTCCTCGTGATGGTCGCCATCGGTGGAACCGACCTGCTCTTCGCCCTCGACTCCGTGCCCGCGATCTTCGGCCTGACGCAGAACACCTACATCGTGTTCACCGCCACCGCCTTCTCCCTGATGGGCCTCCGCCAGCTGTTCTTCCTCATCGACGGACTGCTCGACCGCCTCATCTTCCTGAGCTACGGCCTCGCCGCGATCCTCGCCTTCATCGGTGTGAAGCTGGTGCTGCACGCTCTGCACGAGAACAACCTGCCGTTCCTGAACGGTGGCGAGCACATCCCGGTGTTCGAGATCAGCACCGAGCTCTCGCTGATCGTCATCATCGGCGTTCTCACCCTCACCGTTCTGGCCTCGCTCTTCAGCCCGGCCGGCAAGGCGAACACCGTGATCAGCGACTCCCGCCTGCAGGCCAAGAAGTACATCGAACACGACTTCAAGGGCGACACCGCCGAGCGCGACGCGACGTACGAGCGCATGGTGGCCCGCGAGAAGGCCATCGGCACCCTTCCCGAGAAGCACCGCGAGAAGGCCGCCGAAGACGAAGAACTGGCCGAACTGCTGGCGCAGGCTCACGAACTGCACGGCCAGGGCGCGAAGTAACGCCGTATCCTCTAGCGTGGGAGAGCATCTCCACGCTCCACTGCACCACCTCAAAGGAGAAACATCATGGGTCTGAGCTTGGAAAAAGGCCAGTCGCTCTCGCTGACGAAGCGAGACGGCGGAGCCCTCACAAGGATTCGCCTCGGCCTCGGCTGGGACAGCGCAACCCCCGTCAAGCGCGGCCTCTTCGGCCGCACGAAGGCTGCCGACGAGATCGACCTCGACGCCTCGGCCATCTTCTTCGACGCGTCGGGCCGCGTGCTCGACACCGTCTGGTTCCAGCAGCTGGCCAGCAAAGACGGGTCGGCGACGCACACCGGCGACAACCTCACGGGGGCCGGTGACGGCGACGACGAGACCATCCTGGTCGACCTCTCGAGGGTGTCGCCCGCCGTGGCGCAGATCGTGTTCGTGATCTCGAGCTACAGCCGGCAGACGTTCGACATGGTCGAGAACGCGTTCAGCCGGGTGGTGGATGATTCGACCCCCGGTTCACCGGAGGTCGCCCGCTACCAGCTCACCGACTCGGGCACGCACACCGCGATGATCATGTCGAAGGTCTCACGCGACGGCGCCGGCTGGAGCTTCAAAGCGATCGGCGAGCGCGCCAACGGCCGCTCGGTGATGGATCTGCTGACCCCCGCCGCCCAGGCGCTGTAACCCGTTCACGAACGAAACACCGATCAAGGAGCACTGAACACACATGGCCGGACTCACTCTCGCCAAGGGCAACAACCTCTCGCTCACGAAGACCAGCCCCGGGCTCACCGTCGCCACGGTCGGCCTCGGCTGGGACCCGCGTACCACCAGCGGTGAGCAGTTCGACCTCGACGCCTCTGCACTGCTGCTCGGCGCCGACGGCAAGGTGCGCTCGTCGGCCGACTTCATCTTCTACAACCAGCCCGCGACGGCCGACGAGTCGGTCAAGCACATGGGCGACAACCGCACCGGTGACGGCGACGGTGACGACGAGCAGATCAACATCGACCTGCGCACGGTCGCAGCCGACGTGCAGCGCATCGTGATCGCGGTGTCGATCGACAAGGCCGACGAGCGTCGTCAGAACTTCGGCCAGGTTCGCGCCGCGTACTGCCGGGTCGTCGACCAGGACGGCCAGGAGATCGTGCGCTTCGACCTCAGCGAAGACGCCGCCGCCGAGACCGCCATGGTCTTCGCCGAGGTGTACCGCAACGGCGCCGAGTGGAAGTTCAAGGCCGTCGGCCAGGGCTACACCACCGGCCTCGCGGGCATCGCCGGCGACTTCGGCGTGCAGCTCGGCTGAGAGAGGACGATTCGATGAGCACACCCCTCACCCCTCCCGACGCGAACGACGAGGCCGCCGCTTCGGCGCTCGTGCTGCGGGCTCCGGATGCCCCGGCCATCGTCGAGGCCGACGAAGCACCCGGCATGGTGCCTGTTCCGGCCGACCGGCAGACCGAGATCGCGCGGCAGGCCCGCGAGTTCGTGGCCGAGGTCGCGTCCATCGACCCGCGGAGCCCCGAGTTCCAGACCAAGGTCGAGGGCATCTCGCAGATCGGCGGAAAGGAGATGGTGCAGTCGGGTGGGTACTCGTCGCGCATGCTCGAGCGCTCCTCGACCTCCGTCGCGGGCGCCAAGCGCAGCGGCAACAGCGCCCAGATCACGGTGGCCAACACGCTCGGCGACCTGCGTACGACGGTCGAAGACCTCACGCCGAACCAGGCTGACCTCGGCGTCGGCCGCAAGATCCTCGGCTTCATCCCGGGCGGCAACAAGCTCGCCCGGTACTTCCAGAAGTACGAGTCCGCGCAAACCCAACTCGACAAGATCATCAAGTCGCTGATGGCCGGCCAGGACGAACTGCTGAAGGACAACGCGGCCCTGGCCGGCGAGAAGGTGCAGCTCTGGGAGACCATGCAGGCCCTCAGCGAGTACGCCGTGTTCGCCAAGGCTCTGGATGCCGCGACCGTCGAGAAGATCGAGTCGAGCCGGGCATCCGGTCGCATCGACGAGGCGCAGAAGCTCGAGGCCGACGTGCTGTTCCCGATCCGCCAGCGCCACCAGGACATCCTGACCCAGCTCGCTGTCAGCGTGCAGGGCTACCTCGCGATGGACCTGATCCGCAAGAACAACCTCGAACTGATCAAGGGCGTCGACCGCGCGCGCACGACGACGATCGCTGCGCTCCGCACGGCGGTCATCGTGGCGCAGGCCCTGGCCAACCAGAAGATGGTGCTCGACCAGATCGACGCCATCAACACGACCACGAACAACATGATCCTGAAGACCAGCGAGATGCTGAAGGACCAGACCGTGCGCATCCAGCAGCAGGCCTCGACCTCCGGCGTGAGTGTCGAGACCCTGCAGAAGGCGTTCGACAACGTGTTCCAGACGATGGATGCCATCGACACGTTCCGCGCGTCGGCCGCCAAGAACATGGAGGGCACCGTCGCCGCCCTCGAGACCGGGTTGCAGAAGGCCAAACCGTACCTCGAGCGAAGCCGCCAGAGCGAGCAGGGCGAACTGCGCTGACGCATCCGCTGGCCGTAGGCTGAATGCCGTCCGTGACCCGTCGTGGTCGACAGCTGTGAGAGAGGTGACACCGTGGCGTTCGGCCGGTTCGTGAACTCGCTCTTCGGCGCGCCGCAGACGCAGCAGCCGCCGCAGTCGGCCGACGGGCTGCAGGTCGTCGACGACACCCCCGTGTCGAGCGTCCAGTCCGACGACGAGCAGACCGCCGCCGCGCTCGACGACCTTCGGAACTCGGTGCGCCGGGCCGGCCGCGACATCCCGACCCTCCTCTCGTCGCGCCTCGGCCAGATCGACGACCTGCTGCGCGAGGTGGTGGCGACGATCGAGGCGCAGGATGCATCGACCGAGCAGCGCGTGCTGCTCGGCGCGATGGTGCGGGACTACATCCCGACACCGCTGCGGGCGTTCCTCGCCCTGCCCGAGGAGGACCGCGGCGACGACTCCCGCGCGACCGTGCTCTTCGCCGACCAGCTCGCCCTGCTCGAAGAGACGGTGCGCGACCTGCTGAACCAGATCCGCATCGGGGCGATCGCAGAGCTGTCGACCCACGGCCGGTTCCTCGCCGACAAGTTCCAGACCCCTGACCCGAGCCTCACGCTGGGCGAGCGCTGATGGCGTCGCTGATCCCCGGGGCGAACGCGGCGCTCACGGCAGAGAACCCCGGCCTCGCAGAGGTGCTCGTCGCCTTCGGCTGGGAGGTCATCCCGAGCCGGGGGCCGCAGGCCGAACTGGTGCCGCTCGCGATCATGAGCGACCGCGACGACCGCGCCCTCTCGAACGAGCACCTCGTCTTCTTCAACCAACTCGAGAGCGCAGACGGCTCCGTGACCTTCGCGAACGAGAGCGACGTCGAGGAGATCGACGTGAACCTCGCGCTCGTGCCGGCCGAGGTCGAGAAGATCGCGTTCGTCGTCTACGTCGACCCCGATGTGCGCGGAGCGGTCGACTTCTCGGCCGTGCGCTCGGCGTATGTGCGGGTCGCGACGCGCGACGGGCGCGAGCTGGTGCGGTTCGACGTCCCGCTCGGCGACAACCGCAGCGTGCACGCGATGCTCTTCGGCGAGCTCTACCGGCACCGGGCGGACTGGAAGTTCCGCGCCATCGGCCAGGGCTACGCCAACGGCCTCGCAGGGGTGGCGCGCGACTTCCGGATCGAGCTGTAGCGCGTGGCAGTGAACCGTTCGGGGGTGCGGCGCGACCTGCCGTACCTCAGGCGGCGCGTGAAGCCGGTTCCGGATGTCGCGGCCCCCGTGTCGGCCCCCGTCGCCGTCACCCCGGCGGCGCCTTCCGCTCCGGCCGGCGTTCCGGCGTCGGCCCCGCCGCGCGGGGTCGGGCTCGACCTGCGACCCGGCGGCGGATCGGGCGCAGGCCTCGACCTACGCGGCGGCGGCGGCTCCGGCGGGGGCGCGGACCTCGGTCTGCGACCCGGCGGCGGGGGCGCGGGCGGGGGTCCGGGCGCGCCGAGTGTCGACCGTGCGGGCGCCGCCGCGGCATCCACCCGCCCGCGGCCGGCGGCCGGACCGCAGCCGTTCCCTGCGCCCGCGGTCGGCGACGTGCGCGAGCTCGACGACGACTCGCCCGTCGTGCGGCTCGACGCTCGGCAGTCGGCGATCGGCAGCCTCATCGTCAGCGGCGCGACCGCGATCGCGTGGGAGGCGAGCGACCTGGTGACGGCCGCGGCGACGGCCGCGGCATCCAGAACCGTCACCGGCGTCGGCGGAGACGTGACCGGCACACCCGTCTTCACCTCGGGCAACCGCGCGCTCGTCGGGTTCGACGACGGCGACGCGATCGTGTCGCTGCGGCACCTCGCCCAGCTGCGGCGGGCCCTGTTCATCGGCGACGCCACCCAGCCGCTCAGCGTTCAGCTCTTCGACGGTCGAGGGTTCACCGTGTCGACGGGAGACGGTTCCCGGATGTTCATCCTCACGTTGCTGCGGGTCGGCAACCTGATCGAACTCCGCGCCGAACCGGTCGCGCGGGCGCTCGCGCCGGTCGACATCCACCGCGGGTTCGGGTTCGAGCTGACGCACCCGCTCGCGACCCGGGAACCACGGAGGAGGTAGCGATGCGGCATTTCCGTTCCGTCGGTGAGACGGAGGCGTCGGAACTCTTCCACCGCCTGCCCCAGCCGCTCAGCATCGACTCCCCTCCCGAGCTGCTCGCCGCCGCTCTCGGAGCGACGCTGTACTGCCCCGGCGACCGGCCGACGATCGCGGCAGACGTGCGCAAGCAGGCCGCGCGCGGGTGCATCAGCATGGTGCTCTGCCTCGAAGACTCCATCGCCGACAGCTCCGTGGAGTTCGCCGAGACGAACGTGGCGGCCGCCGTGCGCGCGCTTGCCGAAGGGCCGGTCGACGACCTGCCGCTGCTCTTCATTCGGGTGCGCACCCCCGAGCAGATGCTCCGCATGGCGGAGCTCTGCGGGGACGGGCTCGACGTGCTGAGCGGGTTCGTGATCCCGAAGTTCGCGAACGAGGAGGGCTACGCGGATGCGTTCTTCGACGCGCTGCACCGCATCCAGGCGGAGTTCGGGTTGGGCGGCGCTGCGGGAGGCCGGCGCCTGCGCATCATGCCCATCCTCGAGTCGCCCTCGATGGTGCACGCCGAAACTCGGTCGGGTGCGCTCTCAGCGATCGTCGACGTCATCCATGCGAACCGCGACGACGTGCTGGCGGTGCGCATCGGCGCGACCGACCTCTCGAGCGCGTTCGGGCTGAGGCGTTCGCGCGATCTGACGGTGTACGACGTGAAGGTCGTCGCAGCGGTCATCGCCGACATCGTCAACGTGCTCGGCCGGCCCTGTGACGACTTCGTGATCAGCGGGCCCGTGTGGGAGCACTACGACACGTCAGAGCGCATCCTCCGCCCGCAGCTGCGGCTGACACCCTTCGTCGAGGCGAACGAGCACGAACTGCGCCAGCGGCTCATGCTCGCGGGGCTCGACGGGCTCATCCGCGAGATCTCGCTCGACCAGGCCAACGGGCTGCTCGGCAAGACGGTCATCCACCCCACCCACGTGCCGGTCGTGCACGCCCTCTCGGTCGTCAGCCACGAGGAGTACCTCGACGCGGTCGCGATCGCCGGCAACGTGGGCGGCGGTGCAAGCGCTTCGCCGTACCGCAACAAGATGAACGAGATGAAGCCGCACCAGGCCTGGGCCGAGAAGACCCTGCGCCGGGCCGACGCATTCGGCGTGGCTGCCGAGGCGACGACCTTCGTCGACCTGCTCGAGACGAGCATGCGGTGACGGGTGCCGCGCGCGGCGCGGCTGCGGGCGGCGCGACTGCGGGCGGCGCGGCTGCGGGCGGCGCGGCTGCGGGCGGTGCGGCTGCGGGCGCGGAGCTGAGCACCTGGACGGGCGGATTCGCCGAGCGCGAGGTGGGCATCCGCCTGCAGAGCGACCCCGAGCGCAGCCATGTTCCCCTCGAATCGCTGGTCGGAGTGGCGCTGCGGCGCAATCCGAAGCGCGCCCAGCTGCTGGTGTCCACCGTGCTCGCGAAACACGTGCCCACCGAGCCCGGGCTCGTGATCGTCGCCGCCGAGCTGCTGGGGCTGCTCGTCGCGGGCGAACTCGACGGGCGCCGCCCCCCGGAGCCACTCTTCGCGCGCCTGTCGCGCATCCTGCACCAGACCAGCCCTGCACCTGGGTCTGCGCCTGCGTCTACGCCAGCCGCTACTCCTGCGTCAGCTGCTCCCGCGGCGGGCGCTGAGACGGCGGTGCATGCCGAGACCGCAGCACATGCGGAGGCGACGGTGCACGCCGAGACGGCCGCGCTGCGGGCCGAGGTCGCCGGGCTGCGGAGCGAGCATCCGCAGGTCGTCACCATCGGGTATGCCGAGACCGCCACCGGCCTCGGGCAGCTGGTCGCCGAGACGATCGGGTCGCGCTACATCCACTCCACGCGGCTCGCGCCCGCCGACGCCGAGCCCTTCGCGGGGTTCGAGGAGGAGCACTCGCACGCCACCAGCCACCAGCTCTACCCCGCCGACCCCGCCTGGTTGCGGCCGGGCGGCACGGTCGTGCTGGTCGACGACGAGCTGAGCACCGGACGCACGATCGTGAACACGATCCGCGCGCTGCACGCCGCCGTGCCGCAGGCGCGCTGGGTGGTCGCGTCGCTGATCGATCTGCGGTCGCCGGATGATCGGCGGAGCTTCGACGACCTGGCCGCCGCCCTCGGCACCTCGATCGCGTCCGTCGCCCTCGCCGCCGGCTCGATCGCCCTCCCCCCCGACGCC
>NZ_PSTT01000082.1 GCF_002931235.1 Subtercola sp. Z020 | reverse complement strand
ACCCGCCCACAGCGCCCACACCCCCCGCCCCGCTCGTGCTCATCGCCCTCAGCGGCGGCCCCGACTCCCTCGCCCTCGCGATCGCCACCGCCTTCGAGGCCCCGCGTGCCGGGTTCCGCGCCGGCGCCGTCGTCGTCGACCACGGCCTGCAGGCGGGTTCGGCCGAGGTCGCAGCCGCCGCCGCCGCGCAGGCACGTGACCTCGGCCTCGACCCCGTGCGGGTCGCCCGTGTGCACGTCGACACGGCGTCGGCCGGCGGCCCCGAATCCGCCGCCCGCACCGCCCGCTACGCCGCCCTCGACGAAGCGCAGCGCGAGACAGGCGCCGTGCGCATCCTGCTCGGCCACACGCTCGACGACCAGGCCGAGACCGTGCTGCTCGGGCTCGCGCGCGGCTCGGGCCCCTCGAGCCTGTCGGGCATGGCCACGCTGAACGGTGCGTACCTGCGGCCGCTGCTCGGCATCCAGAGGCAGACGGTGCACCGCTCGGTCACCGACGCCGGCCTCGTCGCCTGGCACGACCCGCAGAACCACGACCCGGCGTATGCACGGGTTCGGGTGCGCGACACCGTTCTTCCGCTGCTCGAACGCGAGCTCGGGCCGGGCATTGCAGAGGCGCTCGCTCGAACGGCCGAGCAGCTGCGCGAAGACGATGAGGCTCTGGATGCTCTCGCCACCGAGTGGGCGGCCGAGATCGTCGAGCACGCCGAGGCCGGTATCGCGGTCGACGTGCACGGCCTCGCCGCGAACCCCGCGGCCCTCGCGCAGCGGATCGTGCGCTTCGTGGTCGCCTCCGAGTTCGGGGTGAGCCTCAGCCGCGCGCAGACGCTCAGCGCCCTGCGGCTCGTGACCGCGTGGCACGGGCAGTCCGGGGTGGATCTGCCGGGCATCCGCGTCACCCGCACCGGCGCCCAGCTCGTGTTCGCGCGCCGCTGACCTGCTCGCCCCCGCGCCCCACCACCTTCGGTAGGCTCATCGCATGGATTCCAGCGACGTCTCAGGCGACCTCACGAACGTACTCATCACCGAAGCCGAGATCCACGCGAAGATCGCCGAACTCGCGCGTCGCATCGAAGCCGACTACGCGGGCCAGGATGTGCTGCTCGTCGGCGTGCTGAAGGGCGCCGTCATGGTCATGGCCGACCTCGCGCGCGAGCTGCGCCTGCCGGTCACGATGGACTGGATGGCCGTCAGCTCCTACGGCACGAGCACGCAGTCGAGCGGCGTGGTGCGCATTCTCAAAGACCTCGACAGCGAGCTCGAGGGCCGAACCGTTCTGATCGTCGAAGACATCATCGACTCGGGCCTCACCCTCTCCTGGCTGCTCGCCAACCTGCGTTCGCGCGGCCCGGCCTCGGTCGAGGTGTGCGCCCTGCTCCGCAAGCCCGACGCCGTGCGCATCGAGCTCGACGTCAAATACGTCGGCTTCGACATCCCGAACGACTTCGTCATCGGTTACGGCCTCGACTACGCCGAGAAATACCGCAACCTCAAAGACATCGCCGTCCTGGCCCCCCACGTCTACAGCTGACGCAAACGAGTGGGCAGTTCGGGCCCGAAAACCGAGGTTTTGAGGCCCGAACTGCCCACTCGATTGTTGTGGGTGGTGGGGGTGTGGGGGTCAGTGGGCTGCCACGGGCTCCGGGAGGTCGTCGGAGGCGGAGGGCTTGGCGTCTGAGGGGGCGGCTCCGGATGCCGCGGCCCCGGCCGAGGGTGCCGCGACCTGCTTGCGGCGGAACAGCAGCGCCGAGAGCACCGCACCGAAGGCGAAGAACCCGGCGCCCCACCAGTACGCCGTCGCGTAGCTCGCCACCGCGGCATCCGCAGCCACAGCGGCCGTCGCCGGAGCGTGCGACGCGACGTAGCTCGTGGCGGCCGAAGCGGCCAGCGTGTTGAGCAGGGCGGTTCCGATCGAGCCACCGACCTGCTGGCTCGTGTTCACCATTGCGGAGGCGACGCCGGCGAACCGCCGGTCGACCCCGAGCGTCGCGGTCTGGATCGACGCGGGCATGATCGTGCCCATACCGAACCCGAGGATCATCAGCGGCGGCAGAATGTCGGCCGCGTATCCGCTCGACGTGTTCAGGTGGGTCAGGTAGATCATGCCGGTCATGCCGAGCAGCATGCCGATCGGAACCAGCACCTTCGGTCCGAAGCGCGGCAGGAAGATGTTGTTGCCGAGCTGCGCGGCGAGCACCAGCATCAGGATCATCGGCAGGAACGAGAGGCCCGTCTGGATCGGCGAGTACCCGAGCGACGCCTGCAGGTAGTAGGTGACGAAGAGGAAGATGCCGAACATCCCGGCCCCGGCGATCAGCACCGACGAGTAGGCGGCCCCGCGGTTGCGGTCGAGGATGATCGCCAGCGGCAGCAGCGGGTGGGCCGCACGGCGCTGCCACAGAACGAACGCGACGAGCAGAACGGCGGCCGCGGCGAGGAAGCCCCAGGTGAGCGGCGAGTCCCAGCCGTCGGTCTCAGCGTTCGAGAAGCCGTAGACGAGGCTGAACAGGGCGGCGGAGACGAGCACCGTTCCGGGGATGTCGAGCTTCGGGCGCGGGCCCTCGCGCTTCGCGTTGACCACGAAGACGACGGCGCCGGCCACCGCGATGATCGCGATGACGACGTTGATGTACAGGTTCCAGCGCCAGTCGAACTGCTCGGTGAGGAACCCGCCGAGCAGCAGGCCGATGGCGCCGCCGGCGCCGGCGATCGCACCGAAGATTCCGAAGGCGCGCGAACGCTCTTTGGGAATGGTGAAGGTCGTCGTGAGAACGGCGAGGGCCGTGGGGGCGAGGAGGGCGCCGAACGCACCCTGCAGGGCGCGGGCGAACACGAGCATCCCGAAGCTGTCGGCGGCTCCACCGAGAGCAGAGGCGGCCGCGAAGCCGATCAGCCCGATGATGAAGGTGCGCTTTCGCCCGATGAGGTCGGAGAGGCGGCCGCCGAGCAGCAGCAGGCTGCCGAAGGCGAGGGAGTAGGCGGTGACGATCCACTGGCGGTCGCCGTTGGAGAACTGCAGGTCGGCCTGGGCGGCCGGGAGGGCGATGTTCACGACGGTGGAGTCGAGAACGACCATGAGCTGGGCGAGCGCGACGACCGTCAACGTCCACCAGCGGCGGGAGGAGACCGCGACCGGCGCGGCTGAAGAAGTCTGTGACATGTCGAGAACTATATACGGTACTATCGAGTATCGGAACCAATCAGTTCCTGAATTAACACTCACGTAACCTGAGTGGGTGATGACAGAGAGGGTGGAGAACGCAATGACGCAACTTGCTCCCCAAGATGTAGACGAGACCACCGACAGCGCTCCCAAGCTCGGCCGCAAACGCGATCACACCCGCGACCCCGAGATTCTGGATGCTGCGCTCGAAGTGCTCGCAGAGACCGGCTACGACGGCATGACCATCGACATGGTCGCCGCGCGCGCGAAGGCCGGCAAGGCGACGCTCTACCGCCGCTGGCCCTCGAAGGCCGAACTGGTCATCGACGCCGTCGCGTGCATGAAGAAGAACATGCACGGCGGCGACCCACTGCCCGACACCGGCACCCTGCGCGGCGACATGATCGCGATGATCAAGCCGCACTCCATCGAAGACAGCGAGAAGAAGCTGCAGATCATGGCGGGCCTGATGTCGATGATCTCCCGGGCGCCCGAGCTGGCCGACGCTGCGAACGCGGCGATCGTCGAGCCGCGGGCGGCCATCAACCGCCAGCTCATGCGCCGGGCGATCGACCGCGGCGAGATCTCGGCCGACTGCGACGTCGACACCATCGCGATGATCAGCCCGTCGATGGTGGCCTACCGCACGCTGATGCTGCGGAAGCCTGTCGACAGGGAGTACCTGGTCTCGCTGGTCGACGGCGTCATCCTGCCCGCGGTCGGGCTCGGCGCCCGGGCCTCCGCCCCCACGGGTTAAGCCCACGGGGAACACGCAGGCGCCGTCCAGCCCTGCACAGGTAACCTTGGCCAGTACTTGGTGACCAGAAAGGTGCCGGCTTTGCCGCAAGAACCGAAGAAAGACATGAGCCTCAGACGCGTTTTCAGGTCTCCGATCCCCTACATCATCCTCGGAGCGATCGCGCTGTGGGTCGGCTTCGGCCTGATCACCGGCTCGGGGTTCCAGCAGGTCTCGACCCAGCAGGGCCTGCAGTTCCTGAAAGACGGCAAGGTCTCCGAAGCCTTGATCATCGACGGTGAGCAGCGGGTCGACCTGACGCTCGCCACGGCCGACTCGAAGTACGGCGACAAGGTGCAGTTCTACTACGTCGCACCGCGTGGGTCAGAGGTGATCGACGCCGTCACTGCTGCAGCTCCCACCGACGGCTTCAACGACCAGGTGCCCCAGACCAACTGGTTCCTCTCCCTGCTCGGCATCCTGCTGCCCGTGCTGCTCATCGGCGCCTTCTTCTGGCTGATGCTCTCGGGCATGCAGGGCGGTGGCAACAAGGTCATGCAGTTCGGCAAGTCGAAGGCCAAGCTCGTCTCCAAAGACACCCCGAAGGTCACCTTCGCGGATGTCGCGGGCAACGACGAGGCGATCGAAGAGCTCGAAGAGATCAAAGACTTCCTGAAGGACCCGTCGAAGTTCCTCGCTGTCGGCGCGCGCATCCCCAAGGGCGTGCTGCTCTACGGCGCACCGGGTACCGGCAAGACCCTGCTCGCCCGCGCAGTCGCCGGCGAGGCCGGGGTTCCCTTCTACTCGATCTCCGGATCGGACTTCGTGGAGATGTTCGTGGGTGTCGGCGCGAGCCGCGTGCGCGACCTCTTCGAGCAGGCCAAGCAGAACTCTCCCGCGATCATCTTCATCGACGAGATCGATGCGGTCGGTCGCCACCGCGGTGCCGGAATGGGCGGCGGTCACGACGAGCGCGAGCAGACCCTCAACCAGCTGCTCGTCGAGATGGACGGGTTCGACGTCAAGACGAACGTCATCCTGATCGCCGCGACGAACCGCCCCGACATCCTCGACCCCGCGCTCCTGCGCCCGGGCCGCTTCGACCGCCAGATCGGCGTCGACGCACCCGACCTGCAGGGTCGCAAGCAGATCCTCGAAGTACACGGCCGCGGCAAGCCGCTGGCTGCCGGTGTCGACCTCGAAGTGCTCGCCCGCAAGACGCCCGGTTTCACCGGCGCCGACCTGGCGAACGTGCTGAACGAGGCCGCCCTGCTGACCGCCCGCTCGAACGCGCAGCTGATCGACAACCGCGCGCTCGACGAGGCCGTCGACCGTGTGATGGCCGGCCCCCAGCGCCGCACCCGCATCATGCGCGACAAGGAGAAGCTGATCACCGCGTACCACGAGGGTGGCCACGCCCTCGTCGCGACCGCGATGAACAACACCGACCCGGTCACGAAGATCACGATCCTGCCTCGGGGCCGTGCCCTCGGCTACACGATGGTTCTCCCGCTCGAAGACCGCTACTCGGTCTCGCGCAACGAGCTGCTCGACCAGCTGGCCTACGCCATGGGTGGCCGCGTCGCCGAAGAGGTCGTGTTCCACGACCCGACCACCGGTGCATCGAATGACATCGAGAAGGCCACAGACACGGCTCGCAAGATGGTCACCGACTACGGCATGTCGTCGAATGTGGGGGCGGTCAAGCTCGGCAGTGCGTCGGGTGAGATGTTCCTCGGCCGCAACATGGGCCACGAGCGCGACTACTCCGACCAGCTCGCACAGCAGGTCGACGCCGAGGTGCGGCAGCTAATCGAGGCCGCGCACGACGAGGCCTGGCAGGTGCTGAACGACAACCGCGACATCCTCGACCGGCTCGCGACCGAGCTGCTCGAGAACGAGACGCTCGACCAGCACCAGCTGGCCGAGATCTTCAAAGATGTGCGTCACCTCCCGCCCCGCCCGCAGTGGCTCTCGAGCAGCAAGCGACCGGTCTCGACCATCCCGCCCATCGAGTTCAAGGCCGCCAAGGCCCCCATCGACGCGGGAGCGACCGACGGTGGCATCACGAGCGAGCCCGAGGTCGAGCTGAAACCGAAGCGCGCGCCCCAGGCCCCGCCCCGCCCGGCCACGGCCTAGTCGCCGCCCGAGCGTCACCGTGGCGGTCGACAGGCAGCGTATCGAAGCGGCGGTTCTCGAACTGATCGAGGCGATCGGCGACGACCCCCGGCGGGAGGGGCTCACCAACACCCCCCGCCGGGTCGCCGACGCCTACGCCGAGTTCTTCTCCGGCGTGGGCGTCGACGCCCGTGCAGCGCTCGGCGAGACGTTCCCGTTCACCGGCGACGCGCCTCGCGAGCCGGTGCTGGTGCGAGGGGTCACCTTCCGCTCGATCTGCGAGCACCACCTGCTGCCGTTCCGCGGCACCGCACACGTGGCCTATGTGCCGAACGACCGGTTGGTCGGCCTCGGTCGCATCCCCGCCGTCATCGAGGTGCTGGCGAACCGCCCCCAGCTGCAGGAGCGTCTCGGCGAGCAGATCGCCTCGACGCTCTCTGAGGCGCTGGATGCCGCGGGCACCCTCGTGGTTCTCGAAGCGTCGCACGGCTGCGTGACCCTCCGCGGCCCGCAGCAGGCGGACTCGACCACGGTCACGGTGGCGTCGCGCGGGTCTCTCTCGGAGCCCGCAGCCCGCGCCGAACTGATGGCCCTCATCGCGGCGGGCGACGCGGCGATCCACGCTCCGACGCCGTCGGGGGCACCCCGGGCGGCCGCGGCGCCCCCGACGGCCCCTACGCCCGCGGCGCCCTCGCCGGCGACCGCCCACGGGGTGGCGCTGTGAGCGAGGTCGGAGCGGCCTTCTCCCGCCGTCGGCGTGAGGCCGCCGGCGGCGAATCCGGCCCCCCGGCGCGCTACGCTGCGCTTCCCGCGGGGCGCACGCTCATCATGGGCATCCTGAACGTGACGAGCGACTCCTTCAGCGACGGCGGGCGGTGGCTCCGCTCGGAGGCGGCTGTTGCGCACGGGCTCGAGCTGGCCGGCGCCGGGGCCGACATCATCGACATCGGGGGCGAGTCCACCAGGCCGGGCGCAGAGCGCATCGCCGTGGCGGAGGAACAGGCCCGGGTTCTGCCGGTCATCCGGAGCCTCGCCGAACGGGGGCTCGCGATCAGTGTCGACACGATGAACGCGTCGACGGCCCGGCTTGCCCTCGAGGCTGGGGCGATCATCGTGAACGACGTCTCTGGTGGTCTGGCAGATCCCGGCATGGCCGACGCCGTCATCGAGGCCGGCGCACCCCTCGTCGTCTCGCACTGGCGTGGCCACAGCGTCGACATGAACTCCCGCGCGACGTACACCGACGTCGTCGGCGAGGTGGTCGGCGAACTGGAGTACCGGGTCGCCGAACTGATCGTGCAGGGCGTCAGCCCGACGAACCTCATCGTCGACCCGGGGCTCGGGTTCGCGAAGAACGCCGAACACAACTGGAAGATCCTCGGCCATCTCGACCGCATCAGTGCCTTCGGCCTGCCCGTGGTCGTCGGCGCCTCTCGCAAGGGCTTCATCGGTGAGCTGGTCGAGAAGGGTGCGCCGATGGATGCCCGGGACTTCCCTTCGGCAGTCGTCTCCGCCCTCGCGGCTGCGGCGGGCGCCTGGGCCGTGCGGGTTCACGATGTCGCCATGACCCGATCCGCTCTCTCTGTGTCGGAAGCGTGGAAACGGGGCGCCGAATGAGGTCGGACGCACCGGCATCCAGTACCCTCGGGGGAGTGCCCGACGAACTCGACTCCCTCACCCTGACCGGCCTCCGGGTGATCGCTAACCACGGCGTCTTCGAGTCCGAGCGGCTCGCGGGGCAGCCCTTCGTGATCGACGTCACCGCGTGGCTCGACACGGCCGCAGCGGCGTCGGATGACGACCTCGACCAGACCCTGCACTACGGGGTGCTGGCCCAGCAGATCCACGATGCGGTCGCGACAGACCCGGTGGACCTGATCGAGACGCTGGCCGAACGCGTCGCCTCCGTCGTGCTGGCCTGGCCGGTCGCACAGGTCACGCGCGTCACGGTGCACAAGCCCGAGGCGCCCATCCCCGTGCCGTTCACCGATGTCTCGATCACCATCACAAGGAGGCGTTCGTGAGGCGCGAGAAGCTCCGGGTCACCCTCCCCGCCGTCATCGCGCTCGGCAGCAACCTCGGCGATCGAGAGGCGACCCTCCGCCAGGCGATCGCCGAGATCGACCAGCTCGACGGCGTCGTCGTCGACGAGGCGTCGAGCTTCTACGAGACAGACGCGGTGAAGCCCGACGGCATCGACCTGTCGGCTCCCGCCTACATCAACGCCGTCATCCTGGTGCGGTCGGCCCTCAATCCGCACGAACTGCTCGAGGCGCTGCAGCGGATCGAGCAGGCGCACGACCGTGTTCGGGTGGAGCGGTGGGGCGACCGCACACTCGACCTCGACATCGTGACGTTCGCCGGTCTCGAGCAGCACGACGACACCCTGACCCTGCCGCATCCGCGAGCCTACGAACGGGCCTTCGTGCTCGCGCCGTGGCACGAGATCGAGCCGCGGGCCGAACTGCCGGGGCACGGGCCGATCGCGCCCCTGCTCGCCGCCACCTACGAGAGCCCGCGCCTCTTCGCCCGGTGGTCGTCGTGAAGCGCACCCGCCCGCTGACTCTCGTGCTGCTCGCCGCGTTCGGCGGCGTCGCCGGGTTCATCGTCGAGATCGCGCTCGCCTCGTCGGGGCGGCCGATCATCGCGCTGCCGCTGTCGCTGTCGATCACCCTCGTGGCGGCCGGCGCCATCGTGGTGTCGCTGGCGGTGCCCATCGCGCGGGCGATCCGGGGCACCAACCAGCGGCCGATCAACCCGTTCCGCGCGATGCGTGTCGCCGTGCTGGCGAAGGCGTCGAGCATGGTGGGCGCGCTCATCGCGGGCGTGGGTGCGGGTGTGGTCGTGTACCTGCTCTCGCGCACGGTCGTGCCGGCGGCGGCAACACTCTGGCTGAGCATCGGGGCGGCTGTTGCGGGCGTGGTCTTCCTCGCCTGCGGGCTCGTGGCCGAGAAGCTCTGCACGCTGCCGCCCGACGACCGCGACCCCGACCGCGGCGAGCCCCTGCCCGACCGCCGGTTGAGCTGAGCCGATGACCGACCCAGCGGGGCCCGGCGCCGCCGACGCGGGAGCGCCTCGCGAGGCGGGCGCGGCTCGTGACGCGGGCGCGGCTGGCGACACGAGTGTGCCTGTCGACGCGGAAGTCCCTACTGCGAGTGAGGCGAGCGTCGGCCGTGGGTCGAAGCGCCTCACCTCCGACGGCCCCTGGCGGCGGGTGAGCCCGAAGTACGTCGGCGTCGAGATCGCCTCGTCGATCATCACGGGGGCCGTGCTCTCGGGCGTCAGCGTCTTCGTCGCCCTCGTGTTCGGCGCCTGGTTCGGCTGGTGGATGCTCGGGGCCGCCATTCTGCTCACCCTCGTGCTGCTCGTCGTCGCACCCCGGCGGGCCCGCGCGATCGGGTACCAGTTGCGGAGCGACGATCTGCTCTTCCGGCAGGGCATCATGTTCTTCCGCATCGTCTCGGTGCCCTACGGCCGCATGCAGCTCATCGATGTCAACCGCGGACCGCTCGCCCGGCTGCTCGGGCTCAGCGACCTGAAGTTCGTGACGGCCGCAGCGGCGACGGGGGTGTCGATCCCCGGCCTGCCCGAAGCGGAGGCCGACGAGCTGCGCGACCGGCTGGTCGAGCTCGCGGAATCGCGCCGGTCGGGCCTGTGACCGGGGTGCCGCCGGGCGACGAGCCCGCGCCGTCGCCCGAGCCGGGTCGTCCGCCCGAGCCCATGCCTTCCCCCGCGCCGTCGACCGAGCCGGCCACCCCGTCCGCCCCACCCGAGGTGCGGCGTGTCGTCGAGCAGCTCACCGACGGCGGCTGGCACCGACTGCACTGGGCGTCGCCGCTGCTGAAGGGCGGCATCGCGTTCGTCGCGATCCTCGCCTTCGTGCTCGCCAACCTGCGGGAGCGGCTCGTCGAGCTCGTGATCGGCCAGTCGGGCGGCCCGACGGGCCCGTCGGGTACCGGCGACCCCATCGCTGCGATCTACGACAGGGGCTACACCGGCGTCGCCGTTCTGATCGTCGCCGGGGTGCTGCTGCTCGCGATTGCGGCGTTCGCCGTGGCCTGGCGGATGCACACCTTCCGTATCGGCGACGATGCCGTCGAGGTGCGGAGCGGCGTCGTCTTCCGCCACAACAGGCAGGCCAGGCTCGACCGCATCCAGGGCATCCACATCACCCGTCCCCTGCTCGCGCGACTGTTCGGCGCCGCGCGCATCGAGCTGAACGTGGCCGGGCAGGATGCGAAGGTGGAGCTGTCGTACCTCGGCTCGCGGCAGGTCGACGAGCTGCGGCGCGAGATCCTGCGTCGGGCGTCGGGTGTGCAGCGCGCCGCGGCGGAGACGGCAGCGGTCGCGGCGGCGGCTCCCGGCGGCGCGGCTCCCGCCGGCAGCCACTCGGCCCCGGGCGTGCCCGGCGCGGAAGCGGCGGCGCCCGGCAGTTCCGGGGTGGGTGCCGCGCCCGGCGGCCCCGCAGGATCGCACGGCGCCGCGGGATCGCACGGCGCCCCGGTATCGCAGGGCGTCGAGGGCGCGGCGGTCGCCGCCGCTCCACCCGGCAGCGAAGCCGGCATCCTGAACCGACGCGTTCGCGAGCTGCTCGAGGCGGAGCTCGACACGGCAACCGCACCGCCGGAGTCCGTGGTAAAGATCTCGCCGCTCCGCCTGCTCGGCTCGCTCGTGGTCAGCGAATTCACGGTCGGTCTGCTGCTCGTCATCGCGGCGCTCTTCTTCTCGACCTTCGTGCTGCACCGCTACTTCATCCTCTTCCTGCTGCTGCCCAGTGTTCTCGGGTCGCTCGGATACTACGTGCGGCGGTTCTCGAAGTCGGTGCGGTACTCGATCGCGTCGACGCCCGACGGAGTGCGGGTCGGTTTCGGCCTGCTCACCACGAACAACGACACCCTGCCGCCCGGGCGCATCCACGCGATCGAGGTGACGCAGCCGATTCTGTGGCGGCCGTTCGGGTGGTGGATGATCCGCATCAACAGGGCCGGTCACGCCTCCGGCCGCAGCGGGGCGTCGGCGCCGCACACACTGCTGCTCCCGGTGGGCCGCATCGCCGACGTCGACAAGGTGCTGGGGCTGCTGCTTCCCGGCCTGGCCGGCGCCCGCACGCAGGGGCTGGTGCTCGAGGGTCTCACCGCGCGCGGCCGCGGCCGGGGCCGCCGCGGTCGCAGAGCGGTGGCGGGGGGAGGCGCCCCGCTCGACTCGGGCCCGCTCGACTCGGGCCCGCTCGACTCGGGCCAGCTCGGCTCGGAGGCCTACGCGCCTCCCGGCACTGCCAGTGACCGGGCAGCCGACGCTACCGGTGACAAGGCGGCCGACGCTGCCGGTGACAGGGCAGCCGACGCGGCGATCGACACGGCGGTCTACCCGGCAGCCGACGGCCCACCCGCGCGGTTCTCGGCGGCGCCGCGACGCGCACAGTGGCTGCGGCCGTTCTCCTGGCGGCGCACCGGCATGGCGCGCACGAGTGACGCCGTGCTGCTGCGGTCGGGATTCTTCTGGCGCCGGCTCACGGTGCTGCCGCTCGCCCGGTTGCAGAGCGTTCGCGTCTCGCAGGGCCCGGTGCGCCGGATGCTCGACCTCGCCGAGCTCCGCTTCACCACGATCGCAGGGCCGGTGCGGGCCGAACTCGGCGTGATCGGCCGCGCCGAGGGGCTCGCCGCCTTCGCGGAGGTGTCGGCTGCCGCCGTGGACGCGCTCCGCACCGACCGCACCCACCGCTGGGCATCCTGACCCCCTAGCCCGTCCGCCCGCGACCGCCATGCGGCCCCGCGA
>NZ_PSTT01000049.1 GCF_002931235.1 Subtercola sp. Z020 | reverse complement strand
GGCTTCAGGTAGAGGGCGGCCAGGGGCGGGAGGGTGAGCTCCACGGAGGCCGGGCGGCCCTGCCAGGGGACGTTCTCGGCCGTGACGGCGCCGAAGTTGCCGACGCCCGAGCCGCCGAACTCCAGGGCGTCGGTGTTGATGACCTCGTCCCAGATGCCGCCGAACGGCAGCGAGACGCGGTACGGGCCCACCGGGGCACCGCTGAAGTTCATCAGCACCGCGATCGGGTTTCCGTCGGCATCCCAGCGGAGGAACGACACGAGGTTCTTCTCACTCGACCCGCCGTCGATCCACTCGAAGCCGGCCGACTCGTTGTCGCGGAGCCACAGCGCGGGGTTGTCGCGGTAGACCCGGTTCAGCGACGACACGAGGTGCAGCAGCGAACGGTGCACCGGCTGGTCGAGAATCCACCAGTCGAGCCCGCGCTCCTCGCTCCACTCCGACGGCTGGCCGAACTCCTGGCCCATGAAGAGCAGCTGCTTGCCGGGGTGCGCCCACATGAAGCCGAGGTACGCACGGAGGTTCGCGAGCTTCTGCCAGTGGTCACCGGGCATCTTCGTCAGCAGGGATCCCTTGCCGTGCACGACCTCGTCGTGCGAGATCGGCAGCATGAAGTTCTCGCTGAACGCGTAGACGAACGAGAACGTGATCTCTCCGTGGTGGTGTGAGCGGTAGAGGGGGTCGGTCTCGATGTACGACAGGGTGTCGTGCATCCACCCCATGTTCCACTTGATGCCGAAGCCGAGCCCGCCCTGCGACGTGGGCTTGGTGACGCCCGGCCAGCTGGTCGACTCCTCGGCGATCATGACGATGCCCGGGTAGCGCTTGTAGGCGGTGGCGTTGACCTCCTGCAGCAGGCTGATCGCCTCGAGGTTCTCGCGGCCGCCGTACTGGTTCGGCAGCCACTCGCCCTCTTTGCGGGAGTAGTCGAGGTAGAGCATGGAGGCGACGGCGTCGACCCGCAGGCCGTCGATGTGGAACTCCTCGAACCAGTAGAGGGCGTTCGCCACGAGGAAGTTGCGCACCTTCGAGTCACCGAAGTTGAAGACGAGGGTGCCCCAGTCCGGCTGCTCGCCGCGGCGCGGGTCGGAGTGCTCGTAGAGCGGCTGGCCGTCGAAGTTCGCGAGGGCGAACTCGTCTTTGGGAAAGTGGCCCGGAACCCAGTCGAGCAGCACGCCGAAGCCCGCCTGGTGCAGGCGGTCGATGAGGTACCGCAGGTCATCCGGAGTGCCGAAGCGCGCTGTCGGCGCGTAGTACCCCGAGACCTGGTAGCCCCACGAGCCGCCGAACGGGTGCTCGGCGAGCGGCATGAACTCGACGTGCGTGAAGCCGAGCTCGTTCAGGTAGTCGATCAGCGGGTCGGCGAGGGTGCGGTAGTCGAGGCCCGGCCGCCACGAGCCGAGGTGCATCTCGTAGACGCTCATCGCCGAGTTGTGCGGGTCGGTGGCGGCGCGCTTCGTCATCCACTCCGTGTCGCCCCACTCGTAGAACGAGTCGGTGATGACGGATGCCGTCTGCGGGGGTACCTCGGAGCGGCGAGCCATCGGGTCGGCCTTCTGCAGCCAGCCACCGTGCTGCGAGAGCAGCTCGAACTTGTACGCGCTGCCGGGCTCGAGGTCGGGCACGAAGATCTCCCAGACGCCCGTGGCGCCGAGGCTCCGCATCGAGTGCCGTGTGCCGTCCCAGCCGTTGAAGTCGCCGATCACGCGCACGGCGCGGGCGCGCGGTGCCCAGACGCTGAAGGAGGTTCCGGTGAAGGCGGCGTTCACGCCCTGCTGCGTGCGGTAGTGGGCGCCGAGAACGTCCCACAGCTGCTCGTGGCGGCCCTCGCCGATGAGGTGGAGGTCGAGCTCGCCGAGCGTCGGGGCGAACCGGTAGGGGTCGTCGGCGCTCCACACCGAGCCGTCGTCGTAGGTGGCGTCGATGCTGTAGTCGTCGAGGCCGGTGATCGTGAAGCCCTGCCAGATGCCGGCGTAGAGGTGCTGCAGCGACGTGCGGGCACCGTTCGCGAGCACCGCGCTCACCTCGCTGGCGAGCGGGCGGAGCGTGCGGATGACGGTGACCGCGTCACCCTCGCTCGCCGGGTTCACGAGGTGCTGGCCGAGCACGGAGTGCGGGTCGAAGTACGAGCCGGTGGCGACCTGCTGCAGCACGTTCTCGGGTACGTCGCTGTGGCTGAGGGCGGTGAGGCCGTCGATCTGGGACATCAGTGGGAATCCGTTCCGTCGGGAGACGTGGGCGTTGACGTGGGCGTTGACGTGGGCAGGGTCGGGTTCGTGCTCGCGTCCGCTTCGGACGAGGGGTCTGGCTCGTAGTGCACCGAGAGGATGTGCACCGGTTCGCCGAAGGCGTTCAGGCGCACGTAGTTGTCGGCGCCCCAGATCCACGAGTCGCCGGTGAGCTGGTCGGTGACGCGGTAGGTCGCTCCGGGCTCGAGCCCGAACTTCGTGACGTCGAGGCGCACGGTGGTCTCGCGCACCGAGTGCGGGTCGACGTTGGCGATCACCAGGATGCCGTCGGGCCGCCCACTCGGGGTGTGTTCACCGGCGAGGTACTTGCTGTAGACGAGGATGGCGTCGTCGTCGCTGGCGTGGATGTCGAGGTTCCGCAGCTGCTGCAGCGCGGGATGCTCGTTCCTGATCTGGTTCAGACGCGTGATGTACGGCGCAAGCGACTGGCCCGACGCCTCTGCGGCCGCGAAGTCGCGGGGACGGTACTCGTACTTCTCGTTGTCGATGTTCTCCTCGGAGCCCGGGCGGGCCACGTTCTCGACCAGTTCGTAACCCGAGTACACGCCCCAGGTCGGCGCACCCGTCGCCGCGATCGCCGCGCGGATCTTGTAGGCCGGCCGCCCCCCGAACTGCAGGTAGGCGTGCAGGATGTCGGGGGTGTTCACGAAGAGGTTCGGCCGGAAGAAGGCGGCCGTCTCGTGCGCGAGGCCGTCGAGGAACTCTTCGAGCTCCTCCTTCGTGTTCCGCCAGGTGAAGTAGGTGTACGACTGTGTGAAGCCGACCTTGGCGAGCGTCTGCATCAGGGCGGGGCGGGTGAACGCCTCGGCCAGCCAGATGATGTCGGGGTTCTCGGCGGTGATCGTGCCGATCAGCCACTCCCAGAAGTCGAGCGGCTTGGTGTGCGGGTTGTCGACGCGGAAGATCTTCACGCCGGCCGCGATCCAGAATCGGATGATGCGGAGCGCTTCGGCCCGGATGCCCGAGGGGTCGTTGTCGAAGTTGATCGGATAGATGTCCTGGTACTTCTTGGGCGGGTTCTCGGCGTACGCGATCGACCCGTCGGGAAGGGTCGTGAACCACTCCGGGTGCTCCGTCACCCAGGGATGGTCGGGGGAGGCCTGCAGGGCGAAGTCGAGGGCGACCTCGAGCCCGGCCTGCTCGGCCGCCTGCACGAAGAGGCGGAACTGGGCCATGCCGCCGAGGTCGGGGTGCACGGCGTCGTGCCCGCCCGCGGCGCCGCCGATCGCCCACGGCGACCCGGGGTCTCCGGGCTCGGTCGTCAGGGAGTTGTTCGGGCCCTTGCGGAACGCCTCGCCGATCGGGTGGATCGGCGGCAGGTAGAGCACGTCGAACCCCATGGCCGCGACCTCGGGAAGGCGTGCCGCCGCGGTGCGGAAGGTTCCGCTCGTCCACGTGCCGTCGTCGCTCTGCGTGGCGCCGAGGGAGCGGGGGAAGAACTCGTACCACGAGCCGAAGCCGGCGCGCTGGCGCTCGACGTTCAGCGGCAGCCACTCGGAGTAGGTGTCGAGGCTGGCGATCGGGTGGTTCTCGAGGGCGTCGACGACCGCGTCGGAGGTGGCCGCCGCATACCTGTCGGCGGCCGGCACGGAGGTGTCGGCGACCGTCGACGCGAGCTGCGTGAAGAGGGTGCGGCCGGCGGCCGGCCTCGTCGTGTCGGCGCCCGCGCGGCCGAAGAGCTCTGCCGCGATCAGGAACATGAGCTCCACGTCGATGCCCGCGGGCACCTTGATCGAGGCGTTGTGGTGCCAGGTGTCGTAGTCGTCGCTGAACGCGCGGATACGGAACTGCCAGGCGCCCTGGGTGGGCAGCTGGGCGAGGGTCTGGTAGCGGTCGAGGCCGACCCCGATCATCCGGAGCCCGAAGCTCGAGACGACACCCGCCGGATCCTGCAGTTCCAGCCGTGCGCCGACGGAGTCGTGCCCCTCGCGGAAGACGGTCGCGCCGAACGGCACGACCTCCCCGGCGTAGGCCTTCGCGGGCCACCGGCCGCCGGAGACGCTCGGGTACACATCGACGATCGGGATGCGCCCGATAGCGGGGACGAACTCCGTCACGGGAGAGGGGGAAGCACCCTTCGACTGCTTGATCGTTGTGCCTTTTACGGTCGTTTTCGCCACTGTCTTAGCCACGCTTCGACCCTACCGACAAAGCAGTGTGAACGTCCGCAGAACATTCGCCCCTTGCGCGTTTGGCGCTGGGTAACCTATTCGCCCTAGGCTTTGCCGAAACCGTAAGGAGCTGCCCGTGAAGGCCATCAGGAAATTCACCGTTCGATCCGTTCTCCCCCCGGAGCTCTCGGCTGTCGGTGAACTCGTCGCCAACCTGCGCTGGTCGTGGCACGAACCGACCAGGAAGCTCCTCGCGCACATCTCGCCCGACGACTGGGAGGCGACGACCGGTGACCCGATCGCGCTGCTCGGCGCCGTCGCCCCTGAGCGTCTCGCGCAGCTCGCGGCCGACGAGGGCTTCGTCGCCTGGGCGAACAGCCTGCGCGACGACCTGAACCGCTACCTCACCGAGCCGCGCTGGTACCAGGCGCAGGAGGAGCCGAAGCCCGCGAGCATCGGGTACTTCTCGCCGGAGTTCGGCATCGCTGCCGCCCTGCCGCAGTACTCGGGCGGCCTCGGCATCCTGGCCGGCGACCACCTCAAGGCGGCCAGCGACCTCGGCGTGCCGATCATCGGCGTCGGTCTCTTCTACCGCGCCGGCTACTTTCGGCAGTCCATCTCCCGCGACGGCTGGCAGCAGGAGAGCTACCCGGTGCTCGACCCCGACGGGCTGCCCCTGAACGTGCTGCGCCTCGCCGACGGTTCGCCCGCGCAGGTCGTGCTCGCGCTGCCCGACGACCGTGCGCTCTACGCCCGCATCTGGCAGGCGCAGGTCGGCCGCGTCAAGCTCCTGCTGCTCGACACCGACATTCCCGACAACGACGACGACCTGCGTTCGGTGACCGACCGTCTCTACGGTGGTGGCGGCGAGCACCGACTGCTGCAGGAGCTGCTGCTCGGCATCGGCGGGGTTCGCGCCCTGAAGATCTACAGCGAGCTGACCGAGACCGCCGAGCCCGAGGTGTTCCACACCAACGAGGGGCACGCCGGCTTCCAGGGCCTCGAGCGCATCTGCGACCTGATCGGCGACGGTCTCTCGTTCGATGTCGCGCTGCAGGTGGTTCGCGCAGGCACCGTCTTCACGACGCACACGCCCGTGCCCGCCGGCATCGACCGCTTCGACGCCTCCCTCGTCGAGCGGTACTTCTCGACCGACCTGCTGCCGGGCGTCGACGTGCACTCGGTGCTCGCGCTCGGCAATGAGGTCGCCAACGGCGGCGTGCCCGGCATGTTCAACATGGCGGTGATGGGCCTCCGCCTGGCCCAGCGCGCCAACGGCGTCTCGCAGTTGCACGGCGAGGTGAGCCGCGGGATGTTCGCCGGCCTCTGGCCCGGATTCGACCAGTCCGAGGTGCCGATCACCTCGGTCACCAACGGTGTGCACGCGCCCACCTGGACCGACCCGCTGCTCATCGAACTCGCCGAGAACAAGCTCGGCACGTCGGAGACGGCGACGGCGAACTGGGCCTCGCCCGACGTGACCGACGACGACCTCTGGGCGGTGCGGAACGACATGCGGCGCCAGCTGGTGTTCGACGCCCGGCACCGGGTCACCGAGGCGTGGCTCGAGCAGAGCCCGGGGTCGATTCCCCCGGCATGGTACCGCGGGCTGCTCGACCCCAACGTGCTGACGATCGGGTTCGCGCGGCGCGTTCCGACCTACAAGCGCCTCACCCTCATGCTGCACGACCCCGCGCGGCTGAAGTCGATCCTGCTGAACCCGTCGCAGCCGGTGCAGCTGGTCATCGCCGGCAAGTCGCATCCGGCCGACGAGGAGGGCAAGCGCCTCATCCAGAAGCTCGTCAACTTCGCCAGCGACCCCGAGGTGCGGCACCGCATCGTCTTCCTGCCGAACTACGACATCGGCATGGCGCAGAAGCTCTACCCCGGAACCGACGTGTGGCTGAACAACCCGCTGCGACCGCTCGAGGCGTGCGGGACATCCGGAATGAAGGCGGCCCTGAACGGCGGGCTCAACCTCTCGATCCTCGACGGCTGGTGGAACGAGTACTACGACGGCGAGAACGGCTGGGCGATTCCGACGGCCGACTCCGTCGACACCCCCGAGGAGCGCGACCAGCTCGAGTCCGAGGCGCTCTACGACCTCATCGAGCACCAGGTGGCGCCGCGGTTCTACGACCGGAACGCCCAGGGCGTGCCCGAGCGGTGGACGCAGTCGATCCGCCACACGCTGTCGACCCTCTCGCCGTCGCTGTCGGCCGAGCGCATGGTGCGGGAGTACGCGCTGCGGCTCTACCTGCCGGCGGCTGCGGCCGCGCATGCGGTGACAGACGGGGACTACGCCGTCGCCGCCGGGCTCTCGGAGTGGAAGGAGCGCGAGCGCACGGCGTGGCCGTCGGTCGCCGTGGTGCACGTCGAGAGCGGCGGTCTCGACGACACCCCGCAGGTGGGCGACGAGCTGCAGGTGCGGGCGCGCGTGAACCTGGGCTCGCTGACGCCCGACGACGTGTCGGTGCAGGTGGTCTACGGGCACACGACGAACGGCGACCAGCTTCAGGATGCCCGCACGGTCGCCCTCTCGCCGGCCGTTCTGGCGACGAACACGACGCCGATCACAATCGTGACGCCGGGCGCCGAGCCCGCGCAGAGCGATGCGGAGGGGCTGTACGGGTTCTCGGGCACGGTGGTGCTGGAGCGGGCCGGTTCGTTCGGCTACACCGTGCGCGTGGTGCCGCGGCACGCGAACCTGGCGTCGTCGGCCGAGCTCGGCCTGATCGCGGCGGCGCGGTAGCCGCCCGGCCCCGCTGCGCGGCGCCCCGCCGGGGCGCCCGCTGCATGGGGTTGCGGGGTGCTGGTGTGCGCGGCGGGGCGGGAGGCGCCCCTCGTTGGGGGAGCGACGCCGATCAGCCGCCCTCTTCGGTGATCAAGACTTTGACGTCGACCACGTCCTGGGTTCCGACGAACTGCTCGATATCCCGCTGTTGTGTGGCCGACCTCACTTGGACGAGAAGAAATTGCGCGTCGGGATGCCCGGCGCGTCCCGGGATGGAGATTGCCGCGGCCTTGTCGAGAGGACCCCGCTCAGCGATCTGCTGCCAGAGGGAGACCGCGCCGTCGACGTCTGCGGAGGGTTCCGCTCGGACCGTGGCCGTGTCGTCGACACTGGTCGCCCGGAATTCGGTGGCTGGCTGTACGCCGCCCAGCGCGGCCGCGGAAGCGATCATCTCGTCGACCGCGGCGAGGAGTGCAGCGGGATCATCCGTGGCGATGGTGACGCAGAAGTCGCCCTCGCACCCGGTCGCCCGGCCCGCCGACACCGTGAGGAAGCGATCGTTGCCCCGCATCTGTTCGAACAGAGCGAGCGTGATAGGCCCCGCGTTGGCGACGCTCCGTGCTTTCCCGACCTGGAACGAGATACGCGAGTCTGACCAGCCTGCTGCTGTGACCCGGGCCGTTGTCGACTCGTACAAAGCAGTGAGCTCGGAGTTGGAGATCGCCGGGTCGACGTCGACGCTCATGTCAAAGATGTACTCGGCGAAAGTAGGGTCTACGGTCACGACATCCGCCGTGGCCCCGAGCACATGCGGCAGGGTGGCGACCCAGGTGGAGAGGCTCACCCCACTCTCTACGGGCTGGTGAGCGCAGCCCGACAGAACGGCGACGGAGCCCGCCGCGATCGCAAACGCGATCCCGCGTGTGATTGGACATCGGCGACGGTTCAGAGAGGACATTCTCTATAGTAACCGAGAATACCTCAAAACATACTGACGGGCGCAGGCGGGGGCGGCGGGCGTCAGTGTGCGCGGAACAGGCGGATCGAGGAGGCGGCGAGGGGCAGCCGCACGCCCGGCTCGAAGGCCGGGGGCCGGGCATCCGGAGCCGACGGCGCGTCTTCCGCGGAATCCCAGAGCAGCTCGTACGAGGTGACGCCCTCGTGGGTCGGCAGCGTGATGGTGGTCGGCGACTCGACGCCGTGGATCACGACCAGCACGCGGTTGAACTCCTCGTGCTCGGGGGTCGACGCCACCAGGAACTGCAGCGTGCGGTTCTCGGGGCTGTTCCATTCGAGGTTGCTCATCTCGCGCCCGTCGGCGTCGTACCAGTCCATCTGGCTGGCGCTCGGCGTGGTCTCGCCGAACACGCCGAAGTGCGACGGCCGGAGGGCCGGGTTCTCGCGCCGGAGCTTCAGCAGGTGCTGCGTCGTCTGCCAGAGCCCGTTCTGCCAGCGGCGGCGGTCCCAGCTGAGCCAGGTGAGCTCCGAGTCGTGGCAGTAGGCGTTGTTGTTGCCCTTCTGGCTGCGCCCGAACTCGTCGCCGGCGGTGATCATCGGAACCCCTGCGGAGAGCAGCAGCGTTCCCATCAGGTTGCGGATGGTGCGCCGCCTGGCCGCCTCGATCGTGCGGATCGGCGTGGCGCCCTCGACGCCGTGGTTGTACGAGAGGTTGTTGTCGGTGCCGTCGCGGTTCGACTCGCCGTTGCCCACGTTGTGCTTGACGTCGTAGGCCGTGAGGTCGGCCAGCGTGAATCCGTCGTGGGCGGTGATGAAGTTGACCGACGCCAGCGGGCCCCTGTTCTGCGGAAAGGTGTTCGCCGACCCGGCGAGGCGGGTGGCGAGCATCCCGACCCCGTCGCCCGGTGACCCGTTCTCGCGGATCGACTTCGTGTCGCGCAGCCAGAATTTGCGCATGCGGTCGCGGTAGCGGTCGTTCCACTCGTGCCAGCCCGGCGCGAAGTTGCCGGTCTGCCAGCCGCCCATGCCGACATCCCACGGCTCGGCGATCATCTTCACCCCGGCGAGCTCGGGGTCGTTCGTGATCGCTTCGAGCAGTGGATGCGCCGGGTCGAAGTAGGCGTCGGCGTTCCGCCCGAGGGTGGCGGCGAGGTCGAAGCGGAAACCGTCGACCTGGCAGTCGTTCGCCCAGTACTTCAGCGAGTCGAGGATGAGGCGGCTGACGGCCGGCACGCTGGTGTCGACGCTGTTGCCGCATCCGGTGACGTCGATGTAGGCCCCCGTCTTCGTCTGCCGGTAGTAGTTCGCGTTGTCGATGCCGCGAAAGCTGGTGCGCGGGCCGGTGATGCCCTCTTCGGCCGTGTGGTTGTAGACGACGTCGAGGAACACCTCGATGTTCGCCTCGTGCAGCAGCTTCACCATGCCCTTGAACTCGCGGAGCACGGCGCTCGGTCCGCCCTGCTGGGCGGCCTTCGTGCCGTAGAACGCGTGCGGGCTGAAGAAGTTCAGGGTGTTGTAGCCCCAGTAGTTGCTGAGGCCCTGCTTCTTCAGGCGGCGCTCGGAGACGAACGCGTGCACCGGCAGGAGCTGCACGGCCGTCACGCCGAGCTTCTGCAGATAGCCGATGGTGGTCTCGTGCGCGAGGCCGGCGTAGGTGCCGCGGAGGTGTTCGGGCATGCGCGTGTTCAGCTTGCTGAGGCCCTTCACATGGCCCTCGTAGATGACCGTGTGATCGAGCGGGGTGTTCGGCTTCGTGGCGCCGTTCCAGTCGAAGTCGTCGTCGACGACGACGCCGCGCCAGAGGTCGGGGCCGGTGCGGGCGAGGCCGCGGGCGTAGGGGTCGAGCAGCAGGGCGTCGGGGTCGAACGAGTTGCGGGGGTGGTCGGGCCCGTTCGGACCGTTCACGCGCAGGGCGTAGCGGCGGCCGGGGGTGAGCCTGCTGCTCGCGGCGTGCCAGATGTCGCCGGCACCCCGGGTCATCGGGAGGGTCGCGGTGATCCAGTTCGCATCGCGGTCGTCGAAGAGGAGGAGGTCGATCGAGGTCGCGTTCTGCGACCAGACGCGCAGCTCGGGGCCGGACTCCGCGCTTCTCGTGATGCCGAGCGGTGCAGAGGAATCGGCAGGTGTCATGCGTCTTAGAGTAGTGAGTGGTTGTTACGGCGATGTTCGGGAAGGTGGTGGTGGCGTGGCTGTCTACCTTGATCACGCGGCGACCACGCCGCTGACACCCACTGCGCTCGCGGCCTACGTGGGGGCGCTCGGGGTGGTGGGCAACCCGTCGTCGATCCACAGCCAGGGGCAGCAGGCGAAGCGGATGCTCGAGGAGGCCCGCGAGGGCGTCGCGGCGTCGCTCGGCGCCGACCCGGTCGAGGTGGTGTTCACGTCGGGCGGCACGGAGTCGATCAACCTGGCGGTGAAGGGGCTGTTCTGGGCGCGGCAGGGGGCGGGTGCTGCGCGTTCTGCGGGTGCTGCCGCTGGGGCGCGCGCTGCGGGTGCTGCGGGTGCTGCGCGCGGGCCGAGTGCGGGTGCTGCGAGTGCTGCGGGCGGGCCGGGTGCGGCTCTGGATGCCGGGGGCAGCGGTGTGGGGCTGCGGCGGCCGCGCGTGCTGGTGCCGGGGGGTGAGCACCACGCCACGAACGACGCGGTCGAGTGGCTCGTGCAGTACGAGGGCGCCGTCGTGGAGTGGCTGCCCGTGGACTCCTACGGCCGCCTCACGCCCGAGGTGCTCGAGGCGGCGCTCGCGGGTTCGGGCGCGGGCTCGGGTTCGGGCTCGGTGGCGGGGTCGGGTTCGCCCGAGACCGGCGAAGGGTCCCAAATCGTGGCTCCGGGCATCCAGAACCACGATCTGGGGCCCCTCGCGGAGCGTGACGGGCCTCGCGGGGCGGCCGGTGACGACGTGGCGCTCGTGACGTTCCTGTGGGCGAACAACGAGGTCGGCACGCTGCAACCCGTGGCCGAGCTCGCGGCGGTGGCCGCGCGTTACGGAGTGCCGGTGCACGTCGACGCCGTGTCGGCGTACGGGTATGTGCCGATCGACTTCCACGCGCTGGATGTGGCGGCGCTGAGCGTCTCGGCCCACAAGATCGGCGGGCCCGTCGGCGTGGGGGCGCTGCTGCTGTCGCGGGCCGCGGAGGTGGTTCCGCTGATCCACGGGGGTGGGCAGCAGCGCGGGCGTTCGGGCACGCAGGATGCCGCGGGTGCTGTCGCGTTCGCTGCTGCCGCGCGGGAGGCCGTCGAGGCGCTGCCCTCGTTCGCCGCCACCGTCGGCGGGTTGCGGGATCGGCTCGTGGCGGGCATCCGCGAGGCTGTGCCGACCGCCGTATTGCGCGGGGATCCGTCGCCCGGCGGCCGGCTGCCGGGCAATGCGCACTTCACGTTCCCGGGCTGTGAAGGTGATTCGCTGCTGTTCCTGCTGGATGTCGCGGGCTTCTCGGTCTCGACGGGGTCGGCCTGCCAGGCCGGGGTGCCGGAGGTGTCGCACGTGCTGACCGCGATGGGTGTGCCCGAGGCCCAGGCGCGCGGGGCCCTCCGCATGACGATCGGCCACGGCTCGACGGCGGCCGACGTGGACGCCCTCGTGGCGGCGCTGCCGGCGGCGGTCGCGCGCGCCGCGCGGGCCGGCTTCGCCGACCGCGTCGTCGCCTGACCCGTGACGCCCGCCGGCACCCGCACACGCCCGCCGGCGCCGCCACCCGGGCCGCGCTCCCGCCCGCTTCGCCGCCCGCGTCGTCGCATGACGCCTGACGCCTGACGCCCGCCGGCTTCGCGCCCGCGTCGTCGCTGGACGCCTGACGCCTGCCGGCTTCGCCACCCGCGCCCTCCCGCCGGCGCTGCCATCCGCCCGCACCCTCCCGCCGGCGGGAGGGCGCGGGTGGCGAAGCCGGCAGGC
>NZ_PSTT01000130.1 GCF_002931235.1 Subtercola sp. Z020 | reverse complement strand
GCGTCAGGGGGCGGGGCGCACCTCGGCGATGAGCTGCACCTCGACGGGGGCGCCGCCGGGGAGGGAGGCGACGCCGACGGCGGCCCGTACGGGCAACGGAGCCCCCGGCATCCACTCGGCGACGACTTCACTCGCCGCGTCGGCGACCGTGCTGTGCGCCGTGAACTGCGGTGCGGCGGCGAGGAACACGGTGAGCGAGACGATGCCGGCCAGCGCTTCGCCGGGCTGCAGGATGCTCGCCGCAGCGTCGAGCGCGCGCCCCGTCGCCAGCGTGGTGAGCTCGCGCCCGGTCTCGACGCTGATCGTGTCGCCGAGCATCCCTGTCGCCACCAGCGCCCCGCCCCGCCGCGGAGTCATGCCGGCCGTGTACACCAGGCCGCCCACCCGCCGCGCGACCGCGTAGGCGCCTGCAGGCTTCGGCGCGGGGCCGCCACCGGCGTGCGGAGCGCTCACGCCGTGAGGCCGGCCCTCGTGGCGAACCCGGTGAGGCAGGTCACCATCAGGTCGAGGGCGGCCGACCACTCCGCCTCGTCCCGCGCGTAGCAGATGCGGAAGTGGCCAGACCCCTGCGCGCCGAACTGGTAGCCGGGCGAGACGATGACGCGCGCCTCACGCTGCAGCGCGCCGGCGATCTCGACGTCTGTCGCGCCGAACGCCGTCACATCGACGAACAGGTAGGCCGTGGCCTGCTGCGGCGCCAGGTGCAGCCCGGGTACGGCGCTCAGCTTCTCGATCGTGAGCGTCTTCAGCCCTTCGAGGTCGGCCACCCGCTCGCGCAGAAAGTCGTGGTCGTCGACGAGCCAGCGCGAGAGCAGGTGCTGCGAATAGGCGGGAGCGCGAAGCGACGTCATCGCCAGGCACTGTTCGACGGTCTGCACGACGATCTCGGGCGCCACGATGACGCCGATGCGGAACCCGCTCATCGACTCCGTCTTCGACGGGCCGAGCAGGGTGATCGAGCGTTCGGCCATGCCGGGCTGCACGCGCAGGTGGTGGAACGCCCCTCCGTCGTAGACGAGGCGGCTGTAGAGCTCGTCGACCATCACCAGGAAGTCGCCCTCGACGGCCAGCTCGGCCACCCGCGCGATCATCGCCTCGGAGTAGACCGATCCGGTCGGGTTGTTGGGGTGCGAGAAGAGCAGCAGCTTCGGCTTCTGGGCGCTGAGTTCTTCGATCAGGTCGAGGTCGAGACTCGGCTCGTCGGTGTCGAAGGTGAGCGGGATGCGCTCGACCCGGGCACCGAGAAAGGCCAGGATGCGCTCACAGAACAGGTAGTCGGGGTCGGCGAGCAGAACCAGGTCACCCTCGTTGACCAGCGCCGCGAGGGTGGTGAAGAGGGCTCCCTGGGTGCCGGGCGTGAGGGCCAGATTGTCGGCGGAGACGGGGGAGCCGAGAAAGTCGCCGATCGGCCCCGCCAGGGCCGCCAGAACCTCGGGGTCGCCGCGGTACGGCGAATACGCCCAGGCGCCGTTGTCGATCGCGGTGTCCATCTGCTCCTTCACCCACGGCGGCGGCGGAAAGCGCACCACGTCGAAGTGGGTGGTGTCGAGGAGTCCGTTGCCGCCTCCGTCGAGCCGCAGGGAGGTGTCTGCCGTGCGCACCGACATACCGGGGGCCGCCTCGCGCGACGGCAGGTGCGTGCGCAGGATGCGGTCGCTGGCAGCGCCCAGAGTCGCGTCGGCCGTCTCCGGTCGGGGGGCGGTTGTGGTCATCGGGGCTCCTAGCTCTCGGCGCGCGGGGGTGGTGCGCGGTCGTCGAACAGCGCGCCGCTCAAGACGACTGTCGTTTGTCGACAATACACTGTTGCGCGTTGTGCCACCACACGCCGTCCCCCACCCCGCGTCGGCCTAGCGGTACTGCTGTACGAGCGGCTCCATCGCCCCGATCAGCTGCGACGCCTTCACCACGGCCACGATGAGCGAGAACGCCACGATCGAGATGTAGACCACCACCACGGCGAGCCCCCGGCCCGACTCCTTGTGCACCACGACCGAGCGGCCGATCAGGTAGACGGCCGTGACGAACGCCCACGCCCAGTGGAAGCGGCGCGCGAAGCCCAGTCGGCCGAGCCGCTTCCAGTCGAAGTAGGCGAGCACCACCATCGCCGCGTACGACACGACGCTGAGCACCTGCAGCAGCACGTATCCCGGGCTGCCGAAGAGCGCCCCCGTCGACCCGACGCGCGGGTTCGCGATCGACTGTCGCACCTGCTGCTCGACCATCCCCGTGAGGTCGACGGGGATCAGGGCCAGCACAGAGACGAGCGGCAGCAGCGTGTACAGCCAGATGAACACCGTGTACACCGGCGTCAGGCTCGTGATCGTGGAGACAGCCGGCGGTTCGAAGTCCTGCTGGTTCCGCAGGTGCTCGGTCCACTGCATCCCGTCCCACCAGCGGAGGGTCGGAGAGGAGGGGGCGGTGGGGTACCAGCCGGGCGCCGCCCCGGAGGCGGCCTCGGGCCGCGGCTCGCCCGCAGGCGGTGTCAGATCAGTCATGGCAGCCAGCATAGGTGCGCCCGCCGGGCGCGCGACCTGATCGGCGATCCACGCAACCTGGCTCGCGGGGGCGGCACCGCGGTAGGATATCCCCCGAGGTATACGACGAGAGGAGCCTGATGTCGACCCTGTCCATGCGCCTCCGGACGCTGCGCGAAGATGCGAGCCTCACCCAGAAGGAGCTGGCCAAACGCACGGGAATCGGTCAACCCAAGTTGAGCGATTACGAGAGGGGCATCACCGTGCCATCCTCGTCCACGATCGAGCGCATCGAGCGCGAAGTGCGTCCGAGACCGTCGGAGATGCTCGAACGCTGTGCAGACCAGATCCTGGCGACGGCCCAGCGATACAACCTCACAGACGTGAGGGTTTTCGGGTCGGCCGTGCGCGGTACAGACGGTCGCGCAAGCGATGTCGACCTGCTGGTCACGCCGACCGACGATGCCTCTCTGTTCGATGTGAGTGGTTTCGCGGTCGCGGCAGAGCAGTTGCTCGGTTACCCCGTCGACGTCGTGAGCGATCGGGCGCCCGCCAGCATGATCATGGACCGGATCCGCGCAGAGGCTGTTCCGCTGTGACCGACGCGCCCGAGAACGACGTCGGAGACGGAGACGGAGACGCGATCGGCTCCGACCACACGGTCGCCGCCAGGCAGCGGTTCTCAGCCCGGCCTGCACGTGAACCGGAAGGGGCTTCCTCGCGTCCCGACACCACTCCCGGCACCATCGAGGCCATGCTCGAATTGGCGGCCGACGCGGCAATGGTGGTCTCCGGCGGCTGGGAGTTCTTCGATTCCGCCGACGGTCGCCTCAGCCGGCATGCCGCCGACGCGATCGTGATCAAGTTCCACGAACTCTGCGATCGGCTTTCGCCCGAAGTACGGGATCGGCATCCCACCGTGCCCTGGGAACAGATCCGTGGCATGCGGAACAGGCTCGGTCATCAGTATCAGTCCAGCGACCACCGCATCGTCTGGAACACCCTCCGAACGGAGCTGCCGGCGGTGGTCGAACAGCTGGCGAGCGAGCGCGCCTGAAGCCGCCGGGCGCGCGAGGGGGCGGCGGGCGGGCGCTAAGTTCGTTGCATGCGGCTTGGCGTTCTCGACATCGGATCGAACACGGTTCACCTTCTTCTCATCGATGCGCACCCGGGGGCGCGACCGATTCCGTTCGGGTCGTTCAAGCGGGCGCTGCAGCTCGTCGCGTTCCTCGACGACGGCGGCGCGATCACCGAGGAGGGCCAGCGCGAGCTCATCGACTTCATCACCGAGGCCGCGGCGTTCGCCCGCACCAACGGCGCGGAAGACCTGCTCGCGTTTGCGACGTCGGCGATCCGAGAGTCGGCGAACGGCCAGCAGGTGCTCACCCGCGTGCACGAGGAGACGGGCATCCGGCTCACCGAGCTGAGCGGGCCGGATGAGGCTGCGGCCACGTTCCTCGCCGTGCGCCGGTGGTACGGGTGGGGGTCGGGCAACATTCTGAACCTCGACATCGGCGGCGGGTCGTTCGAGCTCGCGATGGGGGCCGACGAGCATCCGGAGCTCGCCCTCTCTGTGCCTCTGGGGGCGGGCCGGCTCACCTGGGACCACCTGCAGGGCGACCCGCCGAGCGCGAAGAGCATCAAGGCGGCGCGCAAGTACATCAGGGCCACGCTCGAAGAGCCGATCGCGCGATTCGCCGAGCTCGACCCCGCGACGCTGGTGGCCGCCACGTCGAAATCGTTCCGGTCCCTCGCGCGCATCACGGGTGCAGCGCCCCGCGCAGCCGGGCCGTACGTCAAGCGCGAACTGCGGCTGCACGACCTCACGCTCTGGGCGAACCGGCTCGCCGCCATGAGTTCGGCCGACCGCGCCGAGCTCCCGGGTGTCTCTGAGGTGCGGGCGAAGCAGATGCTCGCCGCAGCCCTCGTGGCCGAGGCGGCCCTCGACGGACTCGGGCAGCCGGTCGCCGAGATCTGCCCGTGGGCCCTGCGCGAAGGGCTCATTCTGCAGCGCTTCGACCAGTTGCGCGCTCTCTGACGCCACTACCCGGGATGAAAAAGTTCACAGCCTGGGCACAGGAACCGCTAGGTTCGTCAGCGGGGGCTTCCGAGGGGATGCCCGGGCGCGGGGTCGACCGGCGCGCGACGACCACGACGGAGCGGGACAGAACGAGCATGCGCAGAAACTCGACGAACGCAGTGAACGACACCGTGGCGCAGGGCGCTGACGCCAACGCGAACGCCAACGCCGACGCCGACGCGAGGGCCGGCCTCAGCCGCCGGGGCCTGCTCGGCCTCGCCGCGACCGGAGGCGCCGGAGCGGTGCTCTTCGGCGGAGCGGCGTCGGCCACGGCCGCACCGGCGACCGCCGCCCAGGGGCTCGCGAGCCTCGGCGGCGCGAAGACCGCACGAGTGCTCGGCGATGTGGCCCCGGTGAACGCCGACCTGAGCTTCGACCCGGGGTTGACGCCGTTCCCGCTGCAGGGCGACCTGAACTTCCAGGCGCAGTTCAACTACGGCGAGTCGGCGTACGGCGCCGCCGAGGTCGGCGAGGTCGCCTCGGCCGTCGCCGCGGCGACGAAGGCGATGGAGGGCCTCACCTCGGCCGATCTGCCGGTCTACCAGCCCTTCAACGACTCCTTCGAAGCGCTCGCCGTGCGGCTCGCCACCGAAGCCGACGCAGAACTCGCGGCCGGCCGTTTCGTGAGCGCCCGCTCGAAGTACCTGCGCGCGGCGGGGTACTACACCGGCGTTCTCTTCTTCGTGCTCGGAACAGACGCGCCCACCCGCGAGGCGGACATCTACCGGTCGATGCAGCGGTGCTGGGCTGCGGCCGCCGCCCTGCTCGAACCCGTCTGGACGCGGGTCGAGATTCCCGCGACCGTGCGGTTCCCGGATGCCGCGGGCAACCCCGTCGCGCAGAACATCGTGATTCCCGCCTACTGGGCCCGGGCATCCGGAACCGGAGCGAAGCCGACCGTCATCATCAACAACGGCAGTGACGCGCAACTCGTGGACACCTACGCCTACGGCGGCGCTGCGGCGCTCGAACGCGGCTACAACGCGCTCATGTTCGAGGGCCCGGGCCAGGGTTCGATGCTCTTCGAACAGGATCTGTCGTTCACGCCGTGGTGGGAAGACGTGATCAGCCCGCTGGTCGACTTCGTGATCGCGCAGCCCGAGACCGACCCCGCGGCTGTCGCCCTGACGGGCTGGAGTTTCGGAGGCCTGCTCGTGCTGCGGGCCGCCGCCCATGAGCCGCGGCTGAAGGCCGTGGTGGCCGATCCGGCTCTCTGGGACTGCACCCAGCCCTACTTGCCGCTGAAGGGCATCACCGACTCCGACTACGAGGACTACTACACCTACGTGCTCCCCAAGACGGGCCTGCCTCCGGCGGTCGCGCAGTCGCAGGCGCAGCTGCGTTTCCTGCTGAACAAGCGCGGCGAGATCATGGGCAGGGAGTTCCACGCGAACGCCCTCACTGGCAAGCCTCTCTTCCGGGTGACCGAGCTTCTGGCCGCATTCGCCCGGTACAACGGCGACGCCGCCCTGTTCGGCCAGATCACGGCTCACTCCCTGCTCATCTCCTACGAGGCCGACGTCTTCTTCGACGGGCAGGGCGCGCAGGTCGCCGCATGGATGACCGGGGCGGCGTCGGTGACCTCGCACCGGTTCGACAGCGCGTCGGGCGCCGAGTTCCACGATGCACCGCTCGCGCCGCAGGTGCGGAACGAGTGGGTGTTCGACTGGCTCGACGGAATCTTCGGCCACGCACCGACTCCGCCGGCGCCGCCCGCCCCGCCGGTTCCGCCTGCACCGGTGCCCCCGGTTCCCGGGCCTGCGCCCGCCCCCGTGATTCCGGGTGTCGACTCCGGCGCCGGGGGTGCGGCCAAGCCGGGGCTGGCGGCCACCGGCCTTGAGGCCGGCCCCATCGCGGCGATCGCCGGCGGGCTCGCGACGGCGGGAGCAGGCGCTGCCGTGCTCGCGTCGCGCCTGAAGTCGTCACGCATCGGGTAAACTGGGGCTCTGCCCAGCTACGTTGCTTCGGGGACGGTCGAGTCCGCACTTCGTGCGGGGCCCGGTCCGAGGCTTGAAACCTCCAGCGCACTTCGTTCCCGTGAAGCCTGGAGGTTTCTCCCATGACTGACGCACGCCCCGTGGCCAACAAATGGCTCTCCCTCGCCGTTCTGGCGCTCACCCAGCTCGTGGTGGTGCTCGACGCCACGATCGTCACCATCGCCCTGCCCGAAGCCCAGGCCGAGCTCGGCCTCTCCGACCTCGAACGGCAGTGGGTGGTCACCGCCTACGTTCTCGTCTTCGGGGCCCTGCTGCTGCTCGGCGGCCGCATCGCCGACTACTGGGGCCGCAAGCGCGCGTTCCTGGTCGGCCTGCTCGGCTTCGGTATCGCGTCGGCGTTCGGCGGGGTCGCGCAGAATGGCACCGAACTCATCATCGCCCGCGGCTTCCAGGGGCTGTTCGCCGCGCTGCTGGCCCCGGCCGCCCTGGCCCTGCTCACCGTCACCTTCGCGTCGGGCAAAGACCGCACCACGGCCTTCGCCGTCTTCGGCATCATCGGCGGCAGCGGTGCCGCTGTCGGCCTCATCCTCGGCGGCGTGCTGACCGAGTTCAGCAGCTGGCGCTGGTGCCTGCTCGTCAACGTCGTGTTCGTGGTCATCGGTTTCGTCGGGGCGATCTTCTACCTGCGCGAGAGCCGCGCCGAGGGCGAGAACCGCCTCGACATCGGGGGAGCGATCACCGTCACGCTCGGCCTCGGCTCGGTCGTCTACGGGTTCAGCCTCGCCGAGAACGGCTGGGGCTCGCCCGACACCATCGGCTTCCTCGCGCTCGGCGCCGGCCTGCTCGTGCTCTTCGCGGTCATCGAATCGCGGGTCGCCCAGCCGCTGCTGCCGCTCCGCGTGGTCGTCGACCGGGTGCGCGGGGGCGCGTTCCTCATCCAGGTCATCGTCGGCAGTGTGCTGATCGGGTCGACCCTCTACCTGACCTTCCACTTCCAGATCGTGCTCGGCATGACGCCGCTGGTCGCCGGCCTCGCGAACGTGGCGATGACCGTCGTCATCCTCGCGGTGGTTCCGGTGCTGACGAAGCTCCTGCCGAAGATCGGCCCGCGCCTGCTCATGATCGTCGGCCCGCTCGTCTCCGCCGCCGGCCTGTTCTACCTCAGTGGCATCACCGCGGGCGGCAACTACTTCACCGAGGTTCTGCCGGCGCTCGTGCTGCTCGGCATCGGCCTCGCGATGATCTTCGTCACGCTGCAGAACCTCGCGCTCACCGGTGTCGCCCCGCACGATGCGGGCGCCGCGTCGGCCACGGTCAACGCGTGCCTGCAGATCGGCGGCTCCATCGGCCTCTCGGTGTTCACGGCCATCTACGCGGGTGCCGAACTCGGCGCGATCGACGACGGAGTGCCGATGCTCTCGGCGTTCACCGACGGCTACTCCGCGGTGTTCATCTCGTCAGCGGTCGCGATGGTGATCGCGGCACTCATCGCGGTGTTCTTCATCCGCGGCGCGAAGAGCGACCTCCTGCCGCAGGGCGAGCAGGCCGCCATGGTGCACATGGGCTAGCGCCGCCGCCGCGTCGGGCGTACCGTTCGCAGCATGGCATCTTCGAACGAATGGACCTTCGACGGCACCGATGGCGAGCGCGTCGCCCGAACCTGGGGCGGGCCGGATGATCGTTCCGGCGCCCCCGAACCCCGCTACGTCGCCCTGCTCGCGCACGGCTACGGCGAGCACATCGGTCGCTACGAGTACGTCGCCGACTGGCTGGTGAACCGTGGGGCGATCGTGCACGGTCTCGACCACGTCGGGCACGGGAAGAGCGCGGGGGAGCGGGTGGTCGTGCACGACTACGAAGACGTCGTGACCGACCTGCGCACGCTCTCCGAACTCGCGCGGGCGGTGACGCCCGGGGCGTCCGGCCCGTCCGATCTGCCGGTCGTGCTGATCGGCCACTCCATGGGCGGGATGATCGGAGCCCGCTACGCCCAGCGCTACGGCGACGAGCTGGCGGCGCTCGTGCTCTCCGGCCCGGTTCTCGGGCGCTGGCAGACGGTGGATGATCTGCTGCCGCTCGACCCGATCCCCGACACCCCCATCGAGCCGTCGACCCTGTCGCGCGACCCCGCTGTGGGCGAGGACTACGTCGCCGATCCGCTCGTCTGGCACGGCCCCTTCAAGCGGCCCACGCTCGAGGCGCTGAACGCGAGCCTCGCGCTGATCGCCCGCTCAGGCGACCTCGGCGCGTTGCCGACGCTCTGGATCCAGGGCGACGACGACCAGCTGGTGCCGCTCGTCGACAGTCGCGCCGGCATCGAGGTGATCGCCGGAACCGCTCTCACCGAGCACATCTTCCCGGGCGCCCGGCACGAGGTCTTCAACGAGACCAACCGCGACGAGGTGCTCGGCGTCACGACCGACTTCATCGATGGGGTGCTCACATACCGAGCGTGACGTGCAGCAGCTTCTCGTCGCTGTTGTTCGCGATGCTGTCTTTGTCGCCGAGGTTGCTCGTGGTCAGCCACAGCCCGCCGTCGGGCGCGGGTTCCACGGTGCGGAGTCGCCCGTAGGTGCCGTTGAAGAGCACCTGCACGTTCGTCAGCGATGTACCCGAGATGACTTCGCGGTAGAGGCGGGTGCCCCGCTCGCACGCCACGTACAGCACGTCGCGAACGATCGCGATGCCCGAGCAGGAACCCTCTGAGGTCGGGTAGGTCTGCGCCGGCGCGCGGAATCCGGCGGTTCCACAGCTGCCCGTCGTGCCCTCGCAGGCCGGCCAGCCGTAGTTGCCGCCCTTGACGATGAGGTTCGTCTCGTCCATCACGCTGTTGCCAAACTCCTGCTCCCAGAGCCGGCCCTGCGAGTCGAACGCCAGGCCCTGCGGGTTGCGGTGCCCGTAACTCCAGACGTAGCTGCCGTACGGGTTGTCACTCGGAACGGTGCCGTCGGCGTTCAGTCGCAGCACCTTGCCGTTCAGCGAGGCGAGGTTCTGCGCGTTGTCGCCGTTCTGGGCATCCCCGGTCGACGCATACAGCTTGCCGTCGGGGCCGAAGCGCAGCCGCCCGCCGTCGTGGAACTTGTTGCGGAGGATGCCCGACAGCAGCACCTGCTCGCTCGAGTTCACCAGCTTGTCGTTCTCGACCTTGATGCGCACGATGCGGTTGTCGGTCGCGCTCGTGTGCATGATGTAGAGCCAGTGCGTGCTGGCGAAGTCCGGGGCGATGGCCAGCCCGAGCAGGCCGCCCTCACCGTCGGTGCTCGACACGTTCGGCACCGTTCCGAGCGTGGTCTTCGCGCCCGTCGACGGGTTCAGGTGCACGATGTCGTGGGCGTCGCGCCTCGAGTACAGCAGAGAGCCGTCGGCGAGCGTGACCAGCCCCCACGGGATGTCGGTGTCGGCGCCGACCTGGCTCACCGAGCAGACGGCCTGGGCGTATCCGGAGCCCGTCTTCACCGACGCCGTCGCACTCTTCACCGACACATTCGCCTGGCCGTCGCGGGCGACGACGACGTAGACGTAGGTCGTGACAGGCGCGAGTGCACTGTCGACGAAGGTGGTCGCCGGGGTGCTGGATGCCGTGCCGGTCACGGTGCCCACCTTTGCCGACCCGCGGTAGATGTCGTAGGCCCGCACGCTGATGTTGTCGGTGGCGGCCTTCCAGTTCAGCGTCACCGTGGTTCCCGAGGCCGTGGCGGTGAGCCCGGTGGGAGCGGTCGGCGGCTGGGTGTCGGCCTGGCACTGCGGGGGAGTGATCGAGACGGTGCGGCTGGCCTGCGACACATTGCCCGCGGCATCCCGCGCGTTCACGTAGAGCCCCCACTTCACCCCGGCGACGACCGTGAGATCGACCCGGCGGGCCGGAGCAGCGACCGAGGTCATCAGCTGGCCGTCGTGGAAGACGTCGTAGAAGGTGACCCCGACGTTGTCGGTCGAGGCGTTCCAGCCGAAGCCGACGCTGTCGCAGGTGAGGGTGCCGATGTGGGCGTTGCCCGGCACGCTCGGCGGGGTGGTGTCGGGGGTGAGGCTGGTGGAGAACTTCTGGCCGGCGCTGCCGTTGCACGTGAGCATGCCGACGGGCGTGCTGTTGGCGGTCTTGCCGCCGGTGACGTCGAGGCAGAGGCCCGATTCGACGCCGGTGATGGTGCCGTTCGCGTTCAGTCGCCACTGCTGGTTCGCGCCGCCGTTGCAGGTGTAGATCTGCGCCTTCGCGGGGGAGGTGGTGGCATGGCTGGCGACATCGAGGCAGCGGGTGTCGGCGAACGTCTTGAGCTCGCTGGCGGTGCTGAACGTCCACGACTGGTTGGCCTGGTTGTTGCAGTCGTAGATGTTGACGCCGGTGCCGGGGGTCTGCACGTTGCCGGTGACGTCGAGGCAGCGGCCCGAGGGCACGCTCGTGATGCGGGCCGGGGCGGCGGCCGCCTGCGCTGCCTGGGCTGTCGGCGCCGCCTGGGCCGCGGGCACCGTCGGCACCGCCAGCGAGGCAGCCACCGTGAGGGCGGCCACGACGGCGCTCAGCACGAACAGGCGGGGGCGGCGGGAACGGTGCGGCATCATTGCTAGAACCTCCGGGGCTGAGGCTACCTCAGGCGGCGTTCCGCGTCACCCCCTGCGAGCCTCCTGTCGACGCCGACTCGCGGATGCCGTCAGCCGATGTGCGGCTGCCCGGTCGAGGCTGTCGTGCCGCCGTCGACCGGGAGTATCACGCCCGTGATGTAGGCGGCATCCGCGCTCGCGAGAAAGAGCACGGCCGGCGCGATGTCGTCGGGCGTGCCCGGGCGGCCGAGCGCGACCCGGTTCGTGAACGGCGCGAGCGCCTCGGGAGTCGTCGCCATGTGGTTCGTCATCTCGGTCAATGTGAACGCGGGCGCGACGGCGTTCGCGCGCACCCCGCGGCCGCCGAGGTCGAGGGCCAGCGACTGCAGCATCGCGTTGATGGCCCCCTTCGTGGCGTTGTATGCAGCCTGGCCCCAGTCGCCCCGAAGCCCCGACACCGACGACACCGCAACCACGTTCCCGCCTGAGGCGAGCAGGTGCGGCAGCGCCGCCTGAACCGAGTGCACCACGCCGTCGATGTTCGTGCCCTTGAGCAGCGTCCACTCGTCGACGGTCAGGTCGGCGAACTCGCCGCCCACGTACACTCCGGCGTTGGCGACCATGACGTCGAGCGCGCCGAACCGCTCCACCGCGGCAGCCACGAGCGCGTCGACGTCGCCCCGCACGGCGACATCGGCCGGAACGACGAGGGTGCGATCATCCGGGAACCCACTGACGGTCTCGTGCAGGGCGTCGACGCGCCGGCCCGAGACGACCACGTTCGCGTCGTTGGCGAGGAAGGCGCGGGCGATCGCGCGGCCGATCCCGGAGCCGGCCCCTGTCACGATGACGGTCTTGCCGGCGAAGGCGTAGCGGTTGGTCTCGGGCATGGGGTTCCTCTCGGCGGCGGTCGCTGCCAGCCTACCGACGCGCGCCCGGGCTCGACCCGGGTGACGGCGGAGGGGGCGGGTGCCAGTGGGCGACGGC
>NZ_PSTT01000034.1 GCF_002931235.1 Subtercola sp. Z020 | reverse complement strand
CGCCGTCGTCCGCGCGATCCCGCCCGAATCGCACCGGCACCACCCGCACCTCGTCGAAGTTGTACGTGCCCGCCACATACTCCGCCACAGCATCGCTCGGAGCCAGCAGCAGCCGGTGCCCCCCGCCGAACTCCACCATCACGTCCGCGAACCGCCCGAACGGCGACCGCTCCCACATCCCCACGACGACCCGGGCACCCGCCCCCGTGCCGAACCCCGCGATCCGCCCCTCGAACCGCTCCGTGCTCTTCTCCTGCACCGCTCCCGACATCCCACAAGTCTACGAAGCGCCACATGACAAATGCTCGTCTTCGATAGACTCGCCTCATGACACGACGATTCCCCCTGCGATCCACCCGAGACTTCCGCGAAGACGATGACGCGTCGGTGACCGCTGCGAAAGATGCTGCACTCGAGCGGATCGGTTCAGGCTCGACGATGGAAGATGAGGAGTTTCTCGAGCACGGCAGACGTCACATGCTGAAGCTCACGGCAGACGACGAATGGTGATCGAGGGGGGAGGGGGTACCCGGCGGGAGTCAGCAGGGCGGCGCAACGCGCTCGACGGCTACAGGTACGCGGCTGGTGATCTGTCGCTGACTGCAGTCGATGGCACGCGGGCGACCTACGACAGCACGTCCTTCGAGGCGAAGCGGCCGTAGGCCAGGGCACCGAAGACCACCACGTAGCCGAGCTGCAGCAGGGCGTTGCTGCCGAACGACGACCACTCGATCGGCTGACGCAACAGGTCGGCGAACGAGAGCCAGTAGTGGCTGAACAGCCAGGGGTGCAGCCACGAGAGCTGGTCGAGCGAGTCGAGCACCTGGGCGACGATCGAGATCACCACGGTCGCCGCCATCGCCCCGACCGGAACATCGGTCAGCGTCGAGATGAACAGCCCGATCGCGCTCAGGCCGAGCAGCGACACCGTCACGTAGCCCGCGATGAGCAGGGCGCGCAGCAGCGAGTCGCCCACCCCGATCGTGTCGCCCGAGAGCAGCGTCACCGGCCCGACACGGAAGAGCGCCGCCCCGATCAGCACCCCTGCGACCACGACCACCAGGGTGGCCGCGAGGCAGAACGCGACGGCAGCGACGAACTTCACCACGAGCAGGCGCACCCGGCCGACCGGCGAGACCAGCAGGTAGCGCAGCGTGCCGAGGCTCGCCTCGCCCGCGATGGTGTCGCCCGCGACGACGCCCACGGTCAGCGGCAGAAAGAGCGGGATGCAGATCGTCAGCGCCACCAGCGCCACGAACAGCCCGTTCTCGCTGATCTGGCCGATGAACGCCGGGCCCCGCCCCGACGATCCCGCCGACGAGACCCGCACGGCCACAGCCACCAGCACCGGAATCAGCGCCAGCGCCAGCAGCATCACCACCGTGCGCTTGCGCCGGAACAGCACCGACAGTTCCGACGCCATCAGCGCCCACCCCGCCGAGGGTCGCCCGGCCCCGGCCCCGGCTCCGCGCGCTGGCGTCAGCGGCACCGGCACCGGCGCGTTCGTCTGGCGGCCCGCGGATGCCGCGGCGGCACCCTCCGCGTCACTGCGCGACATCGAAACCCTCCCCGGTCAGTGCGACGAAGAGGTCTTCGAGCGTCGCCCGTTCCACAGCGAAGCCGCGCACCCGCACCCCGGAGGCGACCAGCGCCGCCACAATGGCGTCGGGCGCCAGCATGCCCTCGTCGGGCAACGGCGCCGACACTGTCTCGCCGTCGGCAACGTGCCGCACGGCATCCCGCGCGCCCGCACCAGCCTCAGCGGCAGCGCCAGCGCCCGCATCCCCACCCGCACCAGCACCAGCACCCGCCCCCGGCGGCAGGAAACGGTCGATCGCGGCGTTCGAACCGCCCGCACCCGGCTCCGGATGCCCCGGCTCGAGCCCGAGCGACGCGAACACCTGCCGAGCAGCGGCCGCATCGGGCGTCAGCAGCCGCACCCTCGCCTGGCCGGCCTGCCGCAGCTCGTCGAGCCCGCCCTGGGCGACGAGCGAGCCCGCCCGCATCACCGCGGCGTGCGTGCACATCTGCTCGATCTCGGCGAGCAGGTGACTCGAGACGAACACCGTCGTGCCCTCGTCGGTGAGCGACCGCACGAGGTTCCGTACCTCGCGGGTGCCCTGCGGGTCGAGTCCGTTCGTGGGTTCGTCGAGCACGATCAGCTCGCGCGGTGTCAGAAGTGCGTTGGCGATTCCGAGTCGCTGCTTCATACCGAGCGAGTACGCGTGCACCTTCTTGCCCGCCGCGTGAGTGAGCCCGACCCGTTCGAGCGCCTCCGAGACCCGCCTGCGCCTCGTCGCGCCGGAGGCGAACCGGTCGGCGCTGTCGAGTCGCATCAGGTTGGCTGTGCCGGAGAGGAAGGGGTAGAACCCCGGCCCCTCGATGAGAGCGCCCACCCGCGGCAGAACCCCGGCAGCACGTTCGGGCATCTTCTGCCCGAGCAGAGAGATCTCGCCGCTGGTGGCCGTGGCGAGCCCCAGCAGCATGCGGATGCTGGTCGTCTTGCCCGACCCGTTCGGGCCGAGGAAGCCGAACACCGACCCCCGCGGAACGGCGAGGTCGATGCCGTTCACCACGGTCTGCTTGCCGAAGACCTTCGTCAGGCCGTCGGTGCGGATCGCGAGGGCGGTGTCGCTCACTCCGAGGGCGCTGGAGCGACGGGTGTCGCTGCGGCCGACGCCGTAGCAGCGGCCTCGAGCGACCCGGCCGGCACCGCGCCCGCGAAGACCCGGCCGTCATCGGTCACGAAAACGTTCAGCAGGGAGGTCGAGAGCACACGGCCGCCGTCGACGGCCGTCGTCAGCTGCGAGAGCAGCGGCGACGACGTGAGCGCTGCCGAGTCGGAGCCCGCGGGCAGTTCCACGATCGAGCTCCAGCCGCTGCCGGTGACGACGGGGCGGTGGGCCGCGTCGCTGCCGGTCGAGTCGCTGCCGGTGGCGTCGCCGGCTCCGGATGCCGCGGCGGCGCCGGAGGCGTGTGCAGCCCTGGCGGCGGCTGCCCGGTCGGCGGCTGCCGCGACATCCACCGACTTCTCCGTGACAGCGGTGCCCTCGGGGGGTGTGAAGGAGAAGAGGTCGGAGGAGGGCTTCGCCAGCGTCAGCTGCGAGAAGCTCGTCGTGAAGGCGGGGTCGCCCGCGCCCTTGGCCGTGACTTCGACCCGCAGCGGCAGTCCCGTCTCGGAGTCCACCGCGATCGACACAGCGCCGACGAGTGTGTCGGTGGCCTGCGGGGTGAGCACGAGATCGTAGGCCGAACGCCCGGCGACGGTCACGTCACCGCCCACCGACACATCGGTCGACGGGTCGAGCGCGGAGAGCAACTTCGAGGCGACTTGCTCGGGTGTGGCGGTCTCGCCGGGAGCGGTGGGCAGGGCGTCCGGAGCCGAAGACCCCGTGCCCGTCGCGGTCGCGTGCAGCGCGGTCTGCTTCTGGGAGTCGTAGAGCCAGAGCGAGTCGCCCTGCCGGATCACGTCGCGCTCGGCGAGCTGGTCGAGCACCTGCAGCCGCAGGTTGTCGGGGCCGTCGACGAAGACCCGAGCGGTGTGCGTGCCGGTCAGCAGCTCGAGCGCAGAGGAGGCGGCGTCGGAGGCCGCATCACCGGAGCCCCCGGCACCCGAACCCGACGAGCCCGAACCCGAAGAACCCGAACCCACGCCGCCCGGCAGCGAGGGCAGCCCCAGGTCGGAGGTCTGCTCGACCGTGCCGGAGAACGCGGTGACCGAGCTGTTCGCGGCGAGCGCCACGACCTCCTGCGGCGTCTTCGAGGGGAGGCCAGGGTCGGCGTTCGCCGCCAACGGAACAGCGGCCGCCACACCGGCGACCACGACGCCGGCTACGGCAGCCGGGATCCAACGCTTGAACACCTGAGCCATCTGAACTCACTCCTCGATCGATTCGAGAGGCACGCTACACCCGATTTCGGCGAGTTGGCTGGGTCTTCGAGGCCCTTGACGGCGAGCCTCGGGCGCGCTCGATTCACGGGCGTGCTTCCGACTGTCGTAGGCTCGAAGCGGCCAGTTGGCGGCCGCGCACAACGCAGCCGCCCCCGGCGCGGCCGATCCACCCGCGCCCACCCCGAGTTCACCCGCTCCGAATTCACCAGCCCCGATCGCGCCAGCACCGACGCCCCCCGCGCCAGAGGAAGCAACACATGACGTACCTGCCCGAGCACGTGACCGACGCCGACACCTCGAGCGACTCCGTCTCCGCCGAGATCGCCCGCTCCTGGTTGCTCGTCAACGCGACCAAGACCGAGACCTTCGACGCGGCGGCCGCCTCGCGCGCCGACCAGGTGATCCTCGACATCGAAGACGCCGTCGACCCGGCCGCCAAGCCCGCAGCGCGCGCCGACGTGGCCGAGTGGCTCGCCAACGGGGGCAGCGCCTGGGTGCGCATCAACGACCGCACGACCGACTTCTGGTCGGGCGATGTGGATGCTCTGAAGGGCATCCCCGGGCTCCGCGGCGTCATGCTGGCCAAGGCCGAGTCGGGTGCCCACGTGACAGAGACGTTCGACCGTCTCGGTGGCAGCACGCCCGTTATCGCGCTGATCGAGTCGGCCCTCGGAATCGAGGAGGCGCGGTCGATCGCCGAGGCCCGCGGAGCGTTCCGGCTCGCCTTCGGCAGCGGAGACTACCGCCGCGACACCGGCACCGGCGCCGACGACCTCGCCATGGCCTACCCGCGGTCGCGCCTCGTCGTGGCGAGCCGCATCGGCAAGCTGCCCGGTCCGATCGACGGCCCGACCGTCGGGTCGAGCCACCCGGTACTCCGCGAGCAGTCGGCGCTCGCCGTCACGCTCGGCCTCACCGGCAAGCTCTGCCTCGACGTCGAGCAACTGCCGGTGATCAACGAGGTCATCAGCCCGACGCGCTCTGACGCGACCTGGGCGCGCGACTTCCTCGCCGACTTCGAGTCGCGGGGCCGCGTGATCCGCGACGGCAGCGACCTGCCACGTCTCGGCCGCGCGCAGAAGATCGACAAGCTCGCCCGCGCGTTCGGCATCCGTCCGCTCTAGCGGCGCCTGCGTCGGCGCGCGCTCGGTGGGAATGAAAGCCTGCCCGCCAGCGCTTTACACGGTATGCAGGTTCAGCTCTGGTCGTCGTCGTTCTGCGGGGCGTGCGCGTCGACGCGCGCGGTTCTTGAGCGGGCTCACCAGCTGGTTCCGGATGCCGCGCTGACCGAGTTCAACGTCGCGCTGTCGCCGGCCGCCGCCGACACCGCCGGAATCGTCGCCACGCCGACGGTGATCATCAGTGCTGACGACGGCACGGAGGTGTTCCGTGCCGCAGGCGTGCCCACCCTGCCCCAGGTGCTGCACGCGTTAGCCCAGGCCCTCTGAGGGCTGCCCGCCGACCCGGTCTGGCGCGGGCTGAGGCCAGTGCGCGCGGAGGCCAGTGCGCGCTGTGGCTAGCGCGCGTAGGTCACGAAGCGGTACCGGATGCCCGTCTTCGACTCCAGCCAGGGCGTCTCGCCGACGCGTGACCACGAAGCGTCGATGCGGGGTGCGACGGTGTCGCCCTTCACTCCGAGGTCGAGCTCGGTCACCTCGAGGCGGGTGGCCGCGGGCGACGTGATGGTCGCCCCGTAGAGCTCTCCGCCGCCGATGACCCAGAGCCGGGCATCCAAAGCCGTGAAGGGCGCCAGCGCGGAGCCCAGGTCGTGCATCGCCTCCGCTCCCTCGGCCGACCACTCGCGGTCGCGCGTCAGCACCAGGTTGCGGCGCCCCGGCAGCGGGCGGAACCGCTCGGGCAGCGACTCCCAGGTGCGCCGCCCCATCAGAACCGCGTCGCCGGTGGTGAGCTCGCGGAAGTGCGCCAGGTCTTCAGGCAGGTGCCAGGGCATGGTGCCGTCGTACCCGATCACGCCGCCGCGCGCCTCGGCCCAGACCAGCGCGATACTCACGTGCGCATCCTGCTCATGACGCGGCCACCGGGCATCCCGCTCACACCGCCACCGGCGCCTTGATGGCCGGGTGGTGCTGGTAACCGACGACGGCGAGATCCTCGTAGCGATAGTCGAAGATGCTCGGCGGGGTGCGCAGCAGCTCGAGCCGGGGGAGCGGGTACGGCTCGCGCGTGAGCTGCTCGGCCACCTGGTCGCGGTGGTTGTCGTAGATGTGGCAGTCGCCGCCGGTCCAGATGAAGTCGCCGACCTCGAGCCCGGTCTGCGCGGCGACGAGGTGGGTCAGCAGCGCATACGAGGCGATGTTGAAGGGAACGCCGAGAAAGAGGTCGGCGCTCCGCTGGTAGAGCTGGCAGCTGAGCTTGCCGTCGGCGACGTAGAACTGGAAGAACGCATGGCACGGGGCGAGGGCCATCTGCGGTATCTCGGCCACGTTCCACGCCGACACGATCATGCGGCGCGAATCGGGGTCGGTTCTGATGGTGTCGATGACCTGGCTGATCTGGTCGATGTGCTCACCGGTGGGGGAGGGCCAGGAGCGCCACTGCACCCCGTAGACCGGGCCGAGTTCGCCGTCGGCGTCGGCCCACTCGTCCCAGATGGTGACGCCGTTCTCGCGGAGGAACCGCACGTTCGACTCGCCGCGCAGAAACCACAGCAGCTCGTACGCGATCGACTTGAAGTGCACCCGCTTCGTGGTGATGAGCGGAAAACCCTCGCCCAGGTCGAAGCGGAGCTGGGCGCCGAAGACGCTGGTCGTGCCGGTGCCGGTGCGATCCGACTTGGCGACACCGGTCGCGAGCGTGTGCCGGAGCAGGTCTTCGTAGGGAGTGCTGGGCTGAGATGTCACACCCCGAGCGTAATGCTTAGTGGGCAGGCGTAGGCTCGCAGCATGACCTCGCTGAACGACATCCCGATCGCCAAGACCGACGGGTCGGAGACCTCCCTCGCCGACTACGAGGGCAAGGTGAAGCTGATCGTGAACGTGGCCTCGCGCTGCGGGCTCGCGCCGCAGTACGAGAAGCTCGAGCAGCTGCAGAAGACCTACGGCGAGCGGGGCTTCACGGTGCTCGGCTTTCCGAGCAACCAGTTCCTGCAGGAGCTCGGCAGCGCAGAGGCGATCAGCGAGTACTGCTCGACGACCTGGGGAATCACCTTCCCGATCTTCGAGAAGATCAGGGTGAACGGCCGCAGCGCCCACCCCCTCTACTCCGAACTGAAGAAGGCTCCGGATGCCGACGGCAAGGCCGGGCGCGTGACCTGGAACTTCGAGAAGTTCGTCGTCACGCCCGACGGCGGGGTGCACCGCTTCCGCCCGCGAACGGAACCGGATGACCCCGCCATCGTTGCGCTGATCGAGGATTCGCTGCCGGCCTGACCGCTGCCGGGCTGCCGCTGCCGGCCTGAACGCTGCCGGGCATCCTTCGCCCCGCTCGCGGGCTGAGCCGCGGCATCCGCTAGTCGGCGAGGATCAGGTAGAGAGCGCGGCGGGCTTCGTCGAGCTTCTCGGTCGCGGCCGTGCGCTGCTCATCGGTCGCGCCGTGACGGAACTGCTGCACGACGCCGACCAGTTTCGCGACGCTCTCGTGGAAGGCCGCGTCGCTGGCTGAGCGGCCGGGAGTCGCCTCCCACGCCTTCTTGAGGTCGTCGGCGTGCTCGTCGAGGTAGGCGCGGCCCGCGTCGGTGAGCTCGAACTCGGTGCGGCGGCCGTCGCCCTTCGAGGCGATGAGCTCCTCGTCGACGAGCTGCTGCAGGGTCGGGTAGACCGAGCCGGGGCTCGGGCGCCAGGTGCCCCCTGTGCGCTCGGCGATGGCCTTGATCAGGCCGTAGCCGTTCGAGGGACCGTCGGCGAGCAGCGACAGGATGACCGAGCGAACGTCGCCCTTGCCGGCGCGACGCGGGCCGCGCGGGCCGAAGCCGGGGCCGAAGCCGCCGAACCCGCCGGCGCCGCCGGGGCCGAAGCCTGCGCCGGGGCCGAAGCCGTCTCGCCCGCCGAAGCGGCGCCCTTCGAAGGAACGGCCGCCGAACGCGGCGCCCCCCATATCGGGCTGCTCGGAGGAGTGGTGGTGATGAGTGTTGTGGGTGCGCATGATGGCGTCCACCTTTCTGGAAGTGTGTGGTTTCGAGATCTGTGTCTGCGAAGCATCACCGATGTTCGGCGATGTGTTAAAGATATATCGCTGAATATCAAGTTGTCAAGTGTTGTGGCGAAGGTCGGGTGCGCACCGGCATCCGGGTGCGCACCGGCATCCGGTTGCTGCGAAACTGGTACGCATGCAGCTGAGCCCCGCTTCGTCTGAGCAGACCGAGGGCGACCGCGCCCCGCGTTTTCCCCGCCTGCGGGCGCTGCTGCACCAGCGACGCGGGTTCTCCGACACCGAGAAGACCGCGGCGGCCCTGCTTCTCATCGCGACCGTGCTGGCTCTCGTCTGGGCGAACCTGCCGCTCGGCAGTTCGTACGACGACTTCTGGCACTCCACCGTCTCGTTGCAGGTCGGCACGAACACCATCGAGCTCGACTTTCGCTCGCTGGTGAACGAGGGCCTGATGACGCTCTTCTTCTTCGTCGTCGGCCTCGAGGTGAAGCGGGAATTCGCGCTGGGCGAGCTGAGCGTGTGGTCGCGGGCCGTCGTTCCTGTCGCCGCCGCCATCGCCGGGCTCGCCATTCCCGCCGTGATCTTCCTCCTGATCAACCCCACGGGCCCGACCTCGCACGCCTGGGGGGTCGTCATCTCGAGCGACACGGCCTTCCTGCTCGGTGCGCTCGCGATCGTCGGGCCGCGGCTGCCCGGCCACCTCCGCACCTTCCTCCTCGCGCTCGCCGTCGTCGACGACATCGGGGCGCTCGGAGTGATCGCGATCTTCTACACCGATGAGGTGCATTTCGTGCCGCTGGTCATCGCGGCGCTCGCGCTCGCGGTCATCTGGGCGCTGCGCTTCCTGTCGTTCGGGCAGGGCCCGCTCTACGTGGTCTTCTCGGTCGTCGTCTGGGTCGCCCTTCTCGCATCGGGTGTGCAGCCGACGCTCGGCGGCGTCGCGATCGCACTGCTCATCCCCGTCTACACCCCGAGGCGCATGGAGGTGGAGCGCGCCGCCGAACTCAGCCGCGCCTTCCGCCAGTCGCCGAACCCGGCCTATGCGCAGGCGGCCGTTCGCGGCCTGCTCAACTCGGTCTCGGTCAACGATCGCCTGCACACGCTCTACACCCCGTACACGAGCTTCATCATCCTGCCCGTGTTCGCCCTCGCCAACGCCGGGGTGCACCTGAGCGGCGAGACCCTGGCGGCGGCCGTCGTGTCACCGCTCACCTGGGGTGTCGTCGCGGGCCTCGTCATCGGCAAGCTCGTCGGCATCGCGGGCATCACCGCGCTGGTCAAGATGCTCAGGCTCGGCGTTCTCGCTCCCGGTCTGACGCTCGGGCGGGTCGCCGGCGGGGCCGCACTCTCGGGCATCGGCTTCACGATCTCGCTGTTCATCATCGACCTCTCGATCGACGATCCCCGGCTGCAGGACGAGGCGCGCGTCGGTGTTCTCGCCGCCTCGCTGCTCGCGTTCGTGCTGGGGTTCGCGCTCTTCCGCATCGTCGACCGCGTGCAGCCTCCGTCGCGCATGAGCCTCGTGCTGGCGCGCCCGGTCGATCCGAAGCGCGACCACATCAGGGGGCCGGTGGATGCCCCGCTCACCCTGGTCGAGTACGGCGACTTCGAGTGCCCGTTCTGCAGCAGGGCGACAGGATCGATCGACGAGGTGCGGGCGCATTTCGGCGACAGCCTGCAGTACGTCTGGCGGCACCTGCCACTGACCCGCGTGCATCCACACGCCCTCCTCGCCGCGCGCGCGAGCGAAGCGGCTGCGGCCCAAGGCAGGTTCTTCGACATGGCGCCGCTGATGTTCGCGCACCAGGATGCGCTCGAACTCGACGACCTGCTCGGCTACGCGGCGTCACTCGAACTCGACCTCGACCGGTTCGAAGAAGACATGCGCTCGAGCGAGACGGTCAACCGGGTGCGGGATGACGCGATCGACGCCGAGCTGATGGATGTGCACTCGACCCCGACCTTCTTCATCTGCGGCAAGCGGCACACCGGGCCGTACGATGCGGCGACGCTCATCCGGGAGCTGTACGAGTCGGGGCAGGCGGCCTCGTCTTCTGTGTCTGACTTAGGCTAGAAGTACGAGGTTCTGCAGCGACTGCAAGGAGTGCGTGTGAAGAAGATGACCGGCATGCAGGTGCGCCAGGCGATCGTCAACGGTTCGGCTGCCGAGATCGCGAACATCGTGCTCCCGTCGGATTTCGTCGATCTCGACTGGGAGAACCTCGACTACCTCGGCTGGCGGGACTCGCACTCGCCGCACCTCGGCTACATCCTGCGCTGGAACGGCGACGAGGCCGTCGGCATCATCGTGCGCGAGGCCGACGGCCCGCTCTCCCGCCGCCGCATGATGATGTGCCAGCTCTGCCGCGCCACGCACACCGAGCACGGAGTGTCGCTGTTCAGCGCGAAGCGCACCGGCCAGGCCGGCCTGAACGGCAACACGGTCGGCACCTACATCTGCGCCAACCTCGGCTGTTCCTCGAACATCCGCGTCGAGGTGCCGCACGCCTCCTACTACGCCGACCCCTCGCGCGTGCTCGCGCAGAAGGTCGAGGGCCTCGAGACCCGCGTCGCCGGCTTCATCGGCGACGTGATGCGCCCCCTCGACTGAGCGCTGCGCGCCGCCAGCCTTGGCGTAGCGCGCCACCCTCGAACGCTGCGTTACCGAGGATGGGCGGCCCGATGCGCCGGATGGCGGCACTTCGCGGCCCTGATCCTCGGTTGCGTACCGGCGGCTGGACCGCATGCTGTGCCGCGTCCGGAGGTGTTCGGCTGCAGGGGCCGCCTCGCGGCATCCTCTTAGCCAGCGCGACGGTCCCGCGGCGCTGCGTAAGCGAGGAGGAGCTGGGTGGTGCTCCGTAAAGCGGCCCATCGCGGCCGTCATCCTCGGTTGCGATGGGGGTGGTGCCCGCGCGTCGGGCGGCGGCAACGCTGGCAGGGGCGGCGGCGCTGACGGGGGCAGGGCCGACAGCGCGGCGGCGGCGGCGCGGGGTCAGAGGCCGGCGGTGCCGAAGAGCAGGCCGAGGAGGTAGGTGACGGCGGCCGCGCCGTAGCCGATGGCGAGCTGGCGGAGCGCCCGCTTCAGGGGCGGGCCGCCCGACAGGATTCCGACGACCGCGCCGGTTCCGAGCAGCGCGACGCCGACCAGCACCGCAGCCACGATGAGCGCGGGCAGCCCCTGCAGCCCGAACAGGTAGGGGAGCACCGGGATGACCGCCCCCGACGCGAAGAAGCAGAAGCTCGAGACGGCAGCGCTCAGCCCGGTGCCGACCGCCTCGTGCTCGTCGACCTCCTCGTGTGCGGCGGGGTCCGCTGTCGCGGCGTCGGACGCGGCATCCAGCCCGCCCGTCGCGCCCAGCCCGCCCGTCGTGCCCAGCCCGCTCGACTCACCTTCTGCGCTCGCCGCGCGCCGCGCACCCCGCCGGGCCTTCGCGCTCGACCGGGCCGCGGCATCCTGGGCCGAAGACGGGAGGTCGATCGCTCCCGTCATCACGGCGTGCCCCCGCAGCACGTCGCGGGCGTGCGCCTCGGCCTCGTCTTCGGACATGCCCCGCGCGCGGTACACGAGCGCGAGTTCGTTCGCGTCGACGTCGAGGTACGGTACGGCCCGGGTGGCCTCGGGGTTCGGAGTCGAGGCCTCGAGCAGCTCACGCTGCGACCGCACCGACACGTACTCGCCGGCGCCCATCGACAGCGCCCCGGCGAGCAGCCCGGCGAGCCCGGTAACGAGCACGACCGCGTTCGGCACGCCGCTCGCGGAGATGCCGATCACCAGGGCGAGGTTCGAGACGAGGCCGTCGTTCGCTCCGAAGACCGCCGCGCGGAAGGTGCCCGAGAGCCGGTTGCGCCCGCGCGCCGCGAGTCCCCGCACCACCTCGGCATGCACCTGCTCGTCGGCGGCCATCGCGGCTGTGGCGTCGGAGTCGCGCGCATAGGGCGAGCGCGTCTCGGCCCGCTGCGCAAGCGCGAGCACGAACACCGAGCCGAATCGCCGGGCGAGAAAACCGAGGATGCGCGTACGCAGGTCCCCGCGCCGGGTACTGCCGATGTTGTCGCCGAGCAGGTCGCGCCAGTGCGCCTCGTGGCGCACCTCGGCGTCGGCGAGGGCGAGCAGGATGGCGCGTTCCTCACCCGTGCGGCGCTCGGCGAGGTCGCGGTAGACGGCGGCTTCGGCGCGCTCGTCGGCGAGGTACTGCCGCCAGCGCCGCAGGTCGGCGGGGCGCGGGAGGGTGGTGGTGGCGGATGCCGCGTCGCCGGGGCGCGTCGCGTCGCCGGGGCGCGTTGCGTCGCGGGCGGAGGAAGCGTCGCGGGCGGCGGAAGCGTCGCGGGCGGAGGAAGCGTCGCGGGCGGCGGAAGCGTCGCCGGTGGCAGACGTCGCGCCGGACGGCGTGGGCTCGGGTGCGCTCATACCTCCATTATCCCGGCCCTCAGCCCCCGG
>NZ_PSTT01000048.1 GCF_002931235.1 Subtercola sp. Z020 | reverse complement strand
CGGCGGGCGTCGGCGGCGGCTCAGAGGGTGAGCGTCGTGATGATCGCGCGGTGGTCGCTCGCGCCGGCGGCGAACGTGGTGTTCGAGTCGACCGTCATGCCGCGCTGCAGGAGGTGGTCGAGGCGCGTGACGGGGAGGGTCGACGGCCAGGTGTTGCCGAACATCCCGTCGGTCTGGTTCGGCTCGGCGAGCTGGCCCGTGATGCCCGCCATCGCGCGGTCGGTCGAGGCCGCATTGAAGTCGCCGACGGCGATCACCCGCTCGTTCTCGTCGTTCGGCAACGTGTCGGCTAGGGCGGCGAGCATGGAGTCGCGTGCCGAGACCTCGCCGGGCCGGGCGGAGGCGGCGTGGATGACGTAGATGCTGACGAGCCCCTGGGGGGTGTCGAGGTCGGCGGCGAGGGCGCGGTTCCAGCCGAGACCGAGGTTCAGCGGCTGGGCGTTGATGACGGGGTACTTGCTCCAGAGGCCGACCGTGCCGACGCCGAAGGAATAGGGGTACGACGCGGCGAGGGTGCGCGAGATGGCGTCGAAGTCGTCGGAGTCCATCTCCTCGAGCGCGATCACGTCGGTGCCGGTGGCCGCCAGGGTGCGAGCCGAGATGTCTCCCGTCTGCGAGGAGGCCTCGATGTTCTGGCTGGCAACTGTGAGGGTGGTGGCCGTGGCGGTTCCGGATGCCGCCGCAGCGGCGCCGGCGGAGGGGGAGGCCGCACCCGTCCACGACAGCGGAACGATGCCCGGCCCGAAGAGCAGCGCCCACACCACGGCGGGAACGAGCACACCGACAAGCGCTCGCGGGCGGCGGCTGATCATGCCGAGCACCAGCAGAACCGGAACGAACAGACCGAACCAGGGCGCGATGCTGTCGACGAGCAGGCCGATGCCTGCGACGTCGGGGATGGCCCGGTGGAACAGGAGGACGCCCGCCAGAACCAGCGAGAGCGCCACGACGACGACCGCGAGCACCGGGCGCCCACGACGCCTCGCCGACGGCGCCGCGCCGGTCGGCGCAGGCGCCCCGAGCGACGGGGAGCGGGGTGGTGAGGAGAGCAGGGACATCGCGACCATCCTCGCCGATCAGTCTGGGCCTTTCGTGTCAGAACTGTGCACAGGTCTGCCGTGTCGCGAGTTGTCCACAGATTCGAGGCGGCCCGAGGAGTGTCAGCGGGGGATGCCTACACTGGAATCATGAAGGTTCTGGCAGCAATGAGCGGTGGCGTCGATTCCGCTGTGGCGGCGGCGCGCGCCGTCGAAGCGGGGCACGACGTGGTCGGCGTGCACCTCGCACTGAGTCGTATGCCCGGCACGCTCCGCACGGGCAGCCGGGGGTGCTGCACGATCGAAGACTCCTCCGACGCGCAGCGGGCGGCGAACATCATCGGCATCCCCTATTACGTGTGGGATTTCTCCGAACGCTTCAAGCTCGACGTGGTCGACGACTTCATCGCCGAATACGAGGCCGGTCGCACGCCGAACCCGTGCATGCGCTGCAACGAGCGCATCAAGTTCGCCGCACTGCTCGAGAAGGCGCTCGATCTCGGCTTCGACGCCGTCGCGACGGGCCACTACGCGACGATCCTGACGGATGCCGACGGCAACCGGGAGCTGCACCGCGCGAGCGCGTGGGCCAAAGACCAGAGCTACGTGCTCGGGGTGCTGACGGCTGACCAACTGGCGCACTCGATGTTCCCGCTCGGCGCGACCCCGTCGAAGGCGCTGGTGCGCGCAGAGGCCGCAGAGCGCGGTTTCAGCGTGGCGAACAAGCCCGACAGCCACGACATCTGCTTCATCCCCGACGGCGACACCCGGGGCTGGCTCGCCGACAAGGTGGGCACGCTGCCCGGGGGCGAGATCGTCGAGCGCGACGGCACGGTCGTGGGCAGTCACGACGGTGCGCGCGGGTTCACGGTGGGGCAGCGTCGCGGCCTGCACCTCGGCAGCCTCGCCGAAGACGGTCGGCGTCGTTTCGTTCTGGAAGTGAAGCCGGCCACCAACACCGTGGTCGTGGGGCCGCGCGAGGCGCTGGCGATCGCCGAGATCGCCGGGTCACGTTTCACGTGGGCCGGGGTGGCGCCGCAGCATCCTGAGATCGCGTTCGAGTGCGAGGTGCAGATCAGGGCGCATGCCGACCCTGTGCCCGCCGTCGCCCAGGTGGTGCCGGTGGATGCCGCGGGTGCGGCCGGTGCAGCGGGCTCGGGTGACGCGGTGGTCGAGCTGGTCATCCGCCCCCACGAGCCGCTGATCGGCGTGTCGCCCGGCCAGACCGCGGTGGTCTATGTCGGCACCCGGGTGCTCGGTCAGACGACGATCGACCGCACCGCGAGTGCCGTCGACGTTCCCGTGAGTGTGGCCTGAGAGCCGCGCCATGGTCGACGACATCGAAGAGCTGAGCCTCGAGGCCGCGGCGGCTGAGGCCGAGCAGGCGACGACACGCATCCAGCAACTGCGCGACGCCTACTACGACCAGGATGCGTCGCTGGTCTCCGACGAGGAGTACGACGCCCTGCTCCGGCGGCTCGGGGAGCTCGAGCGGCTCTTTCCTGAGCTGCAGAGCCAGGACAGCCCCACCCAGACTGTGGGCGGCCGCGCCGAGACGACTCTGTTCTCACCGGTGCAGCACGCCGAGCGCATGCTCAGTCTCGACAACGTCTTCTCGCTCGACGAGTTCGCGGAGTGGGCGACGAAGGTCGAGCGCGACTCCGGAAGGCGCGTGCACTACCTCTGCGAGCTGAAGATCGACGGGCTCGCGATGAACCTCCGCTACGTCAACGGCGAGCTCGTCTCGGCGGCGACCCGGGGCGACGGTGTGGTCGGCGAAGACGTGACCGAGAACGTCGCGTTCATCCCCGGAATCCCGAAACGCCTCGACGTGCAGCCGGGATCGCCACCGGTCGAGCCGCCCGCGATCATGGAGGTTCGCGGCGAGATCTTCTTTCCGACCGCCGCCTTCGACGACCTGAACGCCGCGCAGACCGCGGCCGGCGACCGCATCTTCGCCAACGCGCGCAATGCGGCGAGCGGGTCGCTCCGCCAGAAGTCCGAGGGCAAGACCGAGGCGCAGCTCGCGCTCATGCGCGCACGGCTCGGCCGGCTCCGGATGCTCGTGCACGGCATCGGCGCGTGGCCGAACCCGCCCGTGGCCTCCCAGTCGGAGGTGTACGACCTGCTGAAGTCGTGGGGGCTGCCGACGAGCACGCACTATCGAGTGAAGCCCGACATGGCCGGTGCCGCGGAGTTCATCGAGTACTTCGGCGAGCACCGCTCCAGCGTCGAGCACGAGATCGACGGTGTCGTCGTGAAGGTCGACGAGCTCGCCCTGCACGAGGAGCTCGGTGCGACGAGCCGCGCCCCGCGCTGGGCGATCGCCTACAAATATCCGCCCGAGCAGGTGCAGACCAAACTTCTCGACATCGTGGTGAGTGTGGGGCGCACCGGGCGCGCGACCCCGTTCGCCGTCATGCAGAAGGTGCGGGTCGCGGGCTCGGAGGTGCGGCAGGCGACGCTGCACAACCAGGAGGTCGTGAAGGCCAAGGGCGTGCTGATCGGCGACACCGTGATTCTGCGGAAGGCCGGTGACGTCATCCCCGAGGTGCTCGGCCCGGTCGTCGAGCTGCGCGACGGCACAGAGCGCGAGTTCGTGATGCCCGAGTTCTGCCCGGAGTGCGGCACGAAGCTCGCGCCCGCCAAGGAGAACGACATCGACCTGCGCTGCCCGAACGCGCGCAGCTGCCCCGCTCAGGTGCGCGGCCGGGTCGAGCACGTCGGTTCACGCGGCGCCCTCGACATCGAGGTGCTGGGCGAGGTGGCCGCAGCGGCTCTCACGCAGCCCGTCGAGCCCGCTGAACCTCCGCTCGACACGGAGGCCGGCATGTTCGACCTCACGGTCGAGCGCATCTTCCCGATCACCACGGTGGTGCGCGACTCCGAGACGGGGCTCGAAAAGCTCACCGACGACGGTGCGCCGAAGCGGGAGTCGCCGTTCCGCCGCCGCCGCCAGAAGAGAGACGGCGCGTTCGACCCCGACGGGCCGTTCAACGGCGACGAGCTGTTCGTGCCGTCGTCGAGCGCGGTCAAGCTGATCGAGAACATCCAGAAGGCGCGCACGAGTCCGCTCTGGCGCATTCTCGTCGCGCTCAGCATCCGCCACGTCGGCCCGGTCGCCGCGCGGGCGCTGGCCGACTACTTCGGGTCGCTCGACGCGATCCGGGCCGCTTCGCGGGAGGAACTCGCCGCGGTCGACGGCGTCGGCGGAATCATCGCCGACGCGTTGATCGACTGGTTCAGTGTGGACTGGCACGCCGAGATGGTCGACCGCTGGGCGGCTGCGGGCGTGCAGTTCACGACGCCCGGTCATCCCGGCCCCGGCGCGGCATCCGACGCGGGTGGAACGCTCTCGGGGCTCACCATCGTCGCCACCGGCAGCCTGGAGGGCTTCACGCGGGAGGGAGCCCTCGAGGCGATCATCGCCGCGGGCGGCAAGGCGGCGTCGTCGGTCAGCAAGAAGACCGACTTTGTGGCAGCGGGCCCGGGCGCCGGGTCGAAGCTGCCGAAGGCCGAGGCGCTCGGCCTCCGCATCATCGATGCGGCCCAGTTCGCGCTGCTGCTGGCCGAGGGGCCCGAGGCGCTCGGCGAGGCGCCCGCTCCGGCTCCGGCAGCGGCAGCTGGTTCTGCGACGGGCGATGCTGCGGAGGGCGCGGGCGCTGACTCCGGTGCGGAGGGCGACGGGGCCGACGCGCCTGCGCCCGCGGCGTCGAAGCCGCGGGGTCGTGGCCGCAAGAAGGCTGTGCCCGCGGCTGAGCCTGTTGCGTCGGCCGGTGAGGCCACCGACGTGTCCGAGCCCACCGAGAGTGCGGCGGCCGCCGCCGTCGACGAGAAGGTCGTGCCGACCGCGGGGGAGGGCGCAGCGCCCGCCGACGGCGTGTAGCGGCACCGAATAGAATCGATGGGTTGTGCGGCGCGCAGATCGGCGCCGAAACATTACGAGAAACGCAGTACGGAGTCGCATGTCATCTGAAACACCCCCGACCGTCAGCACGAGCGCCAACAGCCGCCCGGCCGGTTCGGGCGAGCCCAGCGAGATCACGACCGAGCAGGTCGCGCACCTCGCGGGGCTGGCGCGCATTCACCTCTCGCCCGACGAGATCACCAAGCTCACCGGGGAACTCGTCGCGATCGTCGAGAACGTCGCGAAGGTGACGGAGGTGGCCACGCCCGACGTTCCGGCGACGAGTCACCCGATCCCGCTCGCGAACGTCTACCGGCCCGACGTCGTCGGCGTCACGCTGACGCAGGAGCAGGCGCTCTCGGGCGCGCCCGACCACGACGGCGGCCGTTTCCGCGTTTCCGCGATCCTGGGAGAAGAGCAGTGAGCCACGATCTGACCCGTCTGAGTGCCAGCGAACTCGCGGCCACGCTGTCCAGCGGTGAGGTGTCGAGCCTCGAGGCGACGGATGCCCACCTCGACCGTATCGGGGCCGTCGACCACGAGGTGCGCGCGTTCCTCCACGTCGCGACAGAGGGTGCGCGCGCCGCGGCCCGGTCCGTCGACGCCCGCCGGGCGGCAGGGGAGCGGCTCGGTCCGCTCGCCGGCGTGCCGATCGCGATCAAAGACGTGCTCTGCACCATCGACATGCCCTCCACGGCCGGCTCGAAGATTCTCGAGGGCTGGGTGCCGCCCTATGACGCGACCGTCGTGAAGAAGCTGCGCGACGCCGACTTGATCCCCCTCGGCAAGACCAACATGGACGAGTTCGCGATGGGGTCGTCGACCGAGCACTCCGCTTACGGGCCGACGCACAACCCGTGGGACCTCGACCGCATCCCCGGTGGTTCCGGCGGTGGCTCGGCCGCGGCCGTCGCCGCGTTCGAAGCGCCCCTGGCGCTCGGCAGTGACACGGGCGGCTCGATCCGCCAGCCCGCGGCCGTCACCGGATCGGTCGGCGTGAAGCCGACGTACGGCGGCGTCTCCCGGTACGGCGCTATCGCGCTCGCGTCGAGCCTCGACCAGGTCGGGCCGGTCAGTCGCACCGTGCTCGATGCGGCCCTGTTGCACGACGTCATTGGCGGGCACGATCCGCGCGACTCCACCAGCCTGAGAGACGCGTGGCCGAGCTTCGCCGACGCTGCGCGCGCCGGGCAGCAGAACCTCAGCCTGAAGGGGCTCCGCATCGGTGTCGTGAAGGAACTCGGCGGCGACGGGTTCCAGGCCGGCGTGACGCAGCGGTTCCAGGAGGCGCTCGAGCTGCTCACCGCGGCCGGAGCCGAGGTGGTCGAGGTCAGCACCCCGAGCTTCGAGTACGCCATCTCGGCGTACTATCTCATCCTGCCCGCCGAGGCATCGTCGAACCTCGCGAAGTTCGACTCCGTGCGGTTCGGCCTGCGGGTGAACCCGGTGGGCGGCGGCACGGTCGAAGACGTGATGTCGGCGACCCGCGAGGCCGGGTTCGGGCCCGAAGTCAAGCGCCGCATCATCCTCGGCACGTACGCGCTCAGCGCGGGTTACTACGACGCCTACTACGGCAGTGCGCAGAAGGTGCGCACGCTCATCCAGCGCGACTTCGCCCGGGTGTTCGCCGATGTCGACGTGCTCGTCAGCCCCAGTGCGCCGACCACCGCGTTCAAGCTCGGCGAGAAGCTCGACGATCCGTTGGCGATGTACCTCAACGACCTCACCACGATTCCGGCGAACCTGGCGGGCGTGCCCGGCATCAGTCTGCCCGTGGGGCTGGCGCCCGAAGACGGGCTGCCGGTGGGCATCCAGTTCATGGCGCCCGCCCGGGAGGATGCCCGGCTCTACGCGGTCGGCGCGACCCTCGAGGCGCTGCTCGAAGACCGCTGGGGCCACACGCTGCTGAGCCAGGCACCCGACCTCGCCCCGCAGGAAATGTTCGCGTCTGAAGAAGGTGCAGTCTGATGGCCAACGCTGAGTTGATGGATTACGACAGGGCTCTCGAGCTGTTCGAGCCGGTGCTCGGGTTCGAGGTGCACGTCGAACTGAACACCAAGACAAAGATGTTCAGCGACGCGCCGAACTTCTTCGGCGGCGAGCCGAACACGAACGTGACGCCGGTCGACCTCGGCCTGCCGGGCTCCCTCCCCGTGGTCAACGAGCAGGCGGTGAAGTACTCGATCAGCCTCGGTCTGGCTCTCGGCTGCTCGATCGCCCCCTCGTCGCGCTTCGCGCGGAAGAACTACTTCTACCCCGACCTGGCCAAGAACTACCAGATCTCCCAGTTCGACGAGCCGATCGCGTTCGGCGGATCGGTCGAGGTCGAGCTGCCCGACGGGCGACTCTTCACCGTGCCCATCGAACGCGCCCACATGGAAGAGGATGCCGGCAAGCTCACGCACGTCGGCGGGGCGACCGGCCGCATCCAGGGAGCCGAGTACTCGCTGGTGGACTACAACCGGGCCGGTGTTCCGCTCGTCGAGATCGTGACCGACATCATCTACGGTGCCGAGCGCGATGCACCCGAGCTGGCGAAGGCGTACGTGTCGACGATCCGCGACATCGTGGTGTCGCTCGGCATCTCCGACGCGAAGATGGAGCGGGGCAACCTGCGCTGCGACGCGAACATCTCGCTGCGCCGGCGCACGGGCCCGGGCGAACCGCCCGCGAAGCTCGGCACCCGCACAGAGACGAAGAACGTCAACTCGCTGCGCTCGGTGGAGCGGGCGATCCGGTACGAGATCCAGCGCCAGGCCGCGATCCTCGAGGCGGGTGGCACGATCATCCAGGAGACGCGCCACTGGCACGAAGACACAGGCCAGACGTCGGCCGGCCGCCCGAAGAGCGACGCCGACGACTACCGGTACTTCCCGGAGCCCGACCTGCTGCCGGTCGAACCGTCGGCCGAGCTGATCGAGGAGCTGCGGGCTGCGCTCCCCGAGGCGCCGGCGGTGCGTCGCCGACGCCTGAAGACCGACTGGGGTTTCACCGACCTCGAATTCCAGGATGTGGTGAACTCGGGGCTGCTCACCGAGATCATCGAGACGACGGCTGCGGGAGCATCCGCCCAGTCCGCTCGCAAGTGGTGGACGGGCGAGATCGCGCGCATCGCGAACGTGCGCGGGGTGGATGCCTCGACGCTGGTGTCGCCGCTGCACGTCTCCGAACTCGTCGCGCTGGTCGAGGCCGGAACGCTCACCGACCGGCTCGCGAGGCAGGTGCTCGAGGGCGTGATCGAGGGCGAAGGCACGCCCGACGAGGTCGTGGCCGGGCGAGGGCTCGCGGTGGTCTCCGACGACGGCGCGCTGATCGCGGCGATCGACGAGGCGCTGGCGTCGCAGCCCGATGTGCTGGCGAAGATCCGCGACGGCAAGGTGCAGGCGGCCGGCGCCGTGATCGGTGCGGTCATGAAGGCGATGCGCGGGCAGGCCGACGCGGCACGCGTGCGGGAGTTGGTGCTGGAGCGCGCGAACGCCTGACGGGCGCGGGCAGCGGGCGGCGGGCGGCGAGCTAAGGCTCGGCGGGCGGCGCTGAGGCCTGACGGGCGGCGCTCGTCAGGCGTCGGTCGGCGGCCCTCAGTGGGCGCTGGGCGTCGGCAGTGCCCGGCACCCGGCGCGTCAGCCCGCCAGGCCGGCGATCAGGTTGATCGTGGCGGCGAGGATGACGGCGCCGAAGAGGTAGGCGAGCAGGGCGTGACGGAGCGCCGTTGAGCGGAAGTCGCTCGACTGGAAGGTCGTGTCCGACACCTGGTAAGTCATGCCGATCGTGAAGGCGATGTAGGCGAAGTCCGAGTAGCGCGGCGCCTCCTTCTGGCTGAAGTCGATGCCGCCGTCGGGCCCGCGGTAGTAGAGCGAGGCGTAGCGCAGCGTGAACAACGTGTGCACCAGCGCCCACGAGAGGGTCAGGCTGACGAGCGCCAGGGCGCCGACACCGAGGCGCTGGATGCCGCGGGCGTCGCTCGCGCCCAGAAGCACGATGACGACTGCGGCGATGCTGGCGAGACTCGCCAGCAGGATGAGCAGTTCGCTCGCACCGCGGGAGGGATCTTCGCGGGTGGCGTGGGTCGCCGTCGCGTCGGCTCGCAGGGGGAAGATGCGCACGCCGATCCAGCCGACGTAGAGGGCGGCGGCAGCGACCCAGCCGACGACGGGGGCGCCCTCCCAGAATCCGAGGAGACCGGCCACCAGTGCCGATACGACGCCGACGACGAGCATGACGACGACGCGGGTGGCCGCGCGGTGCATCACGGGCACCGGCGGGCGCGCGGGGTCGGGTGCGGGTGCCGACGAAGGTGCAGGTGCCGGCTGGGGGGTGGCGGGGGAGTCCGAAGGTGCCATGAGGGGAATCCTCCCACCTCCCGCTCGATTACCGGCGCCGCCGTGCCCTACTCCGCGAGCGGCTCGATGCTCACGAACCGCGGCGAGCGGTGCAGCCGCAGGCGCAGATTGCCGTGGCGGGCCAGCACCACCCCGATCACTACAGCCGCCACGGCCGGTGCGAGCCCGGCGACCGCCATGCCCACGTGGGCGCCCCAGGTCTCGACGATGAACCCCATCAGCGGCCCGCCGATCGCCTGCCCGCCGAGCAGCACCAGCACGTAGACGCTCATCACGCGACCCCGGACGGTCGGGTTCGACGAGATCTGCACCAGCGAGTTCGCGCCCGTGATGAACAGCAGGTTGGCGAAACCGACCCCGATGAGCACCAGGGAGAAGAACAGCTGGTTCGTCATGAAGCCCGCGACCGCCTGCAGCAGACCGAAGATTCCGGCGCTGATGATCACGGTTCGCAGCCGGATGCCGCGGCGGCGCGTCGAGGCGATGGCCCCGGTGAAGGCGCCGACCGCGAGCAGCGAGTTGAAGAGGCCGTACCCGCTCGCTCCCACACCGAAGACATCCGTCGCGAACGCCGCGAGCAGCACCGGCATCGAGAACGAGAAGAGCGCGAGCACCGCGACCATGATGACGGTCCAGAGGATGGCGGGCTTGGCGGTCACGTAGCGGAGCCCCTCGCGCAGCTGACCCTTCGCCCGCACGGCCTGTTGCATCGGGTGCAACTCGGAGACGCGCAGCAGGAGCAACGCCGCCACGACGAACAGGCAGGTGACCGCATTGATGGCGAACGACCATCCGGCCCCCACCGCCACCAGCAGGACGCCGCTGATCGCGGGCCCGACCAGCCCGCCGAGCTGGAACACCGACGAGTTGATGCTGATTGCGTTGTGCAGGTATTTCGGGCCGACCAGTTCGTTGACGAAGACCTGGCGGGCCGGGTTGTCGAACACCGTCACCCCGCCGACCAGGAAGGCGATCACGTAGACGTGCCAGACCTCGACGACCCCGGTGAGGGTGAGTGCAGCGATGAGCGCGGCGAACACGAAGAGCGCGAGCTGCGTGGCGAGCAGGATGGCGCGGCGGGAGTGGCGGTCGACGAACACGCCGCCGAACAGGCCGAAGAGCAGCATCGGTGCGAACTGCATGGCCACCGTGATGCCGACTGCGGCGACGCTGCCGGAGAGTTCGAGCACGAGCCAATCCTGCGCGATGCGCTGCATCCAGGTGCCGGTCATCGAGAGCATGTTCGAGAAGGTGAACAGGCGGTAGTTGCGGATGCGCAACGAGACGAGCGTGTCCCGCCACGGCGGGCGTTCGGTCACCACCGCGATCGGCGCCGTGATCGGGGCTGCTGTCGGCGGTGCGGCGGTCGGCTGTGCGGTGGTCTGCGGGGTGGTCTGCGGCGCTGCGGTGGATGTCACGAGTGGTGGAACCTCAGAAAGTTTCGAGTAAGTGTGTCCCTTCGACGTTAGCGGCCGCCGCATCATTGCTAGGGTGAATTGCAGCTATTACTCTCATTACGTTTGTCAATGAAAGGTGCGCCCCGTGTTCGATCCGGTGCTTCTCGGCACATTCCTTGCCGTGGCTGAAACACACAGTTTCACCCTCGCGGCGACCCGGCTGGGGGTCAGCCAGCCGACGGTGAGCCAGCACATCCGCAAGCTCGAGGAGGCGGCAGGCAGACAGTTGATAGCGCGGGACACGCGAGACGTGCGCATGACCGACAACGGGGATGCGATGGCGGGGTTCGCCCGCACCATCCTCGCCGCCCACTCCTCGGCCGAGGCCTACTTCACCGGTTCGGCGATGCGGGGGCGGCTGCGGTTCGGCGCGGCGGACGACCTCGCGATCACCCAGCTGCCGCGCATCCTGAGGCACTTCCGCCAGCTCTACCCGCAGATCAACCTCGAGTTGACGGTGAACCAGAGCACACCGCTCTATCGGAGGCTGAAGAGCGGGCAACTCGACCTGATCTTCATCAAGCAGCTCTCCGACAGTGACGAGGGTGCGCTGGTGCGGCGCGACGACCTCGTGTGGGTCGGGCAGGAGAAGACGGTGGTCGAGCCGGGCGCGCACGTGCCGCTGATCGTGTACCAGGCCCCGAGCATCAGCCGGCAGAGCGCGATCGACGCGCTCGAGGCGAACGGCCGAACCTGGCGCATCACCTGCAACACGCGGGAGGTGAACGGGATGCTCGCGGCCGTGCGCGCCGGGCTCGGCATCGCCGTCTTCCCGCAGTCGCTCATCCCCGACGATCTCGTGATCGTCGGCCCGCGGTTCGCCCTGCCCGAGCTCGGCCACGTGGACTTCCGGCTGCTCGCGAACCCCTCGGCCGCGGCCGAGCCGATCGAAGCGCTGACGACGGCGATCATGGGGCGGCCTCTCAACCGCTCGGCGTAGGTTGGTGTGAAGACTCTCACCGAAGGAGAAGACGATGGGCTTTCTGGATCGGCTGTTGGGCCGCGACGAGTACGCAGAGCAGAAGCCGGCGACCACCGGCAGCACCGCTCGCACCGATGACGAGATCGCGATCGAACGGTACCGCTACCTGTTGCGCACGGCTCCGCCCGAGGCGATCGAGCAGGTGCACGCAGAGGCATTCGGCTCGCTCACCCCCGAACAGCGCGCTCAGGTGTTCGCCGAACTGTCTCAGAATGCGCCTGCCGGGGATGCGCCTCTCGACGAGTCGCCCGCGGCTCTCGCGCGGTCGGCGACCCGCTCGGAGCTCCGCCAGCCCGGCATTCTCGAGAAGTCCTTCGCGGGCGGCGGCACGGCCGGGCCTGGTGGTGCGGGGCGTGGGATGTTCGGCGGCGCGGGCGCGGGCGCGGGCGCGGGCGGGGGTGGCCTCGGTTTCGGCGGCGTGTTCGCGAGCTCGCTGCTCGGGTCGGTCGCCGGTTACGTGATCGGCTCGTCGATCGCCCAGGCCTTCATCCCCGACACCGTCGGCACCGACCAGGCCGACGCCGGAGGTGAGACCGGCGACGCACCGGCCGATGACGCCGGCACGGGTGACGCCGGCGCGGGCGACGCTGGCGCGGGCGACGCGGGCGCCGGCGGCGACTGGAGCATCGGCGACGCGACCGCCGAGGGCGCCGGCGGCGACTGGAGCACCGGCGACACCGGCGGCGACTGGGGCTCCGACCTCAGCGGAGACTTCGGCGACTTCGGCGTCTGAGCGCCCCCGCCGAGCC
>NZ_PSTT01000002.1 GCF_002931235.1 Subtercola sp. Z020 | reverse complement strand
GGCGGCGGGAGTTCTACGGGGTGACTTCGGCCCGTGCGATCCTCAGCGTGCAGGCGACCTGGGAGGGCGAATCGATGGGCGGGATGCGTCGGCTGTCACCTCCGGTGACGTTCGGGTTCGGGTCGGCTCCCGCGACGCCGACCCTCGTGGACATCGTCACGAGCATCCGGGAACCCCGCTCGCGGTAGACCCGCTCACAGCCTGCTCGGCGGCGACGCGGGCGAGCACCTCGCGGCAGGCGAGGATGCCGGGTCGCGCCGCGCTCGCCCGGCGCACGGAGGTGAAGACGGTTCGGCGGGGCGCCGACGGCAGGTCGATGAGCTGGGCGGAGGTTCCGCGGTCGGTCCACACGAGGTCGGGCATCAGCGCGACGGCGTTGCCCGACTCGATGAGGCGCATCTGGGCCTGCAGGTCGGCGGTCTCGAAGCGCACGTCAGGCTCGAAACCGGCCTGGCGGCAGGCCTGCTCTGCCCAGTGGCGGGATGCCGAACCGCGCGGTTCCATGACCCAGGCCGCACGCGCGGCGCCCTCGAGGGAGGTGATGCGAGGCGCATCGCCCGTATCGGCCTGCCCGCCCGCCCCGCCGAGCCCGCCCGCGACCCCGAGCCCGCCCGCACCGCCGGGCCCGGGCACCGCCAGCCGCAGCGCATCCGTGGTGAGCGCCAGCCGGTCGAGCTCCGGGTGGATGGGCGCCGCATGGCCGGGGTACTGCTCGGCGATCACGAGGTCGAAGCCGCGCGCCCACGTCTCGTAGAGCGCGGTCTCGGGCTCACGCTGCGTCATTTCGACCCGCAGCCCGGGATGCAGCCGGGCGAGGAGGCTGAGGGCTGCGGGCATGAGGGCGAGGGCCGCCGACTGGAAGACCGCGATGCGCACGACGCCGGTGGCCCGGAGGAGCGACGCGTCGAGCTCCGACTCGGCGCGTTCGAGCCGCTCGAGCACCGCTGCGGTGTGCTCGACGAGGATCTCGGCCTGCGCAGTGAGCTGCACGCGGCGTCCGCTCTTCTGCAGCAACTCGACGCCGACCTCGTCTTCGAGCTGGGCGAGCTGCTGGGAGACCGACGAGGGGCTCTGGTTGAGCGCCGCCGCCACCGCCGCGAGGGTGCCGCGCAACTTCAGTTCGCGCAGCAGCCGAAGGCGTCGCACGTCGAGCACCGGCATCCCTTTCGTCGAAGCATCACCGGATGCGTCCGGTAAGCCGATCTTACTGATACCCGTCAGAAAAGATCGCTTTACCTGATCTGAGACGGCGCTCAGACTGGGAGCATCCACCGATCGCCCTGACCCGCAGGAGACTCCCGATGACTGACCTCGCCACCCCGACGACCGACGAGGTACAGCCTGAGCAGCCCGACAGCCTGCATGCCGAGGCGGTCGCGCTCACCGACGACGTGGTTGCGCTCGTGCGCCGCTGGCTCGCGTCGTCGGCGACCCAGCCGGTCGACTCCTCGGCGACCCAGCTCGCGGGCGTGCTGAAAGACCCGAACGGCCTGGCCTTCACGGTCGGCTTCGTCGATGGCGTGGTCCGCCCCGAAGACCTGCGGGTGGCGGCGCGCAATCTCGCCGAGCTCGCCCCGAAGGTGCCGGCGTTCCTGCCCTGGTACCTGAAGTCGGCCGTGCGCGTCGGCGGTGTCGTGGCGCCCGTGCTGCCGGGCGTCGTCGTACCGGCCAGCCGTGCGGTGCTGCGGCGGATGGTCGGTCACCTGATCGTGGATGCCACCGACCAGAAGCTGGGCGCCGCGATCACCACCATCAGGAAGCCGGGCGTCCGGCTGAACATGAACCTGCTCGGCGAGGCCGTGCTGGGTCAGCACGAGGCCGAGCGCCGACTGCAGGGCACCCACCGGCTGCTGGCGCGGCCCGACGTGGACTACGTGTCGATCAAGGTGTCGTCGACCGTTGCACCGCACTCGGTGTGGGCCTTCGACGAAGCGGTCGACCACGTCGTCGCGAGCCTCACTCCCCTGTTCGAGAAGGCGGCATCGTTCCCGACGCCGAAGTTCATCAACCTCGACATGGAGGAGTACAAAGACCTCGACCTCACGATCGCCGTCTTCACCCGCATCCTCGACCTGCCGCACCTGAAGAACCTCGAGGCCGGGATCGTGCTCCAGGCCTACCTGCCCGATGCCGTCGCCGCCATGGTGCGCCTCCAGGAGTGGGCCGCCGCCCGCCGCGCCGACGGAGGGGCGCCGATCAAGGTGCGCATCGTCAAGGGCGCGAACCTCTCGATGGAACTGGTCGAGGCCTCACTGCACGAGTGGCCGGTCGCCACCTGGAGCACGAAACGCGACAGCGACACGAACTACAAGCGCCTGATCGGCTACGCCCTGAAGCCCGAGCACATCGGCAACGTGCGCATCGGGGTCGCGGGCCACAACCTCTTCGACCTCGCCTTTGCCTGGCTGCTGGCCCGGAAGCGCGGCGTCGAGAGCGGCATCGAATTCGAGATGCTGCTCGGCATGGCGCAGGGCCAGGCCGAAGCGGTGAAGCGCGACGTCGGCAGCCTGTTGCTGTACACGCCGGTCGTGCACCCGAAGGAGTTCGACGTGGCGATCGCGTACCTGATCCGTCGCCTCGAAGAGGGGGCCAGCCAGGACAACTTCATGTCGGCCGTCTTCGAACTCACCGAGAACGAGACGCTGTTCGAGCGCGAGCGCCAGCGGTTCGTCAGCTCACTCGACGGGCTCGACCAGAGCATCCCGGTACCGCGCCGCACGCAGAACCGCGCGACAGAGACGCACCCTGCACAGCAGCAGCCGGTGCCGTTCGAGAACACGCCCGACACCGACCCCGCCCTGCCCGCCAACCGGGCCTGGGGCCGCGACATCCTCTCCCGCGTCGAGAGCTCGACGCTCGGTGACACGGGAGTCGCCGAGACGACCCTCGGTTCCGAAGACGAACTCGACGAGGTGCTGGCGGATGCCCGGCAGCACGCCGACGCATGGGCGGCGCTCGGCGGGGCCGCACGGGCGGTCATCCTGAACCGCGTCGCCGACCGTCTCGCCGAGCGGCGCGACGACCTGCTCGAGGTCATGGCCAGCGAGACGGGGAAGACGCTCGACCAGGCCGACCCCGAGGTGTCTGAGGCGATCGACTTCGCCCGCTTCTACGCCGAACGGGCGCTCGAACTCGACCGGGTCGAGGGCGCCACCTTCGTTCCCGCTCGCGTCACCGTGGTCTCGCCGCCCTGGAACTTCCCGATCGCGATCCCGGCCGGTTCGACGCTGGCAGCCCTCGCCGCCGGCTCCTCGGTCGTCATCAAGCCCGCACCGCAGGCTGCCCGCTCCGGCGCCGTGCTCGTCGAGGCGATGTGGCAGGCCGGGGTGCCCCGCGACGTGCTGAAGCTGGTGAACGTCGACGAGCAGAAGCTCGGCCGCCAGCTGATCGCCGACCCGCGGGTCGATCGCGTGATTCTGACCGGTGCGTTCGAGACCGCCGAACTGTTCCGGTCGTTCCGCCCCGATCTGCCGCTGCTCGCCGAGACGAGCGGCAAGAACGCCATCATCGTGACGCCGAGCGCCGACTTCGACCTGGCCGTGAAAGACGTCGTCTCGTCGGCCTTCGGGCACGCCGGCCAGAAGTGCTCGGCGGCGTCGCTCGTGATTCTCGTCGGTTCTGCCGCGACCTCCGACCGGTTCAACAACCAGCTCGTCGACGCCGTGCGCGCGCTGAAAGTCGGCTACCCCTCCGACCCGACGACGCAGATGGGGCCGATCATCGAGCCCGCGGCCGGCAAGCTGCTCAAGGCCCTCACCACCCTGCAGCCCGGTGAGCGCTGGGCCGTCGAGCCGAAGCAGCTCGACGAGACCGGCCGGCTCTGGAGCGCGGGCCTCCGCACCGGCGTGGCGCGCGGCTCCGAGTTCCACCTCACCGAGTACTTCGGCCCGGTGCTCGGAATCATGACCGCTGCCACCATCGAAGAGGCCATCGCGATGCAGAACGAGGTCGACTACGGCCTCACCGCAGGGCTGCACTCGCTCGACCCCGAGGAGCTGCGGGTCTGGCTCGACACGGTGCAGGCGGGCAACCTCTACGTCAACCGCGGCACGACCGGCGCGATCGTGCGTCGCCAGCCGTTCGGCGGCTGGAAGAAGTCGGCCGTCGGCGCGGGAACCAAGGCCGGCGGTCTGAACTACCTGATCGGGCTCGGTTCGTGGGTTCCGGATGCCGTCGACCATGTCGGCTCCGACGCCGCCGCCGAGGGCGCTGCGGCCGACGCCGCGTTCCTCGCCCGAGCGCAGGCGAGCGATGAAGCGGCCTGGGCCGCGGAGTTCGGTGTGGCGCGTGACGTCTCGGGGCTGAGCGCCGAGCGGAACGTGTTCCGCTACCGCACACTGCCCGTGACGGTGCGCCTGAGCGCCGGTGCGCCCGTGCTGCACCTGCTGCGGGTGCTGTCGGCCGCCGCAGCGGCAGGGGCACCCGTCGAGGTGTCGAGCGCGGTACCCGTGCGGGCGGCGACGCTCGCCACCGCGGTCGGCTCGGCCTACGCCGGGGCGCTGCGCGTCACCGTCGAGACCGACGCCGAGTGGCTGGCCCGGGCATCCACCCTGCCCAGCATGCAGCGCGTGCGCCTGATCGGCGGCGACCGCACGGCTCTCGCGGAGGCGACGGGAGGGCGGCCCGACCTGGCCGTCTACGACAACCCGGTCACCACCTCGGGCCGCCTCGAGCTGCTGCCGTTCCTGCACGAACAGGCGATCAGCATCACCCGTCACCGGTTCGGCGCGCCGAGCACGCTCTCTGACGGGGTGATCTGACCCGCGCCGCGCCCACGGCGGGGATGGTTGCGGTGCGCGTGAGGGATATGGTTGGGTTCCGTCGAGGGAGGAACTGATATGCCAGCGAGCAGTCGCGCCCATCTCGACCTCGACGGGGTTGAGGGAATCGTGCTGACCGAGGGGGTCATGTCGTCTGACTCCCCCGAGACCTTCCGCCTGCACGGCGCGCACTGGACCTTCGGTGACGTGGTGCTTTCCGACCTGACCTTCACTCCCGTCACGATCGAACAGGTGCCCGACCTGATCGATGCGGAGACGCAGAGGGAGTCCCACTTCAACGTGGGGTTCGTTCTCGAGGGCGAGGTCACGATCGACATCGGAGGAATAGCCCTTCCGTTCGGCGAAGGCGAGGCCGCCTTCATCGCCAACTGGGGCAAGCTCACCGCATCGACCAGCGCGGAGGCGCGCATTCTCTACCTGTCGGTTCCGCGGGCGGAGTTGCACGCCTACGGCATCGACCCCGCATACGTGTTCGCCCCCATCGACCCCGGCGCCCTGCGGAACGACGCGCTGCTGCCGTTCCTCCGAACGCTGCTGCCGGTCATCCAGAACCACTCGATTCCCACGGAACCGACGGCGACCATTCTCGTTCGCCTCGTTGCGGGGCTCTACATCTGCGACGAGGCACAGCTCGACGACGGAGACGCTGGCATCCGGCAGCTGCACGAGCGGGCCGACGACGTCATCGCCCGCGCCTCTGACGACCCCGGGTTCACCCCGCAATCGCTGGCGGCCGAGCTCGGAGTGAGCGTCGGGCAGCTCGAAGCGGCGTTCGAGAACTCCGGGAGCGGCGACACGGTGCAGGAGACGATCGACTGCCGACGGCTCGTGCGCGCGGTCGACCTGCTGGGCAGGCCCGCCGGCGAGACGGCGCCATCGATCCATGCGGCGACGGCGCACTCGGGGTTCCCCGACAACGGCACCCTCGAGCGAGCCGTGCGGGCGACGTTCGGGGTCAGCGTGATCGAGCTGCTGGCGGGGCTGCACCGCCTGAACCCCGAGGACTTTCGGGACCAGGGCGGCAAACAGAAGGCGGTTCGCCGGTTCCGCGGGCCCGGCACGACCCGGGCCGGTGGTGTCGCCGGGCGGTCATGAGACCGGCGGGGCGGGATGTCGCGGGGCAGGATGTCGCGGGGCGGCTGTTCGCGGGGCGGGGGCCCGGGCATCCTGAGCCGCGTACAATAGTGGACTGAGTCCATCAATCCCCCACAGCACCAGGAGAGCCCCGCCGTGCGCCGTCGCCCCACCCTCCCCCGTCTCGCCGCATCGGCCGTCGCCGTGGCCGCCGTCGCCGCCCTGCTCGCCGGCTGCGCGCCGTCGACGCCCGCGGCCACCAGCTCCACTCCCGTCGCCGGAGGCAAGCTGGTCTACGCGAGCGGCGACGCCGAGCCGACCTGCCTCGACCCGCACGTCGGCGGCAACTACCCGCAGGCGCTCGTCGCCACGCAGTACCTCGAATCGCTGGTTTCGAAAGACACGGATGGGAAGGTCATCCCGTGGCTGGCGACCGAGTGGTCGGTCTCCGACGACGCCCTCAGCTGGACGTTCACGCTGAAGCCCGGTGTCACCTTCACCGACGGCACCCCGCTCGACGCCGCGGCTGTCGCAGCGAACGTCGCGCACATCCAGAACCCGGCGACAGGCTCCTCGACGGGCTACCTCGCCCTGCAGAAGGTCGCGAAGGTCGAGGTGGTCGACGCGCAGACCGCCCGGTTCGACCTGAGCCAGCCCGACAGCGCGCTGCTCGACTCGCTCTCACAGCCGTGGCTCGCGATGGAGTCGCCGACCGCGATCGCACGCCCCCAGGCCGACAACTGCGCCTCACCCGTCGGCACCGGCCCGTTCGTCGTGAAGCAGTGGAACCGGCAGCAGTCGATCATCCTGACCCGCAACGACAGCTACACCTCGCCGCCCGCCGACGCCGGCCACACGGGGCCCGCCTACCTCGACGAGATCGACTGGACCTTCCTGCCCGACTCGACCTCGCGCTATGCGGCGCTGCAGACCTCTTCGGTCGACATGATCGACAACGTACAGCCCGACATTCTGTCGCAGGCGGCCTCGAACTCCAGCGTCGTCGCGATCGACGCACCGCGGCCGGGGGCCTCGAACCGCATCGAGCTGAACTCCAGCAAGGCACCGTTCGACGATGCGCGCGTGCGTGAGGCGTTCATCCGTTCCTCCGACGTCGACAGTGCCGTGAAGAGCCTGTTCTTCGGAACGGCGACCCGCTCGTACTCGGCGCTCTCGAGCATCGAGAAAGACGGCATCTCCGAACCCGACCTGTTCAGCTACGACCAGGCCGCGGCGTCGTCGCTTCTGGATGCCGCGGGCTGGACCGCGCGAGACGCCGACGGCTACCGCACCAAAGACGGGAAGGTGCTCGAAGTGCAGTTCCCGGTGTCGACGAACCAGTCGATCCCCGCCGAGCAGTCTCTGTTCGAGCAGCTGCAGGCGACGGCGAAGGAGGCCGGCTTCAAGGTCGACCTGAGCCCGCTCGACCTGTCGAGCTGGTACGCCGCGCTGGGCTCCAATTCGTACGACCTCGTCAGCGCCCCGTACACGAAGGTCGGGCCCGACGTGCTGCGCATCCTCTTCGACAGCTCGGGCACTGTTCCGGCCCCGAGCGGGTACTTCGCGAACCACTCACAGGTGAAGGATCCGGCTCTGGATGATCTGCTGACCCGTGCGACAGAGACCACCGACCCGGCCGAGGCCGCCACGCTCTACGCCCAGGCGCAGAAGATCGTGCTCGAGGGGTTCTACATTCTGCCGCTCTACGACCAGCAGAACCACTACCTGCTGCGGTCGGCGGTGCACGGGGTGCGCGCGATGCCGACGGTGTCGACGCCGACGCTGTACGACGCATGGGTGGAGAAGTAGGCGGGTCGGCGGCGGGGGTTCGGTAGGCGGGCGGCGTTCGCTGGGCGGGCGACGGGATGGCCGCGGGGGTTACGCTGAATCAGTGAGTTCAGACCTGCCCGCCGCATCCCCGTCCGCCACTGCACGTACCGCCGACCGTACCGCCGCTGCCCGTACCGCCGCCCGGTTCACCTTTGAGCAGGTCGCGTGGAACGACCCCCGTGCTGTCGCCCTCCGCACCCGCATGGACATCGAGATGGGCGAGCGCTACCACGCGGGCGGGCCGATGAATGCGGCTGTCGCCGCCGTGCTGACTGTCGACCCGGCGACCGTGCGGGCGACGGTGCTCGTCGTCGATACCGACGGCACGCCCATCGGTCACGCGGCGCTCCGCATCCTGGCCGGGGAGTGGGAAGTCAAGCGCGTGATCGTCGACGGGGACCAGCGGGGGCGCGGCGTCGGTTCGGCGCTCATGCGCGAGCTGGAGCGCATCGTGCGACTCGAGGCTCCGGATGCCCGGCGCATCATCCTCCAGACGGGAGACAAGCAGCCCGAAGCCGTCGCGCTCTACACGCGGCTGGGGTACACGCCGATCCCGACGTACGAGCCGTACGTCGAGGCGATTCCGCAGTCCCTCTGCTTCGAGTTGCTGCTCGGCTGAGGCAGGGTCACGAACCCCACTCAGGGTGAGGCGGCGCGTCAGCGCTGGGGATAGAGGGTCTCGCCGCGCTCCAGCATTGCCACAAAGTCGGCGATCTTCCGCGCCCGGGTCTCGGCGCGCTTCACCGAACCGATGCGGAACAGCACCGCGTACCGGTTCTGGCTCGAGAGCGTGGCGAAGAACCCGGCGGCAGCGGGATTCGACCGCAGGGCGTCGGCCAGGTCATCCGGAACCTCGATCGTCTTCGAGCCGGCGTAGGCGCGCTCCCACCGCCCGTCGGCGCGCGCCCGTTCGATTTCGGCGAGGCCGGCGGGCTGCATCCGTCCGGAGTCGATGAGGGCGAGGGCCTTGTCGCGGTTGATCTGCGACCAGATGCTGCGGGCCCGTCGCGGGCCGAAGTTCTGCGTGAAGTGGTCGTCGTCGAGACGGTTCTTGCGGCCGTCGATCCAGCCGACGCAGAGCGCCTCGTCGAGCGCCTCAGCGTAGCTGACGCTCGGATGCGCTCCGCCCTTCTTGGCGAGGGCGAGCTGCACCCCGTCGCTCTCGGCCGCGTGCTGGGCCAGCCAGTCGCGCCAGGCTGCCGCGTCTCGGCAGTACAGGATCTCGGCTTCCACTCCCCCACCTTAACCACCCATGGAGTCGAAAACCGCCCCAAACCCGTATGGGAAGGGCGGTTCTCGACTCCACGATGGGTGGTGCCGGGGCGTCAGGCGCTGGAGGCGCCGGGGGCGTCAGGCGCCGGGGGCACCTGCGTGCGCGCCGGCGGCAGGAGCCGCACCTTCCGGCCGGCCACCGGCCGCGTCGGCGCCCGGCTTGCCGCCGGTGGCGCCGTCGGGCTTGCCGCCCCAGGTCGCCACGCGCTTCGGCAGGGTGAAGACGAGCAGGAACGCCGCGACCGCGAAGATCGCCGACACCATCATCGCCGAGGCGGCGGCGTGGGAGAACCCGGTGGCCACGGCATCCTGCGACGGGCCGGAGATCACGAGCGACCCGAAGAGCACGCTGCCGATGATCGCGATGCCGACGGCGCTACCGATGCGCTGCACCGCCGAGATGACGCCGCTGGCCGCGCCGGCATCCTGCCGCGAGACCGTGGCGACGATGAACTGCGCGTTCGGCGCGATGAAGAACCCGTTGCCGACGCCCGCGATGAACAGCGGGGCGATGAGCTCCCAGTTGGTGAGATCGCTGGCCGGGGTGAGCAGCAGAACGAGCCACAGCCAGATGAGCCCGATCGAGACGAGGGCCGTTCCGAGAGTCAGAACATTGCGGCCGAGCTTCTGCGACAGGCGGTTGCTCTGCGACGAGCTCACGATGCTGCCGATCGCGAACGGGATCGACACCGCGCCCGATTCGAGCGCCGTGTGCGCCAGACCGCTCTGCCAGAGCAGCGAGATCGTGAAGAAGATGCTGGTGAAGGCGGCGAAGTAGACGAGCGCCAGAATGACACCGCCGGTGAAGGCCGGGTGGGTGAACAGGCTCGGCGGCACCAGCGGCGACCGGCCGCGTCGCGTGTAGAAGACCTCCCACAGCCCGAACAGCGCCAGGAGCACGACACCGCCGGCGATCGTCAGGAAGGTCCAGAGCGGCCATCCCTCGTCTTCGCCCTGGATGAGCGGCACGAGCAGTGCGACGAACGCACCAGAGACCAGCACGAGCCCGACCCAGTCGATGCCCCCGCTCCGCTGCACGTCGGCCTCGTTCTTCTTCGGCAGCAGCATGGCTGCCGCGACCAGCGTGACGATACCGATCGGCAGGTTCACGAAGAACACCCCGCGCCAGCCGTTCTCTTCACCGAATGCCTGGATGATCAGGCCGCCGATGATCGGGCCGAGCGCCGACGACACACCGATGACGGCACCCATGATGGCGAACGCCTTGCCGCGCACCTGCCCGGGGAAGAGCAGCTGGATGTACGCGGTCACCGCCGGCACGAAGATACCGCCGGCGAGACCCTGCACGACGCGCGCGATCACGAGCTGCGTGTCGTTCGCCGCGAACCCGCACGCGGCGCTGGCGGCGGTGAAGAGGGCGATGCCCGTGAAGAACACCCATTTGTGGCCGATGCGGTCGCCGAGTCGCCCGGCCGGGATCAGCGCGAGGCCGAACGCGAGAGCGTAGCCCGAGATGATCCACGACAGGGTGGATTCGCTGGCCCCGAGGGTCTGGCGGATCGTCGGCAGCGCGACGTTCACGATGGTGGTGTCGAGCAGCGCGATGCACATGCCGAGCAGCAGAACGACGAGCGCCTGCCAGGCGCGCTTCGGAACGACGGGCGCGGCGGGGCGGGCCTCGGTCGCTCGGGTGGGATCAGACATGGGTGCAGGCCTTTCGTGGCAGGTGTTCAGAAGAGTAGGGGGAGCCACCGACATCGGCCGGAGGCGAGGGGCGAAGCGAGAAGAAAGACGAGAGGGGAAGGAAGAACGAGAGGGAGAAGAGAGGAGCGACTACATCACGCGATGCCCAGCGGGCTGGTGCCCCGTGGGCAGTGGCGCGCGCCCGCCGTCGTTCCGTTGCTGTTCGTCGCGCACAATGTCGGGCACCGCCTCCTCCAGCTGGCGGTGCCAGTCGAGTTCGGCGCGGATGCGATGCTCCCGGTGCTTCATCGCATGCGTCTCGCTGAGCGTCAGGTACGGCAGCGCCCGGGCATTGGTCGCCTGCGTTTCGGCGAGCAGCGCCTCGAGTGCTGAAACGCGGCTCTGGATGATCGCCGGCACCGCGTCGAGCCCCTCCCCGTCGAGGCGGGTCAGCGCCAGGTCGAACGGATCCGGCTTGAACGTCAGGGCTGTCAACTGGTGCTCGCGGATGCCCGCCAGCGCCTCACGACCGGCCTCACTGATGGCGTACACCTGCCGTTCGGGAAAGTTGCCCTCGCGCTCGACGCGCACCACGTCGATCAGACCTTCACCGGCGAGGCGCTTGATCGCGCCGTACAGCGACCCGACGGAGATGTCCGTCCAGAGGTGCACGTGCTCCTCTTCGGCCAGCAGCCGCAGTTGATGGCCGTGCATCGCGCCGTGCTGCGCGAGCGAGCCGAGAATGTAGAACCTGATCGATGACACCTGACTACTCTCGCGTAAGTAGTCACGCAGTGTCAAGTTTTGTACTGTCACGTTCTGCCGTGCCACGTCGAGCAGCGTCAACGGGATGGCCCGCGGCATCCAGAACCCGGCGCCAGCCCCCGCCCACCCGCTCGATCGCGCCCGCCTCTTCGAACGCGGCCAGCCAGCCCTGCATCGGCCAGCTGCCCCACCGCGCGTTGTAGAGGGCGCCGTTCCGCAGAATGTCGTCGAGGTGCTGCCAGGGCGGAGACGAGGTGGGGTGATACTGGTGGTAGGCGTGCGCTCCGCCGACCCAGCGCAGATCGATGCGCCGCTCGCGGAGGGTCGAGGCGAAGTCGGTGTCTTCTGCCCCGTACCCCTCATACAGTTCGGCGAACCCACCGCTGGTGCGCCAAGTCGCGTCCGCGCAGGCGAACGACAGCGACCAGAAGAGGCGGTACTCGTCGTCGTGCGCGGCCCGCGTCTCGCCCGCGGGCAGGTTCGGGCGGGCGGCGTGCGGGGCCGTCGCCACCGCAAACTCGCGCGCGGTGCGGGGTCGGGCTCCCTCGGGCAGGTAGGTGACCGGCCCGCAGAGCACGGACTCCGGATGCTCGGCCGCAGCCTCGGCGTACCGTTCGAGCAGCTCGGGCCCGGGCAGGCAGTCGGCGTCGAGGAACACGAGCAGCCGCGCCCCCGCGCCTTGCGCTGCGGCGGCGCCGGCGTTCCGCCCCGCGGCGAGCCGCAGCCGCGCACCTGCGGCTCCCGCGCCCGAGGCGGCGCCGACAACCGCGCCGGCGGTCGGCGCGGGCGAGGTGGCGCCGGCGCTCGAGGCTGCCCCAGCGGCCCGTGCCGCGCCGGTGCCCACGCCCGCGCCGGCGCCGGCGGTCGGCGCGCCCGCATCCGGCCGCCCTTCCGGGGTGGAAGGAGTTGCCGGGTCAGCTGCGTCGGCGGCGGCAGGCGCAGACGGCGGCACGCACACGATGGTGACGCCCTCGATCTCCGGGGCCGGAGTGGCGTCGAGCCACACCCCGACGATCAGCGGCGCCGGGCCCGTACCCCCGAGCAGGAGCGCGAACTGGTTGAGCGCGTGCTCCAGCCGCGCCGCCGAGAACAGCGTGACGACCGCAATGCCCTCCGCACCGCGACCGACGCCCCGTGCGCACTCTCGCGCCGCGCCCTCCGTCACGCCGGCACCTCCCCCGCCGCGCCCGCGCCGCCCGCGCCCGCGCGCATGTCGGTCGGAACCGCGAAAGGTGCCGGAACGTCGTTCTCGAAGAGGCTGTTTTCGGGGTCTCGATCGCCGACGGGAGCGGAGGTGTCCGCTGTGGGGGCCGGCGGGGGAGGTGCCGGCGTGACGGAGGG
>NZ_PSTT01000060.1 GCF_002931235.1 Subtercola sp. Z020 | reverse complement strand
ACCTCAACGGGGCCGTCGTCGCCGAGGCCGCCCGCGGAGGCCGCACGGCGCCCGTGCGCTCGACCTCGTGCACGAGGGCCGTGAGGGCGGCGTTCACGGGCGCCGTGCGGCCTCCGCGGGCGGCCTCGGCGACGACGGCCCCGTTGAGGTAGTCCACCTCGGTCGGCTGCCCCCGCCGGATGCTCTGCAGCGTCGACCCCGGGTTCGGCGTCGACCCCATACGCCGCGCCATCAGCATTGGCAGCTGCTCGGCGAGCCGGGGCGGCGCCGCCGCGAACAGCCGCAGCACCGTGTTGCTGAGCCCCTGCACCCGGCCGAACCGCCGGCCGAGCGCGAACCCCGTGCGCACCGCCTCCTGCATGCCCCGCGTGATGATGCGGCGGAGCCGCGCATCCGCGATCGTCTCCTGCACACTCAGCCCCGTGATGGCCGGCATGGCGTTGACCTGGTTGACGATCAGCTTCGACCACTGCGCGCCCGTGAAGTTGCGCACGGCGTCGGCCGGCATGACCGCGCCGAGTACTCCTGCGGCCTCCCGGGCGGCGGGGGAGGGCTCGCCCTCGCCGGTGCCGAGGTAGGTCGGCCCGGCGGCGGTCACCGTGACCTCGCCGGGCGCGAGGAAGCTGGCCGCATAGAGGGCGAGGGCGCCGATCCACTCGGCCTCGGGCAGGGCGTCCCGCGCTGTACCGAGCGCTTCGAGACCGTTCTGCACGATCACGCACGGCCGGCCCGCGAGAAGGTCGGCGTTCGCGAGGATGGCGGAGCGGGCATCCTGAGCCTTCGTGCAGACGAAGACCAGCTCGGGCGTCCGGGTGAGCGTCTCGGCGGCCTCGACGCGTGCCAGATGGGTGCCCCAGGCGCCCGAGAGACGAAGTCCCGACTCGCGGATCGCGGCGAGGTGCTCACCGCGCGCGGTCACCTCGACAGTGTGGCCCGCCCGGTCGAGCAGAGCGGCGATGGTTCCGCCGATGGCGCCCGCTCCGATGACGGCGATCTGCATGGGCGGCCTTTCGACGAGCGGGCGGTGGGGGAGGTGCGCTGTGAGGCGGGTGGTGCGGCGGGGAATGTCCCGCGAGCCGCGCGACGCTTCGACAACCGGATGCCGCGGCTACGGCAGCGCGTATCCCGCACCGGTCTCGACGACGAGTCCGTCTGCCAGCAAGCCTGCCACAGCGCGTGCACGCTGATCGTCGTCGGCCCAGAGCGCGGCCACGTCGGACGCGGGGACCGCCCCGCTCGTGCCACGGAGCGCCCGCAGCACGAGCCCCCGCACCTGCCGGTCGGAGCCCTCGTACTTCTTCTGCACGGCCTTCCGCCTGCCCTCGAAGGGCGGGTAGCCGGCCGTTCGCCAGAGGCATGCGCGCGCGATCGGGCAGGCGTCACAGCGCGGGGCGCGGGCTGTGCAGACGACGGCGCCGAGCTCCATGATCGCCCCGTTGAACGCCCGTGCCGCGACCGGTTCGTGGGGGAGGAGCGCCTCCATCGCGACGAGGTCGATCCGCGCGCTCGGCGGGCCCGGCTCGCCCTGCCCCTCCACGGCTCGGGCGATCACGCGGCGGATGTTGGTGTCGACGACCGGGTGGCGGTCCCCGTACGCGAAGGCCGCGACAGCGCGGGCGGTGTAGTCGCCGACTCCGGGCAGGGCGAGCAGATCATCCACCCCCCGGGGAACGACGCCGGCGTGCCGCTCGACGATCGCGACGGCCGCCGCGTGCAGCCAGAGCGCGCGGCGCGGGTAGCCGAGGGACTGCCATGCACGCACCGCCTCGCCCGCGGGTTCGGCGGCGAGGGCGGCCGGGGTGGGCCAGCGGTCGAGCCACTCCTCGAGCCGTGGAACCACGCGCACGACGGGCGTCTGCTGCAGCATGAACTCGCTGACGAGGGTGCCCCAGGCGCTGAAGCCCGGGCGACGCCACGGCAGATCGCGGGCGTTCTCGGCGAACCAGGCAATGAGCGTGTCTGAGAGCACGGTGGCATGTTGCATCACGCCCCAATCTACCGCCGGTGGCGAACGTAGACTGGGCACATGGTCTCTACGCCGACACCCCGAACCGCGTTCATGGATGCACTGGCCGCCGAGATCACGCACAACTACGGTCGCGGCCGCCGCGTCGTCGCGGTCGACGGCATCGTCGGCACCGGGGCCTTCGCCGATGACCTAGGAATGGCGCTCAGGGAGGCCGGGCATCCGGTGACCCGTGCCTCGCTCACCGACTTCCTGCTGCCGCGCGCGTCGCGTGAGCAGCGTGGTGCCGATTCGCCCGAGGGCTACTACGACGACCGGTTCGACTACGCGACGTTCCAGCGGGTGCTGGTGCATCCGTTCCGCATGGGCGGCAGTGCGGGCTTCGTCACGGCGAGCTTCGACGCGTCGCGCGACCGGCCGCTGGAGCCGCGGTGGAAGACGGCCCCGGCCGATGCTGTGCTGCTCATCGACGGGCCGTTCCTGCAGCGTTCCGAGCTCCGTGGTATCGCGAACTTCGTGCTGTACCTGGAGCCCGGTGCGGCGGCAGCAGGTGATGCGCGCGCCTCGGCGGCCGACGCGCTCTACCGGACGGCGGTCGGGCCCCGTGCGACGTCCGACGCGATCGTCGAGCTCACCGACAGCGAGGTGCCGAAGCGGGTGTTCGCCGACCGCTGCTGACGCCGACCGCTGCTGACCTGGCTGCAGCTGATCCGGCCGGTGCTGGGGCCTTGTACGCTTGGCAGAGTGAATTCCGCATCGAGCCGCAGCGGCATCCTGCTCGTCGACAAGCCGCAGGGGCTGACGAGCCACGATGTGGTCGCCCGTACCCGTCGCCTCGCCGGCACCCGCAAGGTCGGCCACGCTGGCACCCTCGACCCCCTCGCGACCGGCCTGCTGGTGCTCGGCGTCAACAGTTCGACGCGGCTGCTGACCTACGTGGTGGGGCTCGAGAAGGAGTACGAGGCCGTCATCCGCCTCGGCGCCTCGACCACGACAGACGACGCGGAGGGCGAGGTGCTCGAGCGCGCAGCCGCGAGCGACGTCGAGGCCGTCACGCCCGAGGCGGTCGTCGCGGGGCTCGCCGCACTCACGGGCGACGTGCTGCAGCGGCCCAGCTCGGTCAGCGCGATCAAGGTCGACGGCAAGCGCGCGTACGCCCGGGTGCGGGGCGGCGAGACGGTGGTTCTGGATGCCCGTGCCGTCACGATCTCGTCGATCGACGTGCTGGCGAGCGAACTCGTGAGCACCGCTGCGCCGGGCGACGGGGAACCAGGCACCTTCCGCGACGTCAGTGTGCGGGTCGTCTGCTCGTCGGGCACCTACATCCGGGCGATCGCCCGCGACCTCGGCGACGCCCTCGGGGTCGGCGGGCACCTCACGGTGCTGCGGCGCACCCGCATCGGCCCGTTCGGCATCGACCGGGCGCACACCCTCGAGACGATCGACGCCGACCGCGACCTGCTCGCCCCGGCAGCCGTCGCCGCAGAGCTCTACCCCAGCATCCCGTTCGACGCCTCCCAGGCCGCCGACCTGCGGAACGGCAAACGCGTCGCGCTCGACGCCGAGAACGCCCCGGGACCCCTCGCGGCGATCGACCCGGACGGCCTTCTCATCGGCCTCTTCGAGATCCGCGGTGGAACCGCCCGGGTTCTCGTCAACTTCCCCACCGACGGGGGCGCAGCATGAGCAGCATGAGCCGCCGCCACAGCACACGCACAGACAGCCGCAGCACGAGAGGCACAGCATGATCGAGTGGTTCGCCTACGCGCAGATCGCCGTGGCCGTGCTGGCCGGCGTGCTCTGCCTCATCGTGGGCTTCAGCGGTCGCACCCCGAACGACTACACGCTCGGCGCGACGGCGCTCGTCGAGCTGCTGCTGATCATCCAATTCGTCGTCGCCCTGCTCTCGCCCGCCTTCGGCAACAATGCGCGCGGCGACCTCCTCGAGTTCTACGTCTACGCCGTGTCTGCGCTGCTGCTGCCCGCAGCCGCCGTCTTCTGGGCGTTGATCGACCGCACGAAGTGGAGCACTGTGATTCTCGGCGTGGCCTGCCTCGCGATCGCCGTCATGGTGTTCCGCATGAACGAAATCTGGCTGTACCAGAACGTCTAAACTCAGTACTGACATGCCAACTCCCTCCGCCACACAGCGCCCCCGTATCGCGGGCGTCGGCCGTGTGCTCGTCGTCGTCTACGCGATCCTCGCGCTCGGCGCCTTCGGCCGCTCGCTCGTGCAGATCATCCAGCAGTTCGACCAGGCGCCGCTCGCCTACACGCTCTCTGCCGTTTCGGCCGCGGTGTACATCGTCGCGACCGTCGCGCTCGTCGCGCGCGGGGCGATCTGGTACCGCATCGCCTGGATCACGATCACGTTCGAGATGATCGGGGTGCTGGTGGTCGGCACGCTGAGCGTCGTCGCGCCCGAGCTCTTCGCGCACGCGTCGGTGTGGTCGTACTACGGGGTCGGCTACCTGTTCATTCCCCTGGTGCTGCCGGTGCTCGGCATGCTCTGGCTGTCGAAGCACCGACCGGTGCCGGCCGGGGTCGAGGGCGCGCCCGTCGAGGGTGCCTCGCGGTGAAGGTCTTCACCGCGATCGAGCAGGTTCCGGCCGACTTCGGTCCGTCGGCGATCACCGTGGGCAAGTTCGACGGTGTGCACGAAGGGCACAGGGCGGTCATCCGCGAACTGCTTGCCGTGGCGGCCCGCGAGAACCTGGTCTCGACCGCCGTCACCTTCGACCGGCATCCCTTCGCCTTCCTGAAGCCCGAGCAGGCTCCGATCGCCCTCGTCGGCAACGACCAGAAGCTCGACCTCCTTGCGGGCACCGGGCTCGATGCGACGCTGATGCTCACCTTCGACGCGGCCATCGCCTACCTCAGCCCCCTCGACTTCGTGCGCCGCATCCTCGTCGACGCCCTGAAGGCCAAGGTGGTGCTCGTCGGCCGCGACTTCCGTTTCGGCCTGCGGGGTGAGGGCGACATCACGATGCTCACCGAACTCGGCGAACGGTTCGGCTTCGCTGTGCACATCATCGAAGACGTGATGCCGACCGCCGACCGACGGGTCTCGTCGACCTGGATCCGCGACCTGCTGAGCGAGGGCGACGTCGTCACGGCGACGAAGTTGCTCGGGCACGCTCCGGCGGTGCAGGGCGAGGTCGTGCACGGCGCAAAACGCGGCCGGGAGCTCGGCTTCCCGACGGCCAACCTCTCGCCGCGGTCGGAGGGGCTCATCCCGGCCGACGGTGTGTACGCGGGCTGGCTCACCGACGGCGACACCCGGTACCCGGCCGCCATTTCGGTCGGCAGCAACCCCACCTTCGACGGCGTGCCGCCCAAGCAGGTCGAGGCCTACGTGCTCGATGAGACGATCGACCTCTACGGCCACATCGTGTTGATCGCCTTCGCCGCCCGCATCAGGGGCATGGTGAAGTTCACCGGGATCGAGCCGCTGATCGAACAGATGAACGCTGACGTCGAACAGGTGAGAGAGCTCCTCCAGTGAGCGCCGGCCCCGTGCCGGCGAGGCGTCTGCTCGCCGGGCGGGCGCTGGCTTTCGTCGGCATCGTGCTCGTGGCGATGAACCTCCGCACGGCGGTTGCCGCGCTCTCTCCGATCTTCGAGCAGATCAGCGTCGACATCCCGCTGTCGAGCCTCGATGTCGGCATCATCGGAACCCTGCCGCCGCTCTGTTTCGCGCTGTTCGGGCTGCTCGCGCCGCTCTTCCAGCGGTACCTCCGCGTGGAGTCGCTGCTCATCGTGGCCCTCGCCGCGATGGTCTGCGGTGATGTGTTGCGCGCCCTGTCGGGCTCCTTCCCGTCGCTGGTGCTGGCCAGCGCGCTCACCTTTGCGGGCATGGGCGTCGGCAACGTGCTGCTGCCACCGCTGGTGAAGAAGTACTTCCCCGACCGCATCGGGCTGGTCACTTCGCTCTATGCGACGGTGATGTCGGTGTTCTCCCTGCTGCCGCCGCTCACCGCGGTGCCGCTGAGCGACGCCGTCGGCTGGCGCTTCTCGGTGGGCGTCTGGAGCGTGCTGGCCGTCGTCGCCATCGTGCCGTGGATCCGGCTGCTCGGTCGCGACCGTCGTCGTGTGCCCGACCCGAAGCTCGAAGAGGGAGTGCTCCCTGAGGCCGACTCCGCCATGCTCGGCCGGGCCCGCCGTTCGCCGATCGCCTGGGGCCTCGCCATCGTGTTCGGTGTGACCGCGCTGAACTCCTACTCCGGCTTCACCTGGCTCCCCGAGATCCTGACCGACGTCGCCGGCGTCGACCAGGCCGGCGCGGGGGCGCTGCTGTCGATCTACACCGGGATGGGCATCCCCGCCTCCCTCCTCATCCCCGTCATCGCGGGTCGCGTGAAGAACGTGACCGGCATCATCCTCTTCGGCGTCGTCGCCTACCTGGTGGGCTACCTCGGCCTGCTGCTGGCACCCGGCGCCGCGCCGTGGTTCTGGGTGGCGTGCGCGGGCACCGGCCCGATGCTCTTCCCGCTCGTTCTGCTGCTCATCAACAAGCGCAGCCGCACGCAGCGCGGCTCCGTGGCGCTCAGCGGGTTCGTGCAGGGCCTCGGCTACGTGATCGGTGCCCTCGGGCCGCTGGTGGTCGGCGTGCTGCACCAGCTGACCGGCAACTGGACCGTTCCGCTGCTCTTCCTGCTGGCGAGCGTCGGGGTCATTCTGCTCTGCGCCCGGGTGGTGTCGAAGCCGGCGGTGATCGAAGACCAGTGGGTTCGGCAGCCCGACCGGGTCTGACGTCTACACTTGATGATGCTCTGCCCCGACCTTTCGCGGCGAGCAGGAAAGACGGGTGCAGTTGTGACGATTGACAAAGTGGTGAGTCCGGCATCCCGGGCCACCGAGGTGCTCGGCGGCGAGCTCACCGAGTCGAGCCTGAAGCGCTACCTCAACGGCATCTCGGGCGTCGACGCGGTCGGCCTCGAGGCGCGCGCCGCCGATCTCGGCAGCCGTTCGATCAAGACCACGTCGAAGGCCTGGGCGCTCGACCGCATCATCTCGCTGATCGACCTGACCACGCTCGAAGGGGCAGACACTCCGGGCAAGGTGCGGTCGCTCGTTGCGAAGGGGCTGACTCCGGATGCCGCCGACCCCACCTGCCCGCGTGTGGCCGCGATCTGCGTCTACGGTGACATGGTGCCAGCCGCCGTCGAGGCCCTCGGAGCCTCGCACGGGCTCGACGAGGTCTCCGGCGGAATCAACGTCGCAGCGGTCGCCACCGCCTTCCCGAGCGGCCGCGCCTCGCTCGCGGTCAAGCTCGCCGACACGGCCGACGCCGTCGCCGCCGGTGCCGACGAGATCGACATGGTGATCGACCGCGGTGCCTTCCTCTCCGGCCGCTACGGGCAGGTCTTCGACGAGATCGTCGCGGTGAAGGAGGCCTGCCGTCGGGCAGACGGCAGCTACGCCCACCTGAAGGTCATTCTCGAGACCGGCGAGCTGAACACCTACGACAACGTGCGCCGCGCATCCTGGCTCTCGATCCTCGCGGGCGGCGACTTCATCAAGACCTCCACGGGCAAGGTCGCTCCCGCAGCGACGCTCCCCGTCACCCTGCTCATGCTGGAGGTGGTTCGGGACTGGAACCGGCTGACCGGCGAGAAGATCGGCGTGAAGCCGGCCGGCGGCATCCGCACCTCCAAAGACGCGATCAAGTACCTGGTCGCTGTGGCGGAGACCGCGGGGGAGGAGTGGTTGCAGCCGCACCTCTTCCGATTCGGGGCGTCGAGCCTGCTGAACGACGTACTGCTGCAACGCCAGAAGCTCGCAACCGGCCACTATTCCGGCGCCGACTACGTCACGATCGACTGAGGAGCATCACATGTCATTTCTGGAATATGCTCCCGCGCCGGAGTCCACCGCCCTGCTGAACCTGCAGTCCGAGTACGGCCTGTTCATCGACGGGGAGTTCCGCGCGGGTTCCGACCCCACGTTCTCGACCATCTCACCGGCCACCGAGAAGCGCATCGCGACCATCGCGTCGGCGTCGACGGCGGATGTGGATGCCGCGGTCGCCGCCGCGCGCCGCGCCTACGACTCGACGTGGTCGCGGCTGTCGGGCCGTGATCGCGCAAAGTACCTCTTCCGTATCGCGCGGCTCGTGCAGGAGCGCGCCCGCGAGCTGGCGGTGGCGGAGAGCCTCGACAACGGCAAGCCGATCAAGGAGAGCCGTGACGTCGACGTTCCCCTCGTCGCCGCCTGGTTCTTCTACTATGCGGGCTGGGCCGACAAGCTCGACCACGCCGGCCTCGGCCCGAACCCGCGGGCCCTCGGCGTCGCCGCGCAGGTGATCCCCTGGAACTTCCCCCTGCTGATGCTGGCCTGGAAGATCGCTCCCGCTCTCGCGGCCGGCAACACGGTGGTGCTGAAGCCTGCAGAGACCACGCCGCTGACCGCTCTGCTCTTCGCCGAGATCGTGCAGCAGGCGGGGCTGCCCGCTGGGGTCGTCAACATCATCACGGGCGCCGGTTCGACGGGTCGCGACCTCGTCAACCACCCCGACGTGAACAAGGTCGCCTTCACCGGCTCGACCTCGGTAGGCCGGGAGATCGCCCGTTCGCTCGCCGGCACGTCGAAGAAGCTCACGCTGGAACTCGGCGGCAAGGGCGCCAACATCGTCTTCGACGATGCCCCGATCGACGAGGCCGTGGAGGGCATCGTGCGCGGCATCTTCTTCAACCAGGGGCACGTCTGCTGCGCCGGGTCCCGACTGCTGGTTCAGGAGAACATCCACGACGAGGTCGTCGACCGGTTGAAGGAGCGCCTCTCGACGCTGCGGGTGGGCGACCCGCTCGACAAGAACACCGACGTCGGGGCGATCAACTCCGCGGAGCAGCTCGCACGCATCTCGGAGCTCTCCGAGATCGGAGAGGCGGAGGGGGCTTCGCGCTGGAGCCCGGCCTGCGACCTGCCGTCTGAGGGGTTCTGGTTCGCGCCGACGCTGTTCACCAACGTCTCGACGGCGTCCCGCATCGCGCGCGACGAGATCTTCGGGCCTGTGCTGTCGATCCTGTCGTTCCGCACGCCGGCCGAGGCGGTCGCGAAGGCGAACAACACCCCCTACGGGCTGTCGGCCGGCATCTGGAGCAGCAAGGGCTCCCGGGTGCTGGCGGTCGCCGACAAGCTGCGTGCCGGAGTGGTGTGGGCGAACACCTACAACCAGTTCGATCCGGCGTCTCCCTTCGGCGGGTACAAGGAGAGCGGCTACGGTCGCGAGGGCGGCAAGCAGGGGCTCGCGGCGTACCTCGCGCCGGCCGGTCTGCCGAGCCGGGCCGCGGAACGGGCATCCGGAGCCGCGGAGATCGACAGCGGCAACGCTGAGCAGGGCGAGGCGGCTGTCGTCGCCGGTGCCGGCGGTACCGCCGGAAACGCCGACTCTGCCGGGACCACCGACACCGCCGGAACCGCCGCAACCGAAGGAGACCTGAAATGAGCCGCCTCGCCGTGCCGAAGACCTACAAGCTCTACATCGGCGGAAAGTTCCCGCGCAGCGAATCGGGCCGTGTCTACGAGGTGCTCGGTGCCTCGGGCGAGTTCCTGGCGAACGCGGCGAAGGCGTCGCGTAAGGATGCCCGTGACGCCGTCGTCGCGGCCCGTGCCGCCGTCTCGGGCTGGTCGAAGGCCACAGGGTACAACCGTGGCCAGGTGCTCTACCGCATCGCCGAGCTGCTCGAAGGGCGTCGTGCCCAGTTCATCGAGGAGATCACCCTGGCCGAGGGCGTGTCGTCGTCGGAGGCCGAGGCGCAGGTCGACGAAGCCATCGACCGCTGGATCTGGTACGCCGGCTGGGCCGACAAGTACGTTCAGGTCGCAGGTAACGCGAACGCGGTCTCGGGGCCGTACTTCAACATCTCGGTGCCCGAACCGACGGGTGTCGTCGCCATCGTCGCGCCCCAGACGTCGTCGCTCGTCGGCTTCGTCTCGGCTGTCGCTCCGGCCCTGGTCGCCGGCAACACGGTCGTCGTGATCGCGTCGGAGGCCCTGCCGCTCTCGGCGATCAGCCTCGCCGAGGTTCTCGCGACGAGCGATGTGCCCGGTGGAGTGGTGAACGTGCTCACCGGATCACCCGCCGAGATGGCGCCCTGGCTCGCGTCGCACGCCGATGTGAACGCGCTCGACCTCGTCGGCGCGGGCGAGCTCGACTGGGTGCAGCTGCAGATCGACGCTGCTGAGACGCTGAAGCGTGTCTTCCCGCCGGAGTCGGGTCCGGATGCGGCGACGCCCTCGCTCGCGCGCATCGTGGGGTTCACCGAGACGAAGACGGTGTGGCACACGAAGTCGCTCATCTGAGTTGTTTGGCTGAGGCGGGCTGGTGTTCACTGCCGCTCTTCGCTGCGCTGGCCCGGCGCGGGGCGGGCTGGGGCGGGCAGCCTCGGCTGACGTTCGCTGCGCTGGCTCGCGTCAGCCCGCCGCGCCGAAGCCTGTCGCGCCGAAGCCCCCGTACCGATGTCGAGCGCGTACACGACGAGGTCGTGGCGCACGGATCCCACCGGGAACGCCCGGCGCCGCGTCTCCTCGTGCCTGAACCCGAGCCGCTCGGCGACCCGTCGGCTGCGTTCGTTGCCTGCTGCCGTGCGGATCTCGACCCGCCTCACTCCCTCTTCGGCCAGTTCGCCGATGATCGCGCGGCACCCTCGCGCGACGACACCCCGCCCCTCGAAGCGTCCGTCGATCCAGTAGCCGAGCTCCGCCGCGCGTGCCGGCCGGCTGATACGGCACGTGATGGAGCCGATCAACTTCCCGTCGGAGCGCACCACCGTCGGCAGGCTGCGCCCCGCGACCCATTCCGCCATGAGCGAATTCGTGTACGCAACCAGCCCGGCGCGCGTCTGCTCGCCCTGCGCCCACGGCTCCCACGCCCGAAGCCGCTCGATGTTAGCCTGCGTGAGCGCCAGCATCCCGTCGACCGTCGCCGGATCCCGCAGCGCCAGGTCGAACCCCTCACCCAGCTCATGCGTGAAGAACGCCACCGTCGCCTCCCGCCTCGTCGTCGCCTGCCTGTCTGTCTGCCTGCCTGCCCGTCGCTCGCTGCAGGTCTTCCATTCTGCTGGGAACGGCTGACCTCAGCGAGGGTGAAAACTCTCAGAAACCAATTTGCTCCTGAGGGTCGTTTTGGCCTCATTTTGCTGAGGGAATGTCAGTGGTGGGTGGTTGGGTTGTGCCATGACCACTTCAGCCGCTTCTCTGCTTGCTGGGCTTCAGGATGCCTGGGAGTGCTTGAGCGATGCCGGTGGTGTTGGCGGTGTGGCTGCCGCGCCCGGTGGGCTTGCCGACGAGGAATTGGTGGCGGCTCTCGCGGAGCTCGAGTCGGTGGGCCGTCTCGTCGACGGGTTGCGTGTTGCTTTGGCTGGGGAGGTGGCGGCCCGGTCGGATGCTGCGTACGGCGATGATGGTCTGTCGCGGTCGCAGAACTTCGCGACACCCGCGAAGTTCTTGGCGGCGGTGACGGGCGTATCTGTGTCGACAGCGTCGGCGCGTGTGCGTCTGGCGGCGCAGGTGCACACGACGTTCTCGGTGACGGGTCTGCCGAATCCGCCGCGGTTCCCGCGGGTCGCGGAGGCCCTCGCCACCGGTGCGCTCGGTATCGATGCGGCGGCCGCGATCACGAAGCGCCTGCACGACGTAGCGACCCGCACCGGTTTCACCGAGGCTCTCGAGGAGGCCGAAGGCGAACTGGTCTCGTTGGCGCAGCAGACGATCGGTGGTCTCGGCTATACCGCGGATGATGTGGATGTGTTGGCGCTTCGTGCGCGTGAGCACCTCGACCCCGACGGCGCAGAGCCGCGCGAGGCAGATCTCCACGACCGCCGCTACCTGACCCTCTCCCCGCACCGTTCCGGGATGACGAAGCTCACCGGTTGTCTCCCGCCGTGTCCGCGGCGATCCTGAAGGCGGTCCTCGAGCCGTTCACGAGTCCCCGCGTCGTCACCTTCACCGACCCCACACCGCCAGCCGGCAATCCCACCCTGTCGGCACCCGACGACCCCACCCGGGTGGCCGATGACTTCACTGTGACGCCCGGCGGCTCCACCTCGGTGGCCAGCGACCTCTCCGGAGTGGCCAGCGACTCCGACTCTTCCCGCGCCGCAACCACGAGCGGCGACATCACCACGCCCGACTTCGCCTCCTCGCCCGGCTTGGCCACCTCGCCTGACCCGGCCACTTCGCCTGACCCTGTGTTCGCAGACACCCGCACCCGCGGCCAGAAGACTGCGGACGCGCTCGTGCAACTCGTCTCGATGGCCGCCGGGCTCCCCTCGCTGCCGCGCATCAACGGTGCAGCACCGACCATCAACGTGCACGCCACCCTCGACGACATCGTCGCCGGGCGTGGTGTCGGGTGGGTCGACGGTCTCACCGAACCCGTCCCGCACACCACTGTCGAGGCGTTGCTCTGTCACGCCGACACCATCACTACCCTCTTCGGCCATCACGGCCAAGTCCTCCAGCACGGCAAGACGAAGCGCCTGTTCACTCCGGCGCAGAACCGTGCCCTCGCCGCCCGGGACGGCGGATGCGTCTGGCCGGGCTGCGACGCCCCACCCTCCTGGTGCGAGAGCCACCACGTCGACGGTTGGCTGTCAGACACCCACCCCGGTGGTATGACTGACGTCGACAACGGTGCACTGCTGTGCCATTTCCACCACTCACATGTGCACAAAACCAGGTGGACGCTTTCAATGCGTAACGGAACTCCCTACCTCACCCCACCCGACACCCTCGACTGGACCCGAAC
>NZ_PSTT01000037.1 GCF_002931235.1 Subtercola sp. Z020 | reverse complement strand
GCACGCACGCCCCGTCCGCCCGCCCCGCCCGGTCGCCCACCTCCCCCGCGCGCTGGCGCAGCTCCGCGAGACGGTCACGTGCCGGCGAGACCGTCAGGTACAGCGGTCAGTCTCGCCCGCAGGTGTCGGTCTCGGTCCGGTAGCGGCGCATCCCGCGGTGGAGCCCGTGCTCGGCGTCGGTGGCGTCAGGGAGGATGGGGCCGCAGATGCGCACCCTTTGCGGGCGCATCTGCCGCGTCATCCTCGGATTCGCACCGAGGGGGCGTTAGCCGAGGGCCTGCGCGATGCGCCGCACCTCGGCCTTGCGGCCGGCGAGGAGGGCGTCGACGGGGGCGGCGCCGAGCGAATCTTCGGGCTCCAGCATCCACTCCATCATCTCGTCGTTCGTGAAGCCGCTGTCGTTCAGCACGATGATCGTGCCCTTCAGCTCGCTCATCGGAGCGTCGTCGACGAGAAAGACCTCGGGCACCGACAGCACGCCGTCGCGCCGCACGGCCAGCAACGAGCGCTCCTCGATGAGCTTCCGCACCTTGCTGGGGGTGATGCCGAGTCGATCGGCGAGGTCGGGAACGGTCAGCCAGATCCTGGCCTCAGAAGTGTCAGTCACCCCTACAGAATGGCACGCCCTGCGACCGGCGCGTCACTCCCTTGCGATCTCGTTTCGGGAGCGGTATCTGCTTCGGCTATGTCGATACAGGGTTCGGCGCTCACTTCGATTTACAATTCGTTCGTGACCAGCGCGCCCACCGACCCCATGCTCGACCGTCTCGTCGACGGTCGCTACAGGGTGTCCCGGCGCATCGCGCGGGGCGGTATGGCGACCGTCTACGTGGCCGACGACCTGCGCCTCGACCGCCAGGTGGCCATCAAGATCATGCACGGGCACCTCGCCGACGACGAGGCGTTCCGCGAGCGCTTCGTGCAGGAGGCCCGCTCGGCGGCCCGGCTCGCGCACCCCAACGTCGTGAGCGTCTTCGACCAGGGGCAGGACGACGAGATGGCCTTCATGGTCATGGAGTATCTGCCCGGCATGACGCTCCGCGACCTGCTGAAGGACTACGGCCGGCTCACCACCGAGCAGACGCTCGACATCATGGAGGCGGTGCTCGGCGGGCTCGCCGCCGCCCACAAGGCCGGCATCGTGCACCGCGACGTGAAACCCGAGAACGTGCTGCTCGCCGACGACGGCCGCATCAAGATCGGCGACTTCGGGCTCGCGCGGGCGGCCTCGGCGAACACCGCGACCGGCCAGGCGCTGCTCGGCACGATCGCCTACCTCTCCCCCGAGCTGTTGACGCGCGGCGTGGCGGATGCCCGCAGCGACCTCTACGCCTCCGGCATCATGATGTACGAGATGCTCGTCGGCGAGCAGCCCTACCTCGGTGAGCAGCCGATGCAGATCGCGTTCCAGCACGCGAACGAGACTGTTCCGGCTCCGTCGGTGCGGGTGGCGGGCATCCCTGGCGAGGTCGACGAGCTGGTGCGCTGGGCGACGGCAAAGTCTCCGGATGACCGTCCGCACGATGCACGCGACCTGCTCGACGCGCTGCTCGAGGCCGAGGCGTCGGCGGCCGCGGCCGCGCGGCGGGCGGCGCTTGCGGCTTCGGGGTCGGCGTCGGCGTCGGTTCGCGCGGGGGCCGGCGAGACGACGGTGATGCCGACGTCGGTGGTGCGCGGGCTCGACGGGCGCGCAGGCGGGGCCGCGATCGCGGCCGGAGCCTTCGGTGCGGCCGGGGCGGCAGGGGCAGCCGGGGCAGCCGGCGCGTATGCCGACGGCCGCGGCCACCACGACGAGACCGGGCGCTACGACGCCGCCGCCTTCACCGACGACGACAGTTCGGGGCTCGACGACGGGTTCACTGGCGAGACGCAGATACTGCGCCCGCAGAAGCCGAAGGGCGGGCGCCGTGCGGTTGCGCGGGCCGAGAAGGCCCGGGCTCGTGCCGCCGCGGCGGCCGGCGGGGCGGCCGGCGCAGGGGGCCTCGGCGCGGCAGGGTTCGGCGCGGCAGACTTGGGCGCGACAGGCCTCGGCTCGGCAGCCGTCGGCAGCGGTGCGGGCGCGGCAGGTGCGAACGCCGTCTCTGCAACCGCGGCACCCGCAGCGGCGGCACTCGGCGGGTCCGGCGCGCCCGGAGTCCGGGGAGGAAGCGCGGGTTTCGCAGCAGGATTCGGCGCCCCCGGGCCGCACGCCGGCGGCGGAACGGCCGCGGCGTTCGCTCCGGCAGGAGCCGCGACATCCACCCGCCCCGACCGGCCCACGGCAGCCCCGTACTCCGGCGGAGCGGTCGCCGAGCAGGGCCACCGCCCGGGCGGCGCCGTCGAGAAGCTGCAGGCCAAGGGCAGGCGGCGGAAGAAGCGCGGGTGGATCGTGCTCGCCCTCATCGTCATCCTCGTCGCCGCCGGCGGTACGACCGGCTGGTACTTCAGTTCGGGCCCCGGCGGGCACGTCACGATTCCCGCCGTCGCAGACCAGACCCCGGCCGATGCCACGGCGATGCTGCAGGGGCTCGGGCTCGTGGTGGGCGAGCAGGAATCCGCGACGAGCCCCACCGTGCCGGTCGGCGCGATCATCGGCACCGACCCGGGCACCGACACCTTCGTCTCGAACGGGTCGCCGGTCTCGCTCGTCATCTCCGCCGGCCCGGCGCAACTGCCCGTGCCCTCCCTCGTGGGGTCGATGGAAGACGCGGCGCGCGCCGCCGTCTCCGGGCTGTTCACGGTCACCGACTCGCAGGGGCAGTTCGCCGGCGACGTCGCTGCGGGAACGGTGATGCAGGCCCTCGGTGCCGACGGCCAGCCGCTCGGGGCGACCTACGGCGAGCAGCAGCCCGTCACCTTCGTGGTCTCGCTCGGCGGTGTGCCCGATGTGGTGGGCAAGTCACCCGACGACGCGACGGCCGCGCTCGGCGCCGTCAACCTCCAGGCGGCGACAGGTTCGTCGGACTACGACGAGACCATCCCCGAGGGCGACGTCATCTCGATCGGCCTGCCGCCGGCGCCCATCGTGCCCGGCAACACGGTGACGCTGAACACGTCGAAGGGCCCGGCGCCGGTGCCGGTTCCGGATGTCGCGGGCAAGAACTGGGCCGATGCGAAGGCCTCGCTGCAGAACGCCGGTTTCACGCTGAAGTACAGCCAGTACGCGGACCTCGCGCCGTCGGCCTTCGTGGTGAGCGCCACGGATCCCGCGCCGGGCACCACGCTCCCCCGCGGCTCGGCCGTCACCGTGAGCTTCGCCGGCTTCTGACCCGCGCGGCGCCCGCACCAGGGGACCCGGCGGTCGCGCACAGCCCCGCTTGCCTCCCACCCGGACGGACCTCAGCCGATCTTCGGCGAATACGAGGCCACATCATCGGCCCACCTCCGTCCGGGCGGTGCCGGGCACTCGTGGGCGGCGCGGGCGCGGGCGCGCTACAGCTTCGCGCCGCGCAGCTCCTCGGCCACCAGGAACGCCAGCTCCAGCGACTGCATATGGTTCAGGCGCGGGTCGCAGAGCGACTCGTAGCGCGTCGACAGCGTCGCCTCGTCGATGTGCTCCGACCCGCCGAGGCACTCCGTCACGTCGTCGCCGGTCAGCTCGACGTGGATGCCGCCCGGGTGCGTTCCGGCAGCGCGGTGCGCCTCGAAGAACCCCTTCACCTCGTCGACCACGTCGTCGAAACGGCGCGTCTTGTACCCGTTCGGTGTGGTGAGCCCGTTGCCGTGCATCGGGTCCGTCACCCAGAGGGGCAGGGCATCCGACGCCTTGATCGCTTCGAGCAGCGGGGGCAGCGCGTCCCGGATCTTCCCCGAACCCATGCGCGTGATGAACGTGAGGCGGCCCGGTTCACGGGTCGGGTCGAGCTTGTCGATGAGGCGCAGCATGTCGTCGGCCGACGTGGTGGGCCCGAGCTTGACGCCGATGGGGTTGCGAACCCGGGAGAGGAAGTCGATGTGCGCACCGTCGAGGTCGCGCGTGCGCTCCCCGATCCACTGGAAGTGGCTCGACGTGTTGTACGGCGTGCCCGTGCGCGAGTCGATGCGCGTCATCGGCCGCTCGTAGTCGAACAGCAGCGCCTCGTGTGCCGTGTAGAACTCGGTGCGCTTCAGCGCCTCGAAGTCGGCCCCGCAGGCGATCATGAACCGGATGGCGCGGTCGATCTCGCGGGCCAGGTCTTCGTAGCGCGCGTTCGCCGGGTTCGAGGTGAAGCCCTTGTTCCAGTGGTGCACCTCGCGCAGGTCGGCGAACCCGCCCTGGGTGAAGGCCCTGATCAGGTTCAGGGTCGACGCAGAGGTGTGGTAGCCGGCGACGAGCCGCGCCGGGTCTGCCGCCCGCGACTCGGGTGTGAAGTCGTACCCGTTCACGATGTCGCCTCTGTAGGCCGGCAGCGTCACGTCGCCGCGCGTCTCGGAGTCACTCGAACGGGGCTTCGCGAACTGCCCGGCCATGCGACCCATCTTGATCACCGGCATCGATGCGCCGTAGGTGAGCACGACCGCCATCTGCAGCACCGTCTTGATGCGGTTGCGAATCTGGTCTGCCGTCGCCCCGGCGAACGTCTCGGCGCAGTCGCCGCCCTGCAGCAGGAAGGCCTGGCCGGATGCCGCCTCTGCGAGGCGGTCGCGCAGGGTGTCGACCTCGCCCGCGAACACCAGCGGCGGGAGCTTCGAGATCTGCGACGAGGCCGCCTCGACCGCCGCGCGGTCGGGCCAGTCGGGCTGCTGCTTCGCAACCAGCGTGCGCCAGTTGTCGAGTCCGTCGATCACGCTCGCTTCGGCTTCGACGACACGTTCTGACAGATCAATCACAGCAACACTCTTCTCGGGGCGATCAGTAACAGCAGGAGCAGCGGGAACGCCGGCGGGCACACCGGTCGGAACAGATCAACGGGAGACCCGCGTGCGCTTCTCCTTCACAGAAGTCGCGTACACATCGGAGTACTCCTGCCCGCTGATGCGGTGCAGTTCGTACATGATCTCGTCGGTGATGGAACGCAGCACGAACCGGTCGGACTCCATGCCTTCGAACCTAGAGAAATCTAGCGGCTCGCCGAAAACGACGCCAATCCGCCGGATGTGCACGCCCGTTCCGACGGACATCACCTTCTCGGTGTCGATCATGGCGACAGGGATGATCGGCACCCCCGCCTCGAGCACCATGCGTGCGACGCCGGTGCGGCCCCGGTACATCTTCGCGTCGGGGCTGCGCGTGCCCTCGGGGTAGATGCCGAGCAGGTCGCCCTTGCCGAGCACCTCCAGCCCGGTGTTCAGCGAGGCCTCGGAAGCCTTGCCCCCGGAGCGGTCGATCGGCAGCTGGCCGGTCGCGGTGAAGAACAGCTTGACCAGCCGACCCTTCAGCCCCTTGCCCGTGAAGTACTCGCTCTTGGCGAGGAAGCTGACACGGCGTTCCATGATCAACGGCAGGAAGACGGAGTCGGCGAACGACAGGTGGTTGCTGGCGAGGATGGCGCCGCCGGTCTTCGGCACGTTCTCAGCGCCCACCACCCACGGCCGGAACAGGGTCTTCACGATCGGCCCCGCCACTATGTACTTCATGAACCAGTAAAACATCGTCGTCCTCGCGTCGTGCCCCGATTCTACGGGAGCGACAGGCCCTAGATCGACTCGGCGTAGAGCCGCGCGAGGTCGGCCGCGCCGACCACTCCGGCGTCGTTGACCAGCTCGGCGATGCGGAACTCGGGCTCGGGGTGGAAGCCCCGTGCGGGCAGCACGTCGAGGTAGGCCGAGCGGATCGGGTCGAGCAGCAGATCCCCCGCCTGCGCCACACCCCCGCCGATGACGAACAGCTGCGGGTCGAGCACCGCTCCGAGGCTCGCCGACGCCTGGCCGAGCCAGTGCCCGAGGGTGCGGAGTGCGGTCAGAGCGCCCGGATCGCCCGACTGGATGAGCTCGCTCACGTCGAGACCAGTCAGTGTGCCGACGCGCCGCCGGGCATCCGCGAGCCCGATTCCCACGCCACCGGCGTCGGCGAGTTCGTTCGCGGTACGGAGGAGTGCGCGGCCCGATCCGTACTGCTCGATGCAGCCGCGAGCGCCGCAGCCGCAGGGCAGGCCGTCGGGTACCACGCGAAGATGGCCGAGTTCGGCGGCCGCGCCGAACCCCCCGCGGAAGAGCTTGTCGCCCGAGACGATCGCGCCGCCGACGCCCGTACCGATGGTGAGGATGACCATGTCGCTCACCAGGCGGCCCGCACCGAAGCGGAACTCTGCCCAGCCGGCGGCGTTCGCGTCGTTCTCGATGATGATCGGCTTGTGCAGCCGGCGTTCGAGCTTCTCGCGGAACGGCTCGTTGCGCCACGAGATGTTGGGCGCGTAGTAGACGACGGACTGGGAGGCGTCGATGAAGCCGGCGGCGGCGACACCGACGGCCGCGACATCCACACCCTCAGAGAGCCGTTCGACCATCGAGACGACGGCGTCTTCGATGAGCTGCGGGTTGCTGGCGGTGGTGGGCTGCCGATCGGAGCGAAGGATCGTGCCCAGTTCGTCGACGAGAGCGCCCGCGATCTTCGTTCCGCCGATGTCTATTCCGATGGCCTGCACTGTGACATCTTCGCGCGCCGGGCGGCCCCTGTCGAATCTGTCTGCGTCGAACCTCTGTGGCGCATCGATCGTCGGTCTGCTCCGGACGCCACAGTGCCGTTCTGAGAGGCCCCTCATGCACCCGGGATAGACTGGCATTTGTAAGGGAACCGAAGGAGCTACCGTGGACCAGTTCGTTGTGCCTGCCGTCGTCGCAGCCGATCCGGAGGCGAACGCAACCGACCTGCTGATCAAGCGCGTGGCACTCTCGCCCGACGCTCCCCTCTTCGGCGTTCCGTCCGGCGGCGGCTGGAAAGACGTCTCCGCCGCGGAATTCCTCGCCCAGGTCCGCGCCCTCGCCAAGGGGCTCGTGGCCGCGGGCGTCGAGCCCGGCGACAAGATCGGCCTGATGTGCCGCACCCGTTATGAGTGGACGCTGATCGACTTCGCCGCCTGGTTCGCCGGCGCTGTGCTGGTACCGGTGTACGAGACGTCTTCTCCTTCACAGGTGCAGTGGAGTCTCAGCGACTCCGGCGCGGTCGCGGTGATCGTCGAGACACCCGACCACTTCGCCCGCTTCGACGAGGTCGCGGCCGACCTGCCGCTCGTGACCGACGTCTGGCAGATCGACCTGGGCGACCTCGGCAAGCTCGTCGCCGGCGGGGTCGACGTCGACGACGCAGAGATCGAGCGTCGCCGCTCGCTCGCGAAGGGCAGCGACCTCGCCACCCTCATCTACACCTCGGGCACCATGGGCAAGCCGAAGGGCTGCATCCTCACCCACTCGAACTTCGTCGAGCTCTCCCGGAACGCGGCCGTCAAGCTCTCCGACGTCGTGAACGACGGCGCATCCACTCTGCTCTTCATCACGACCGCCCACGTCTTCGCGCGCTTCATCGCGATCATCTGCGTGCACGCCGGCGTGAAGGTCGGCCACCAGGCCGACACGAAGCAGCTGCTGCCCGCTCTCGGCTCGTTCAAGCCGACCTTCCTGCTCGCCGTGCCGCGGGTCTTCGAGAAGGTCTACAACTCGTCGGAGCAGAAGGCCGAGGGCGACGGCCGCGGCAAGATCTTCCGGCAGGCCGCCGCGGTCGCCGTCGCGCACTCCGAAGCGCTTGACGCCGGCTCTGTTCCTCTGGGGCTGAAGATCAAGTTCGCGCTCTTCGACCGCCTCGTCTTCTCGAAGCTCCGGGCCGCCCTCGGCGGGCGCACGAAATACGCCGTGTCGGGTTCGGCGCCGCTCGGGCACCGTCTGGGGCACTTCTACCGCAGCCTCGGCATCACGATTCTCGAGGGGTACGGCCTCACCGAGACCACGGCGCCGGCGACGGTGAACCTGCCTGACCAGTTCAAGATCGACACCGTCGGCCCGCCGCTGCCCGGCGTGGGCGTGCGCATCGCCGCCGACGGCGAGATCCAGATCTCGGGTATCAATGTGTTCGGCGGCTACTGGAACAATGCCGAGGCGACCGCCGAGGCGATGGATGGCGAGTGGTTCCGCACCGGCGACATCGGTGCGCTCGACAGCGACGGCTTTCTCACGATCACGGGTCGCAAGAAGGAGATCATCGTCACCGCCGGCGGCAAGAACGTCGCCCCCGCCGTGCTCGAAGACCCCATCCGCGCGAACCCGCTGGTCGGCCAGGTGGTGGTCGTCGGCGACCAGAAGCCGTTCATCTCCGCGCTGGTCACCCTCGACACCGAGATGCTGCCCGTCTGGCTCGGCAACAACGGCCAGAAGAAGGGGATGACCCTCGAGGAGGCGTCGCAGAACCCGGCCGTGCTCGCGGAGATCCAGCGGGCGGTGGATGCCGCGAACGCGACGGTCTCGCGGGCCGAGTCGATCCGCAAGTTCGTCGTGCTCTCCGAAGACCTGACCGAAGAGAGCGGGCACCTCACGCCGAAGCTGACGATCAAGCGGAGCGTCATCGTGAAGGACTACGCGGACGTGATCGAGCGCATGTACTCGAGCGCCCCCGCGACCGAGAGCATCTCGATCTCGCACTGACCCTGCCCGGCCGCAGCGACCTCACCGAACGGGGGGGGCGGCGGTCAGAACCAGTCGGACTCGCGCACCTCGCGCATGGCTTGGCGGCGGGTGTCCTTCTCGAGCCGGTCGAGGTAGAGCACGCCGTCGAGGTGGTCGGTCTCGTGCTGCAGCGCCTGCGCCATCACGCCCGTGCCCGACACCTCGACCTCGTCGCCGTCGAGGTTCAGGCCGACGGCCCGCGCGAAGGGGTAGCGTTTCGTCTTGAACCAGAGGTTCGGCACCGAGAGGCATCCCTCGTCCACGAAGACGGGCTCGCCCGACACCTCGGTGATGCGCGGGTTCAGCAGGTAGCCGACCTCGCCGTCGACGTTGTAGCTGAACGCACGGAGGTTCACCCCGATCTGCGCGGCGGCGACCCCGGCACGGCCCGGCAGGCGCACCGAGTCGAGCAGATCATCCACCAGCCCGCGCACGCGGTCGTCGATGACGCCGATCTCGTCGGAGACGGTCTTCAGAACGGGATCACCGAAGATGCGGATCTCGCGGGCAGTCACAGGTGGTACTCCTTGCAGTCGGGCCGTACCGATTTTACGGCACGGCCCGGCGTCGCGACGCCCCGCAGGCTCCCCGCCGCGTCGGCCATCACCTCAGGGCTCGACGACCACCAGCAGGTCGCCCGCCTCCACCTGCTGAGTCGTCGGGATCGCCAGCCGGCGCACCGTGCCCCCCACGGGAGACGTGATCGCGGCCTCCATCTTCATCGCCTCGATCGTCGCGATGGCCTCGCCCGCCGCGATGACCTGGCCCTCCTCGACCTTCAGCGTCACCACGCCCGAGAATGGCGCAGCGACCTGGCCCGGCTTGGCGGCATCCGCCTTCTCCGCCTGAGTGATCGTGACCTTCACGCTCGAATCGCGCACGACCACCGGCCGCAGCTGGCCGTTCAGAATGGTCATGACCGCGCGCATGCCCTTGTCGTCGACCTCGCCGATCGCCTCGAGGCCGATGAAGAGCCGCACGCCCTTGTCGATCTCGACGACGTGCTCGCTGCCCGGGTTGAGCCCGAACAGGTAGTCGGCCGTGTCGACGACCGACAGGTCACCGTAGGTCTCGCGCTGGGCTTCGAACGCCGCGGTCGGGCCGGGGAAGAGCAGCCGGTTGAGGGTCGAACGCCGGTCTGCGGATGTCGCGGCCGGCCCGATGAGCGCCTTGTCGTCGTCGCTGACCTCCGTGACCCCCACGTTCACCGTGCGGCCCTCGAGCACCTTGGTGCGGAACGGCTCGGGCCAGCCGCCCGGCAGGTCGCCGAGTTCACCGGCCATGAACCCGATCACACTGTCGGGGATGTCGTAGTTCTGCGGGTTCTCGGCGAAGTCGGCCGGGTCGGCACCGACGGCGGCCAGCTGCAGCGCGAGGTCGCCGACCACCTTCGACGACGGTGTCACCTTGGGAATGCGACCCAGGATGCCGTTGGCCGCGGCGTAGAGGTCTTCGATCTTCTCGAAGTGGTCGGCGAGGCCGAGCGCGATGGCCTGCTGGCGCAGGTTCGACAGCTGCCCACCCGGGATCTCGTGCTTGTAGACGCGGCCGGTGGGGCCGGGCAGTCCCGACTCGAACGGGCGGTAGAGCGTGCGCACGGCCTCCCAGTACGGCTCGAGGTCGCTGACGGCCTGCAGCGACAGGCCGGTGTCACGCTCGGTGTGCGCGAGGGCTGCCACCAGGGCGGACGCACTGGGCTGGCTCGTCGTTCCCGACATCGGGGCGCTGGCCACATCCACCGCATCGGCGCCGGCGCGGCTCGCGGCCAGCAGGGTCGCGAGCTGGCCGCCCGCGGTGTCGTGCGTGTGCACGTGCACGGGCACGTCGAAGTTCTCCCGGAACGCGGTGACCAGCTTCTCGGCGGCGAAGGGCCGGAGGAGCCCCGCCATGTCCTTGATGGCGAGGATGTGCGCGCCGCTCTTCACGATCTCGTCGGCGAGCCTCAGGTAGTAGTCGAGGGTGTAAAGGTCTTCGGCCGGGTCGAGCAGGTCGCCGGTGTAGCAGACGGCCACCTCGGCGAGGGTCGTGCCGGTCTCCAGCACCGAGTCGATCGCCGGGCGCATCTGGTTCACGTCGTTCAGCGCGTCGAAGATGCGGAAGATGTCGACGCCGGTGGATGCCGCCTCCTTCACGAAGGCATCGGTGACCTCCGTCGGGTACGGCGTGTAGCCGACGGTGTTGCGACCGCGCAGCAGCATCTGGATGGCGACGTTCGGCAGCGCCTCCCGCAGCGCCGCGAGCCGCTCCCACGGGTCTTCGCCGAGGAACCGCAGCGCAACGTCGTAGGTCGCGCCGCCCCACGCCTCGACGCTCAGCAGCTGCGGGGTGAGCCGGGCGACGTACGGGGCGACGGCGAGCAGGTCTTTCGTGCGCACGCGCGTGGCGAGCAGGCTCTGGTGGGCATCCCGGAACGTCGTCTCGGTCACCGCGAGGGCGGTCTGCGCACGGAGGTCGGTGGCGAACGCGGCGGGGCCGAGCGCCAGCAGCCGCTGGCGCGAGCCATCCGGAGCCGGAGCGTGCAGGTCTGTCTGGGGCAGCTTGGCAACGGGGTTGACTGTGCCGACGCGCTTTCCGTTCGGCTGGTTCACGGTCACATCGGCCAGCCAATTGACGATCTTCGAGCCGCGGTCTTTCGACACGTGCGTCGCGAACAGCTGCGGGCGCTCCTCGATGAACGCAGTACTGAGGTCGCCGGCCGCGAACGACGGGTCTTCGAGCACGGCCTGGAGGAACGGGATGTTCGTCGAGACGCCGCGGATGCGGAACTCGGCCAGCGCGCGCTTCGACCGCCGAACTGCGGCAGAGAAGTCCCGGCCCCGGCAGGTGAGCTTCACCAGCATCGAGTCGAAGTGCGGGCTGATCTGGGCGCCCGCGGCGACCGTTCCGCCGTCGAGCCGGATGCCCGACCCGCCCGGTGAGCGGTAGGTCGTGATCTTGCCTGTGTCGGGGCGGAAGCCGGCGTTCGGGTCTTCGGTCGTGATGCGGCACTGCAGCGCCGCGCCCCGCAGCACGATGTTCTGCTGCTCGAGGCCGAGCTCTGCGAGGCTCGCGCCCGACGCGATCAGCATCTGCGACTGCACGAGGTCGACGTCGGTGACCTCCTCGGTCACGGTGTGCTCGACCTGGATGCGCGGGTTCATCTCGATGAAGACGTGCTCGCCGGCGCGCTCCCCCACGGTGTCGACGAGGAACTCGACGGTGCCCGCGTTGACGTAGTTGATCGACCTCGCGAACTTGATCGCGTCGCTGTGCAGTGCCTCGCGCAGTTCGTCGCTGATGTTCGGGGCCGGCGCGATCTCGACGACCTTCTGGTTGCGGCGCTGCACCGAGCAGTCCCGCTCGAAGAGGTGCACCGTGTTGCCCTGCGTGTCCGCGAGGATCTGCACCTCGATGTGCCGCGGCCGGAGCACCGCCTGCTCGAGGAACATCGTCGGGTCCCCGAACGCACTGTCGGCTTCGCGCATGGCGGCTTCGAGAGCATCCCGCAGCTCCTCGCGGGTCTCGACCCGTCGCATCCCGCGCCCCCCGCCACCGGCGACAGCCTTCGCGAAGATCGGGAAGCCGATCTCGTCGGCGCCGGCCAGCAGCTCCTCGATGTCGCGGGTCGCCGGGGTCGAACGCAGCACCGGCACACCGGCGGCGATCGCGTGCTCCTTGGCCGTCACCTTGTTGCCCGCCATCTCGAGCACGTCGGTCTTCGGGCCGATGAAGGTGATGCCGGCCGCGGCCGCTGCGGAGGCGAGCTCGGGGTTCTCAGACAGAAAGCCGTATCCGGGGTAGATCGCGTCGGCGCCGCTCTCCTTCGCGACGCGGATGATCTCGCTCACGTCGAGATAGGCCCGAACGGGATGCCCGACCTCGCCGATCTGGTAGGCCTCGTCGGCCTTCAGGCGGTGCATCGAATTGCGGTCTTCGTAGGGGAAGACGGCGACCGTCTTGGCCCCCAGCTCATACGCGGCACGGAACGCCCGGATCGCGATTTCTCCTCGATTGGCTACCAGAATCTTGGCGAACATACGGTCCTTCCGAAGCAGTGCAGCACCCATGCGGCATACAGGAGACAGTTAGGTTCTCCCAGCCTAGTGAAGGTAACGTAGACGATTGTGCATGTACTCAGCGTCAGCTCACTCAAGGGCGGGGTCGGTAAGACAACCGTCACCCTCGGCCTGGCTTCCGCGGCCTTCGCGAAGGGCCTGCGCACCCTTGTCGTCGACCTCGACCCGCAGTCCGACGTGTCGACCGGAATGGACATCAATGTCTCCGGTCACCTGAACGTCGCAGACGTGCTCGCGTCGCCGAAGGAGAAGATCGTTCGGGCGGCCATCGCCCCCTCCGGCTGGACCAAAGACCGCGGCGGCACAATCGACGTGCTGATCGGATCGCCTTCGGCTCTGAACTTCGACGGCCCGCACCCCTCCATCCGTGACATCTGGAAGCTCGAAGAAGCCCTGGCGACCGTCGAGAGCGACTACGACCTCGTGCTGATCGACTGCGCTCCCTCTCTCAATGCTCTGACGCGCACTGCGTGGGCGGCCAGTGACCGGGTCACCGTCGTCACCGAGCCCGGGCTGTTCTCGGTGGCTGCGGCCGACCGGGCGCTGCGGGCGATCGAGGAGATCCGGCGGGGGCTCTCGCCGCGCCTCCAGCCGCTCGGCATCATCGTGAACCGGGTGCGGTCGCAGTCGCTCGAGCACCAGTTCCGCATCAAGGAGCTGCGCGACATGTTCGGCCCGCTGGTGCTGTCGCCGCAGCTGCCGGAGCGCACGTCGCTGCAGCAGGCGCAGGGCGCCGCGAAGGCGCTGCACGTCTGGCCCGGCGAGGGCGCGCAGGAGATGGCGCGCAACTTCGACCTGCTGCTCGAGCGCGTGATGCGCACGGGCCGCATCGGCGACTACGCCGACGCTGCGGCTGCCGCCGCTGCGCCCGCAGGCGCCGGCTCCGCCGCCCCCTCCGCGGCCGCGGCCGGCTACGCCGACCGCTGACCCCCGCGGTCTCGCCGTCCCCCGCGGTCTCTCCGTCCCGCCCGCGCCGTCCCGCCCGCCC